>NZ_LXJP01000023.1:0-101196 GCF_001728855.1 Pseudomonas sp. AP19 | reverse complement strand
CCGCCAATGAAACCGAAGCGCTGCTGCTTGAACAGACGCTGATCAAGGAGTGGCGGCCGCCCTACAATATTCTGCTGCGTGACGATAAATCCTACCCCTACGTGTATTTATCCGACGGCAACTTCCCGCGCCTGAGTATTCACCGGGGCGCAAAGAAGCAGAAGGGCAAGTATTTCGGCCCATACCCGAGCGCCGGCGCAATCCGAGAAAGTTTGAGCCTGCTGCAAAAGACCTTTTTCGTGCGTCAGTGCGAAGACAGCTTCTACAAAAACCGCACGCGACCTTGCCTGCAATACCAGATCAAACGCTGCAAGGCGCCTTGTGTCGGGCTGGTTGACCCGGCGGAGTACGCCGAGGATGTACGCCATTCGGTGATGTTCCTCGAAGGGCGCAGCAATGCGCTGACCGATGAGCTCTCCAGCGCCATGGAACAGGCCGCCAGCACCCTGGATTTCGAGCGCGCCGCTGAGTTGCGCGACCAGATTTCCTTGCTGCGGCGTGTACAGGACCAGCAAAGCATGGAGGGCGGTACGGGGGACGTCGATGTGATCGCCGCTTTTGTTAACCCGGGCGGCGCCTGTGTGCACCTGATCAGTGTGCGTGGCGGGCGAGTGCTGGGCAGCAAGAATTTCTTCCCGCAGACCGGTATCGACGAGGAAGTCGCTGAAGTCATGGCTGCGTTCCTTGGCCAATACTACGTCAGCAGCCCCGAACGCGACTTGCCGTCCGAACTGATCGTTAACGTGGTGCATGAAGACTTCCCCACGCTGATCGAAGCGATCCACGCGCTGCGCGGCCGCGAGCTGGACATCAGCCACCGCGTACGCGGCACGCGCGCGCGCTGGCAGCAACTGGCGGTGACCAACGCCGAACAGGCCTTGAGCGCGCGCCTGGCGAATCGACAGCACGTGGCTGCGCGTTTTGACGCCTTGGCCGAAGTCCTCAACCTGGACGAGCCGCCCCAGCGTCTTGAGTGCTACGACATCAGCCACTCCAGCGGCGAGGCCACCGTGGCGTCCTGCGTGGTCTTCGGGCCGGAAGGGCCGATCAAGGCCGATTACCGGCGCTACAACATTGAAGGTGTCACCGCCGGCGATGACTACGCCGCCATGCACCAGGCCCTCACGCGGCGCTTCAGCAAGTTGAAGGACGGGGAGGGCAAGCTTCCCGATATCCTGCTGGTGGACGGTGGCAAGGGCCAGTTGTCCATGGCCCGTGACGTGCTCAACGAGCTGGCCGTTCCCGACCTGATTCTGCTGGGTGTTGCCAAGGGCGCTACGCGTAAGGCCGGTTTCGAAACGTTGTACTTGAATGATGCCGCTCATGAGTTCACCTTGAAAGGTGACTCACCCGCGTTGCACCTGATTCAACAGATCCGCGACGAAGCTCACCGTTTTGCCATCACCGGCCATCGTGCCCGCCGTGGTAAAACCCGTCGAACCTCAACCCTGGAAGGGGTCGCGGGCGTTGGTCCGACCCGTCGCCGTGACCTGCTTAAACATTTTGGTGGCTTGCAGGAGCTATCCCGTGCCAGCATTGACGAAATTGCCAAAGCACCCGGTATCAGTAAAAAGCTCGCTGAGCTGATTTATGCAAATCTGCACAGCGAATAGAATGCCTTCTCACCTCGTAGCCAGTTGTGCCGATGAATATCCCTAATCTGATTACCGTTCTACGCGTCCTGCTCATTCCGATTTTCATTTTGCTGTTTTATTTGCCTTACGAATGGAGCTATGCAGCGTCCAGTTCGGTATTCGCTTTTGCGGCTGCGACCGACTGGCTCGACGGCTACCTGGCGCGCCGCCTGGAACAGAGCACGCCCTTCGGCGCGTTCCTGGACCCGGTGGCCGACAAACTGATGGTGGCCGTCGCCCTGGTCCTGCTGGTGCAGGAACACGGTAACCTGTGGCTGACATTGCCGGCTGCGGTGATCATCGGCCGCGAGATCGTCGTCTCGGCCCTGCGCGAATGGATGGCCGAAATCGGCGCCCGCGCCCACGTGGCCGTTTCCAACATGGGCAAATGGAAAACGGCTGCGCAGATGCTTGCGCTGGTGATTCTGCTGGCCAACCCCTCGGACTTCTCCTTCTGGGTTCTGATGGGCTACGCCTTGCTGCTCGTTGCCGCAGGCCTGACGTTGTGGTCGATGCTCCAGTATTTGCGCGCTGCCTGGCCTCACCTGCGCACCACCGTTGAAAAGAAATAAAACTTTTTTGAATCAAGGGGTTGACGGGGGTTCTGGATTCTATAGAATGCACACCACCAAGACGCGGGAATAGCTCAGTTGGTAGAGCACGACCTTGCCAAGGTCGGGGTCGCGAGTTCGAGTCTCGTTTCCCGCTCCAAATATTAAAAAATGGACCTCTGAAAAGAGGTCCATTTTTTTTCGCCCAAAGAAAAGTCTTTCCATGACTTTTGCCGCGCACCTCCCTGAAAACACGCCGAGCCCGTTCTTGTGCACGCAGTTTTCAAGCATTTCAAAATTTGACCCGGTTGCAGGAGGCTTATCAGGACGGTGTAGCGCCGATCCAAGCGCGCAGCAATATTTGTTTTTCTGGTAAAAAGTTTTATTGACTAAAATATTGTATGGGGTAATTATTTCTCTGCATCTGCTTCATGCAGAGTCATCTTCAGGGTTATCCCGATGAGTCATAAAGCCCAATTCTCCCTCGCGACTTCTTATGTCGAGGCCAATGAGTCTTCATTGGCCACTCGCGTGGCGCCGCTGCTGATGCAGGGGTTTCCCGCCGCGCCGGAACACCGCGTAACGTGGAACAACTGGATGCGCACGCCCTTCAATCAGTGGGGGTTCCGTCATCTGGCGCGACTGCGCCCCAGCATTGATGTGTCGGCGGGGCCAGGGCCTGTCGGTCAGCTTCAGGAGGCCCCGCGCGCGCTGGATCAGTTGTGTTTCGACAGTGAGAGTGGGTTGGGCATCCGTGTGATCGAGCACCTTGTCGCCAGCCAGACGGACGCCTTTTTGGTGATGCAGGGTGACACGGTGTTGTTCGAGCGCTACTTCAACGGCCAGCGCGCCTGTGACCGGCACATCATGTTCTCGGTCACCAAGTCGCTGATCGGTACCTTGGGTGAACAGCTGGTGACGCGTGGCGTGCTCAAGCCCGAGCGGCCGGCCGCTTACTACGTGCCTGAACTGGCGGGCAGCGCGTTTGGCGATGCGACGGTGCGCCAATTGTTCGACATGGCGGTGGGCATCGACTACAGCGAAGTGTATGACGACCCCAATTCAGAAAGCTCGCAGTACGGCTATGCCTGCGGCTTTCAACCGGCACCGGCGCAGTACGCGCAGTTCGAATCGTTGTACCAGTACTTGCCATCTCTCAAGAAGCGCGGCAGCCACGGGGGCTTTTTCCATTATGTGACGGCCACCACCGAAGCCTTGGCGTGGGTCATGGAACGTGCCTCGGGCAAGGCGTGCAGTCAGATGCTGGAGGAGGTCTGGGGGCGCCTGGGGTGCGACCGCGACGGCTATTTTCTGGCCGATCCCTGGGGCCGGAATGTGGCCGGGGCGGGCTTCAGCGCCACCTTGAGAGACATGGCGCGTTTCGGTCGCCTGTTGGCCAACAACGGTCGCCACGATGGCGTAGAGCTGCTGTCGCCCGAGACGGTGGCCCGTATCACCGCTGGCGCGGATCCGGCGATCTACGCGCAAAATGCCGAGTTCTCCCACTGGACGCCCGGTGCCTCCTATCGAAGCCAGTGGTACGTGTTCAACGACCACAGCCAGGCCCTGATGGCCGGGGGGATTCATGGCCAATACCTGTTCATCGACAAGCCGTCCGGCGTCGTGATCGTCAAGCAGTCTTCGCTCACCGATGCGGTCAGCCCGTTCGACACCGACAGCGTACGCATGCTGCGCGCGATCGCCGCCCACTTGAGCCACTGACCCACGCCAAACAATAAGATTTTTTGCGTTCTATTCACCTGGCTTGCCCAGGTGTTGGCGGCGCCCTGCGTCGCCATTGACTGCCCTGTAACAACAATAATTCCACAGGAGCTTCTTATGGTATTCAGCAAGCGTTTCTCTCGAGCGCTGTTGGCGGTCGGCTTACCCTTGACCACCCACGTCGCATTCGCGGGCTACACCTTTGAGGACGGTGATCTCAAGGGCGAAGTCAATCTCACCGCTGGCGGGGCAACGTTGTTTACCCGTGGGGTCAACTTCGGCAGCGGCCGGGTCGATGCGCGCAACGGTAAAAACGGCGGCGCCCGGATCAACTGGCAAGAGGTCTACGTAAAGCCGGGGGTTAAACTCGAGTATGCGTTGCAACCGGATTTTAGCCTGCTCGCGGGCGGTTCCCTGGTGGCGGCGAGCACCTTCGGCGATGGTGATGCAGGTGGCTTCAGCCGCAGTTCCGATGGCAAGGCCGCTGCCGAAGAACTCTATGGCGGTTTTCGCGCCGGCGAGTGGAAGCTCACCGCCGGCCGCCAGAACTATATGATCGGTACGGGGTTCATCGTCATGGACGGTAACCTCGACCAGTACAAGGATGGTGCTTATTGGCTCGGCCCGCGAACCGCCTTCAAGGATTCGGCGATCCTCGCCTGGGATCATGGCGCGCTGAAGTCTCAGGCCTTCACCTTACGCACCGATGATGACTTGGGCGATTTTCGCATGACCGGCGTCAACGTGGATTACAACCTCGATGACCAGGTGACGCTCGGCGCCATGGCCATGAAGGTCAATGCCCTTGGCCCCAGAGGCAGCACGCTCCCGCGCCGCCGGGACGGGATGCAGGTGTACAACCTGCGGGCGCTCAACGCCAAGGTGCCCGGCGTACAGGCGCTGACGCTGAATGCTGAGTACGCGCTGGAGCGGGGCAGTGGCGAGGGTGTCGATTACGCTGCCAGCGCCTGGTATGCCCAGGCCGACTATGCCTTCAACACCTTGCCGCTGACGCCGGTCCTTGGCTACCGCTACGCGAGCTTTTCCGGCGACGACAACCTCACCGACAACCGCCAAAAAGCCTGGGACCCACTGAGCAAAGGCTTTGTCGACTGGAGCACGTGGCTGGTCGGGGACGTGGTCGGCAACTACCTGCTGTTCAACAGCAACGAAAATGTCCAGCAGTTCTCCCTCAAGACCCACCTCAACGAAACCCTGACCCTCGGCGCGATTCACTACCAGTTCTGGTTGGACGAGAAAAACTACCTGGGCGCACCGGTCAGCGATCGGCGCTTTGCCGACGAAAGTGTGGTTTTCCTCGACTGGACACCCACACCGTCGTTCTATACGTCGCTGTCGTACAACTGGGTCAAGCCACTGGCCGCCGCCAAACAGGTGTTTGGCGATGACCAGACGTTCAGTGCGCTGGAACTGTATTTCACCTACCGCTATTAAGTGCTGCGAGCCATCGCGGCCGCGCTGGAGTGTTTTGATCATGAACAGATTTCTGCGTAATACCGTGCTGGGCACTGTCGCCTCGTTGCTCATCAGTGGTGTTTGCCTGGCTGAAGAACGAACCGTACGGATCTACAATTGGATCGAATACCTGCCACCCGAAGTGCTGAAGAGCTTCGAGGAAGAAACCGGTATTCGGCCTATTTACGATGTGTTCGACAGTGCTGAAACCATGGAGTCCAAACTGTTGACGGGCAACTCCGGGTACGACGTGGTGTTCCCCGGCACCGCCAACCTGGGGCACTTGATCACGGCCGGTGCCGTGCAACCGCTGGACCGCAAGCAGTTGCCCAACTGGCAGCACCTGGACCCGCAGTTCATGCAGTCCCTGGAAGCCGTGGGTGACACCGGCAACCGCTACGCCGCGCCTTACCTGTGGGGCACCACATTGATCGGCTACAACGTCGACAAGGTGCGCAAAGCCCTCGGCCCCGACGTGCAGATGAACAGCTGGGACATCATCTTCAAGGAAGAAAACCTCGCCAAGCTCGCCAGTTGTGGCGTGGGTTTTCTCGACGCCGGCAACGAGATCCTGCCGATTGCCTTGCACTACAAGGGCCTCGACCCCAATAGCCAGAAGCGTGAGGACTATGTGCAAGCCCAGGCGGTGATGATGAAGATTCGCCCTTACGTGACTTACTTCAACTCGTCGCGCTACGGCATGGACCTGGCCAACGGTGATATCTGTGTGGGCGTGGGCTGGTCCGGCGGCGTCGCACTGGCCATGCGCCTGGCAGATGCCGCCGGCAAGGGCGTCAAGGTCCAGATGGCACTGCCCAAGGAAGGCGCGCCGATGTGGTCGGACGTGATGATGATCCCGGCCAAGGCCCCCGATCTGGCGGAAGCCCATGCGTTCATCAATTACATCCTGCGCCCGGACGTGATTGCCCGTATCAGCAACAAGATCGGCTACCCCAACCCGAACAGGGACGCTACTGCGCTGGTGGACGCCAGCATCCGCAACGACCCCAACATGTATGTGCCGGACGAAGCGCGCAAGACCCTGTTTGCCCTGGAGCCGATTCCGCCCGCCGTGGAGCGCATCCGTACCCGCACCTGGACCGCCATCAAGAGCAACCGTTGATCTGTGTGGCCCGGTGCGTGTGCGCCGGGCTCGGAGCTTGCCATGCCTGAACGGATGAATATTGCCCCCAACTTGCAGCGGGTGCTGACCCTTCGCGTTGCGATTGGGCCGGGTGTGATGCTGGGCGACAGCGTTGAAGGCCTGCGCTGCAACTACCCGATTCTGGGCGGGGATTTCGATGGGGTCGGCATCAGCGGCCAGGTCTTGGCGGGCGGAGCAGATTGCTTTCTTTTGCGCCCGGATGGCATCGGTCAACTGGATGCCCGCTACAGCGTCAGGACCGACGAAGGCGAGGTGATCAACATCCGTAACCGGGGTGTGCTGAGCCTGACTGAGTATGGCCGCCAGCTGGAAAGCGACGGCCAATGGCCGATTCCTGAGACGGAATACCGCTGCACCTGCACGCCGGTGTTCCAGGTGGCCAAGGGGCGGCTGGACTGGCTCACCCGATCAAGCTTTATCGGCCTGGTGCATTATCCGTGCGCCGACCAGGTGGTGATTCGTTGCTATCGCTTTTACTGAGGCCCGCCGCCAGAAGCGGTCAGGCCTGCATGCCGTAAAACAGCAGCTCGGTGATACGCCTGACCTGGGTTGAGTGCGCGTCGATATCCGGGTGTTCCTGGTTCACCAGCCTGAACAATTGCAGGTGCGAATAGTCGTTCAACAGGAACGCGGCCAATTCCACATCGAGTTGCGCGCGTAGCTTGCCGGCCCGTTGCAGTTCCCGCAGCAGTTCGCTGATTTCGGCCCTGAGCGCATCGTTCATGGCCCGATAGCCTTCGGGCAGTCCATTGCTGCCGCCGAACAGGATCAGTGGCAGCAGTTCACGCCACAGGCTGGGGTGCATGACTTCCAGGGCATAGCCCGTGAGCAGGCGTTCCAGGTGGCAGAGCGCTTCGACCGGGTCGTCGATTTCGTGGATCAGGCTGCGGGTATCGCTGATCGCGCGTTGATCGGCGTGGTGCAGGATCTCCAGGATGATTTCCTGTTTGTTGCCGAAGTACTTGAACACCGTCGGCGGCGATACCCCGGCCTGGCCGGCGATCTGTTCGATGGTGGTGTTCTGGAAACCCTGGCGCTCAAACAGTTCGACCGCCGCTTTACTGATAGCTTGCCGGCGTTCGGCTTTCTGACGTTCACGCAGTCCGCTCACAGGAGATCCTTGTCACGAATAAAAAGAGGGGCGCGTGTTGGCCCCATACCCCTGCAAAATACTTAATTGGGTAAAGCTTTTAAAGCACTAATTGCCTTTCAAGGGGTTTGCCGCCGGTGCTTCTTCATGCGGTAAGCAAATTGAGCACGGCTGAGCCCCACGAGCCTGGCGGCCGCAGCCAGGTTGCCGGCGCTTTGTTGCAACGCTTCAGTGATCAGGCGCGATTCAAGCCCTTCGATGGAAAACCCCTGGTCCAACGGGTCGAGGGTATCCAGCAGCGTCGAGCGCGGCGCCTGCCCGGTATTTGACAGGCTGCCCTGATCGTCCAGGCCATAGGGTTCGGCGGGCAGCGGTTCGTTGCGAAACAGATGCACCAGGTCAATGGCCTGGCCGTCGTCGCTGGCGATCAGGCCGCGTTCGATGAGGTTTTGCAGCTCGCGCACATTGCCCGCGAAGTCGTAGCGCAGCAACGTCTTCAGGGCGCGCATGGTCAGGCCTGCCGGGGTCCGGGCGTAGTCCTGGCAGAAGCGCGTCAGGAACGCATTGATCAGCAGCGGGATGTCGTCCCGGCGTTCACGCAGCGGGGGCAGGGCGATGGGGTAAACGTTCAGCCGGTAGAACAGGTCTTCGCGAAAGCTTCCGTCTGCCACCGCTTTACGCAGGTCGATATTGGTGGCGGCCACCACGCGCACATCCACCTTGATCCCGCGCACCCCGCCGACCCGTTCGATTTCCCGTTCCTGCAAGGCTCGCAGCAACTTGCTTTGCCCGGGCAGGCTGAGGCTGGTGATTTCATCCAGGAACAGCGTGCCACCCTGGGCCCGTTCGAATCGCCCGGGGCGCGAGTGCGTCGCGCCGGTATAGGCGCCGCGTTCGACACCGAAGAGTTCGGCCTCCACCAGGTTATCCGGGATGGCGGCGCAATTGAGTGCCACAAACGGGCTGTCATGGCGCCGACTGAGCTGGTGCAGCTGGCGCGCAAACATCTCCTTGCCCACGCCGGACTCCCCGCTGATCAGCACCGTCGCGGGCGTCAATGCAACCCTTTGCAGCGCTTGCATCGCCGCGTTGAACGCGGCACTGGCGCCCACCAACGGTTGTGGCGGGCGGGTTTCGCCAGCGCTGCCCACCGGGCCTGCAAGCGTGGGGGTGGCAGGCCCGGTGACGGCCTGGGACACATTCAGGTAGCGCAGGTCCTGCTCGACATCACCCCATTGCTCGGCCGTCTTGCCAATCACGCGGCAACGGCGATGGCCCATGCCACGGCATTCCACTTCGCGGAAAATCACCATTTGCCCGAAGAGGCCACTGACGAAGCCGATGGCGTAGCCGGTTTCGGTCCAGCACACCGGGTCCTGGCCGATGCCGTAGGCCCCCACATGTTCATCGGCTTCGCACGAGTGGTGCCAGAGAAATTCCCCTTCATAGAACCCCGAGTCGGCATCGAACTTGAAGTGCAGCGGTTCGACCTTGGTCATGCCTTCCAGGGTGTGCAGGTGTGTCCCGGCGCGAAACACCGCGGCGGCATCGGCCTGTGGCCAGCGCTCGCGGATCAAGCGCGCATCCCGTGCGCCGGAGGCATAACCGGTGCGGGTGAACAGGCCCCGGGCCTGGTCCAGTCCCAGGCGCTCGATGACCTCGGCGCGCAGGGCGCCGAACGACGAACTGTGCAGCAACAACATGCGTTGATCGTTGAGCCAGATGCGCCCGTCTTCAGGGGAAAAGAACAGGCAATCGGCCAGTTCCGCTGTGGTGGGCGAGCTGCTGTCACTGAGTTGGCGACTGTCGCCACGCGGAGGGGACGGCGCGCTGGCCACCCGGTCGTCGGGCAGCGCGCTGTGGGGATTAGTCATTGTTATGCCCCTGCAAAGCGAGTGATCGATATGAGCAACTGCTCAGATAGTTATAAAACATAACCTTATCAATTGAACAAGTGGCGAAGCCCGGGTTTTTTGCGGGCGATCGCCCCAGGCGTGTGAGCGTTGCGCGGCAGGCCTCGACCCAGAGCCCTCGCCGGTTTATGTGCGCGCCGTTGCGTGCAAGCGGCACAGCCTTTGCTCAAGGCTTGATGCGGCGTTTGCACCCTGTGCAGACGATGACAATTACAAGAACCGGAGTTGCCAATGCCAATGTCTGAAACCACCCCCTTTCTACAGCGGGCCATCGCGTCCGAATGCCTGTTCAACGGCGATTGGATTCCCGTTTCGGGATCTGTGATTGACGTGATTGAACCCGCCACCGGCGAACCCCTGATGCGCTGCGCCATGGCCAACCCGGCCGACATCGCCGTCGCCTGCCGCAGTGCGGCGCTGGCGCAGCCGGCCTGGGCTGCGTTGGGCCCACGGGAGCGCGCCGAGGTGTTTCGCAAGGCGGCGGACCTGGCCCAGCGGTCCTTCGCCGAGCTGGCGCTGTACGTCGCCCGGGAAACCGGGGGCGCGTTGTTCAAGGGCGAGCACGAAGTGCGTGAAGCGATTGTGCTGCTGCATCAGGCGGCGGGGCTGTTGTCCCAACCTCACGGGGTGGTGCTGCCCAGTGCAGCCGGCCGATTGTCCTATGCACGGCGCCAGCCCCACGGCGTGGTCGGGGTGATTTCACCGTTCAACTTTCCGCTGGTGCTGTCACTGCGCTCAGTGGCCCCGGCGCTGGCGGCAGGCAATGCAGTGGTGCTCAAGCCTGACCCGCAGACCCCGGTCAGTGGGGGTTTTCTCATTGCCCGGCTGTTTGAAGAGGCGGGCTTGCCCAAGGGCCTGCTGCAGGTGATGCCCGGCACGGCGCCGGCGGGGGAGGCGCTGTGCCGCGATCCGAATGTGCGGATGATTGCGTTCACCGGGTCGACGGCGGCGGGGCGCAAAGTCGCTGAAGTGGCCGGGCGACACCTGAAAAAGGTTGCGCTGGAGCTGGGCGGGAAAAACCCGCTGATCATTCTTGAAGACGCCGACCTCGACCTGGCCGCGAGCAATGCAGCCTGGGGCGCCTGGCTGCATCAGGGGCAAATCTGCATGGCGACCGGGCTGATTCTCGTGCATCAATCCATCGCTGAAAGCCTCACCCGCAAGCTGGCGGACAAGGCCCGGGCACTCACGGTGGGCAATGCCGCCCGGGGTGAAGCGGCGCTCGGCCCGTTGATCAACCAACGGCAATTGCTGCGCGTGCACGAGATCGTCAGCGATAGCCTGCAGGCCGGCGCACGGCTGGAGGCAGGCGGCGACTATGACCGGTTGTTCTACCAGCCCACCGTGCTCAGTGGCGTACGTCCGGGCATGCGCGCCTTTGAGGAAGAGCTGTTCGGCCCGGTGGCCACGGTGGTCAGTTTTACCACCGACGAGGAAGCGATCGAACTGGCCAACCGCACGGAGTACGGCCTCTCGGCCGCCATCATCTCGCCGTCGGTCGGGCGCGCCATGGCCATCGGTGAGCGGCTGGACTGCGGCCTGCTGCACATCAACGACCAGACCGTGGCCGACGAATGCATCAACCCGTTCGGCGGGCGCGGTGCCTCCGGCAACGGCGGCAGCGTCGGCGGGCCGGCGGACTGGGACGAGTACAGCCAGTGGCAGTGGGTCACGCTGAAAAATACTCCGCCTGCCTATCCATTCTGAGCCGTGGCCGTTCTGGGCCCTGGCTCATCGATTCGATACACCCATGCCTATACAAAAATAAGAGGGCTTGAACATGAACCTGCACAACAAAACCCTGATCGTCACCGGCGTCGCTTCCGGCATTGGCGCCGAGCTGGCGCGGCTCGCGCGTTTCCAGGGGGCCACGGTGATCGGTGTGGATCGCCATGAACCGCAACTGACCCTGGATGGCTTCTTCCAGGCTGACCTGGGTGACCCTGCCAGCATTGATGCGCTGGTGGCGCGCCTGCCCGCGCGGGTCCACGGGCTGTGCAACATCGCTGGGGTGCCGGGTACGGCGCCCGAGCAAGCGGTGGCGACGGTCAATTACCTGGGGCTGCGGCACCTGACTCAATCGTTGCTGCCACGCATGCCGGCGGGCGGCAGCATCGTCAATGTTGCCTCGGTGCTTGGCGCGCAATGGCCGCAACGGCTGGAGCTGCACAAGGCGCTGGCCGCGACACACAGCTTCGAGGCCGGGCAGCAGTGGCTGGCGGCCAATCCGGTGGAGCAGGCCAGCTGTTATCAATACTTCAAGGAAGCGCTGATCGTGTGGAGCTTCCAACAATCCCAGGGCTGGTTTCGCGATCACTCGGTGCGTATCAACTGCGTGGCGCCGGGGCCGGTGTTTACGCCGATTCTCGGCGATTTCGTCAGCATGCTCGGGCCGCAGCGGGTGGCCGAGGACAGCCAGCGCATGACCCGTCCAGCCCTGGCCGATGAGGTGGCGGCGGTGATTGCCTTCCTCTGCTCGGACGCTGCGCGCTGGGTCAACGGGGTCAACCTGCCGGTGGACGGTGGGTTGGCCGCCACCTACGTGTAGGGCCTGGCACAGCGATAAATCCCGGTGCGGCCCCTGCGTGCCGGGAGTCTTGAACAACAACAAAAATACAGGACATACAAGATGCTCAAGCCTATCTTGCGGACGGTTGCGGCCACGACATTTGTCGCACTGACATCGACTGCACATGCCTACGACCTGCCCGGACTCAACCTCGGCAGCACCAGTTTCTACGACGGCTCGCCAGCGCCGGGCGGCCCCGGTTGGTACCTGGAGGAGTACCTGACCTACTCGCGGGCCAGCCGTTTCAATGATGCCCACGGCAACAAGCTGGCGCTGCCCAGGCAGGACCTGGAAGTGGTGGCGCCCACCACGCAGATCATCTACGTCGGCCAGCCCCTGGCCAATGGCGCGATGCCCGGGTTCACCCTGATCAACACTTCCCTGGCCCAGGTGAATGTCGACGATGGGTTGCACAATGCGGCGTTGAGTTCCCGTGCTGGCTTCGGTGACCTGACGGTCGGTGCCTTCCTGCAACTGCCAAGCCTGAACCGCGCCGATGGCAGCCCGCTGTTGACCCAGCGTGTCGAGGCTGATGTTTCGATCCCGGTGGGGGCCTATGACCGCCATCGCTCGATCAACCCCGGCAGCAACTTCTGGTCATTCAACCCGTATTACGCGGCGACGTACTGGTTCAGCCCGACATGGTCGGCGAGCGGGCGTTTCATGTACCTGTGGAATGGCAAGAATGATGATCCGCAGGCAGGCTTCGGGGATGTTTCCGATACCCAGGCCGGCCAGGCATTGCATGCCAACCTGACGCTGCAATATGCCTTGAACCCGCAACTGAGCGTGGGGGTTAACGGCTACTGGCTGAAGCAGATCACCGACACCCAGGTGGACGGGCACGCTGTGAGCGGGCGTCGCGAAAAGGTCTGGGCCATCGGCCCAGGCCTGGTCTACGCCTTCAACAAGGAGAACGTGCTATCGGTGAACGCCTACTTCGAACAGCAGGCGCAGAACCGCACCGAGGGCAACAAGCTGGTGCTCAATTGGCTGCACCAGTTCTAGGCTTTGGTGGGCCTGGCCGCTTGCGGAGTGGCCAGGTTCAGTGGCGCCGTACGCACCATGACGCTGATGATGGTCAGTGCGGCGATCACCACGCCGGGGGAGGTCGCCAGCAGTACGCCGGCCGTGCCGGCGCCGGCGGCGAGGAGTTGCCCGGCCGCCAGCGGCCCGGCCACCGAACCCAGGCGGCCCACTGCCACAGCGGCACCGACGCCGGTGGCACGCACCGAGGTTGGATACGAGGGCGGTGCCGAGGCGTACAGCACCAACTGCGCAGCCATCACGAACAAGCCGGCGGCAAAGCCGGCAATAGCCATGGGCACGATGCCCACCGACAGCCCGACCCCGGCCAGGGCCGCCAGCAACCCGGCATACACGGACACCACCACTTTGAGGGCATTACAGCGGTCCAGCAGCACGCCGCCGAGCAGCGAACCCAGGGCGCCGCCGATATTGAAGAGCATCTGCACCATGCCCGCCTGGGGTTTGCTGAAACCCTGTTCCAGCAACAGCGACGGCAGCCAGTTAAGCAGCATGTACATCACGGTCAGGGTGAAGAAGTAGCTGAGCCACAAGGCCAGTGTGGTGCGCGCGCGACCGTCGCCGAACAGCGCCTGGCCGGTGGAGGGGCGGGCGCCGTGCGTGTTGTCGAACTGTTGGCGAAAGGCGCTGGATTCAGGCAGCAGCAGGATCATCAGCGGCACGGCCAGCAAGGGCGCCAGGCCGCCGATAATAAACGTGGTCTGCCAGTGCTCACTGGAAAACATCGCCACCACTGCGGCCAATGCACCCCCCAGGGGCACCCCGCAGTACATCACGCTGATGGCCGTGCCACGATTGCGTTCGCTCACCGCTTCGGCGCACAGCGCGATCAGGTTGGGCAACGCGGCGCCCAGCCCCAGGCCGGTGAGAAAGCGCACCAGCAACAAGCTTGAGTAGCTGTCAACAAACGCGGTGCTCAGGGAAAACAGCCCGAACAGCAGCACGGCGCTCACCAGGATTTTCTTGCGCCCGATCCGGTCGGCAACCCAGCCCCCGAAGAACGCCCCCGGCAGCAGGCCGATGATGCCGACGCTGAACACCCAACCGAGCATCTTCGGATCCAGGGCGAAGGTTTGACGTAACCCGGCGGCGGCGGTGCCGGCGGCTTGCAGATCGAACCCTTCGATCAGCGCAACGATAAAGCACAACGCAATAGTCAGCGTCGAACGACGCGATGGACTGTCCATGGCAAACCTCATTGTTGTTTTTGTTGTGGTGGCGAGCTTGAGTGGCTGCTGAAGATTAAGATAACAAATATAACTAAAAAATGAATCGTGGAATAAAATCCGTAAAAAAACAGAATAAAGTGATTAGATTCAATCGATTGAGATACTTGTTTGTGAATGGCTAAAAAATAGATAGCTTTATTAATGTTCGATTATCGGTCAGTTACGGTTGACGAGTACCGTCGGCTGTTTCCATTCTTTGTTTGCGAGGCTGACAGGGCCGCGCGTGCGCCAACCCAATAACAACAACAAAAATGGACATCGAACATGCCAGAACTCCCTATGGAGGGCGCCGTTGCAGCGGCGTCCGTTTCCTGTGTGTCGAACAACACTCCACGCCGGCTGATGGCATTGCTGGCCTTGAGCGTGCTGCCCGGTTCGCTATGGGCTGCAGGTTTTATCGACGACAGCCACGGCACCCTGACCTTGCGCAATTACTACCTGGACCGCGACTACAAGGACGACGGTGCGAAGACCGCCGCGCGGGAATGGGCCCAGGCGTTTATCCTCAACCTGGAATCGGGTTACACCCTTGGCCCGGTGGGCTTTGGCCTGGATGTACGCGGGTTGATGGGGGTCAAGCTCGACTCTTCGCCGGACCGCAGCGGTACCGAGTTGTTGCCGGTTTCGGCCAGCGACAAGCGCGCCGCCGACGAGTACTCGCGGCTGGCCCCAACCGCCAAACTGCGGTTCGCCCAAACCACGGTCAAGGCCGGCGATGTGTCGATCTTCCTGCCGTTTGCCTTTGCCAGCCCGTCGCGGCTGCTGCCGCAAACGTTTCGCGGCACCACGTTGAGCTCCAAGGACATCGATGGCCTGACACTCAACACGGGCTATATCGACCGCATCAACAAGCGCGACTCCACCGACTACCAGGCGATGACCATCGCCTCACCCAACCGGCGCTTCAACGCCACCGCCACCACCTCGCACCTGGCTTATGTGGGCGGTGACTATCAGGTCAACAAAGACCTCAGCCTGCGGGTCTATCACTCGCAGATCGCGGACCTCTACCAGCAGGACACCCTGGCGCTGCTGCACAACCTGCCGGTGGGCGATGGTGTGCTCACCAGCGACCTGCGCAGTTTTTTCAGCCGTGAGGATGGCAGTGCCAAGGCGGGCAAGGTGGATAACCGCAACCTCTCGGCGTTGTTTGGCTACCGCCTGGGCGGCCATCGCGTCAGCCTTGGCTACATGCACTCAAGCGGGGAGACGGCCACGCCCTATATCTCGGGAACAGAGTTGATGGGCATGAGCGAGCTGACCATGAGCTCGGACTTTCTCAACGCCAAGGAACGCACCTGGCAGGCCATCTACGATTATGACTTCGCGGCAGCAGGCGTGCCGGGGCTGAAGACTCGGCTGCGTTATGTGCGTGGCGACCACATCGAACTGGCCGCTTTCAACGCCGAGGATCGCAAGGAGCGCGAGTTCCAGATGGAACTGGGGTATGTGATTCAGAGCGGCCCGCTGAAGAACGTCGGGTTCATGGCACGCAAGTCGATCTACCGCAATGACTTCCCGAGCGGCGCGGCCTTTCGCGATGAAAACCAGACCCGTTTCCTGGTGCTCTACACCGTGGCGCTCTGGTAAGCCGATCAGTCCTGATAGACCTTCTTCAGCAAGCGCAGCAGCTCTTCACGTTCCTGGCCGTCAAGGGCGGCAGTGGCGTCCAGATCACTCTGTGCGGCGATGTCCTTGAGTTCCTTGAGCAGGGTTTCGCCGGTCTTGCTGAGGAAGATCCCGTAGGAGCGCTTGTCCGGCTTGCAGCGCACCCGCACGGCGAGGGCGCGGCTTTCCAGCTTGTTCAGCAACGGCACCACCTGGGGCGGCTCGATGGCCAGGGCGCGAGCCAGGTCGGCCTGCATCAGCCCAGGGTGCTGCTCGATGATTGCCAGGGCCGAAAACTGCGCCGGGCGCAGGTCGTGGTCCGACAACCGGCCGATCAGGTTCTGGAACAGCTTGAGCTGGGCGCGGCGCATGGCGTAACCGATCAGATCGTCCAGGGCTGAATCCAGCGGCGGCCGTACCTCGTCGTTGTCGGGCAGGGCCTGGCTGGCGGTGGCGATGGTGGAAGGCTTGGCCATTGGCAGTGCAATCCTCAGAAGGTGCAGGTTAATAAGAGTATCTAGTTTGCCGGTGTTGGCGCGCTATGGCTATGCCGGGTTTTCACAGCGCATGCGCCACGCGGGTTTTAAGCAGGAAAAATATTGGTTATTCAGATTAATAGTTAATTGACATAACTATATTTGCGGTTTAATTTCGAATCATCTTCACACCCAGAACAAGAGCGTACCGCCATGAGCAATTACGAAGGCCGTTGGACCACAGTCAAGGTTGAGATCGAAGAAGGCATCGCCTGGGTCATTCTCAATCGTCCGGAAAAACGCAACGCCATGAGCCCGACCCTGAACCGGGAAATGATCGACGTCCTGGAAACCCTCGAGCAGGATCCTGCCGCCGGCGTGCTGGTCCTCACCGGTGCGGGCGAAGCCTGGACGGCGGGCATGGACCTCAAGGAATACTTTCGCGAAGTGGATGCCGGCCCGGAAATCCTCCAGGAGAAAATCCGCCGCGAAGCCTCGCAATGGCAATGGAAACTGCTGCGCATGTACGCCAAGCCGACCATCGCCATGGTCAATGGCTGGTGCTTCGGCGGTGGCTTCAGCCCGCTGGTGGCGTGCGACCTGGCGATCTGCGCCGACGAAGCGACCTTCGGCCTTTCGGAAATCAACTGGGGCATCCCGCCGGGTAACCTGGTGAGCAAGGCCATGGCCGACACCGTGGGCCATCGTCAATCGCTGTACTACATCATGACCGGCAAGACCTTTGGCGGGCAGAAAGCCGCCGAAATGGGCCTTGTCAACGAAAGCGTGCCGCTGGCGCAACTGCGCGAAGTGACCATCGAACTGGCGCGTAACCTGCTCGAGAAAAACCCGGTGGTGCTGCGTGCCGCCAAGCATGGCTTCAAGCGCTGCCGCGAACTGACCTGGGAGCAGAACGAGGATTACCTCTACGCCAAGCTCGATCAGTCGCGTCTGCTCGACACCGAAGGCGGTCGCGAGCAGGGCATGAAACAGTTCCTCGACGACAAGAGCATCAAGCCTGGCCTGCAGGCCTATAAACGCTGAAGGGCGCGGCCGCCTGGCCGCGCCGTTGTACCCTGCTTGAACGTGTTCCCGATAAAGACAATAAAGAGGAATCACCATGCTGGACGTGCCCCTGTTGATCGGCGGCCAGTCGTGCCCCGCCCGTGACGGTCGAACCTTCGAACGTCGCAACCCGGTGACCGGTGAAGTGGTCTCGCGGGTGGCCGCTGCGACCCTGGAAGATGCCGACGCCGCCGTCGCCGCCGCCCAAGCCGCGTTCCCTGCCTGGGCGGCGCTGGCGCCCAACGAACGCCGCACCCGCTTGCTCAACGCTGCCGAGCAATTGCAGGCGCGCAGCAGTGAATTCATCGCCGCCGCCGGCGAGACCGGCGCCATGGCCAACTGGTATGGCTTCAATGTGCGCCTGGCGGCCAATATGCTGCGCGAAGCGGCCTCGATGACCACCCAGATCACAGGCGAGGTGATTCCCTCGGATGTCCCCGGCAGTTTCGCCATGGCCTTGCGTCAACCGTGCGGCGTGGTGCTGGGCATCGCGCCGTGGAACGCGCCGGTCATCCTCGCCACTCGCGCCATCGCCATGCCGCTGGCCTGCGGGAATACCGTGGTGCTTAAGGCCTCGGAAATAAGCCCGGCGGTGCACCGCCTGATTGGCCAGGTATTGCAGGATGCAGGCTTGGGCGATGGCGTGGTCAACGTCATCAGCAATGCCCCGGCGGATGCCGCCGCGATTGTCGAGCGGCTGATCGCCAACCCGGCAGTGCGGCGGGTCAACTTCACCGGTTCGACCCATGTCGGGCGGATTGTCGGCGAGCTCTCGGCGCGTCACCTCAAGCCGGCGTTGCTGGAACTGGGTGGCAAGGCGCCGTTGCTGGTGCTCGACGATGCCGATCTTGACGCTGCTGTAGCGGCGGCGGCGTTTGGCGCCTATTTCAACCAGGGCCAGATTTGCATGTCCACCGAACGCCTGATCGTCGATGCCAAGGTCGCCGATGCGTTCACCGCCAAGCTGGCGGCCAAGGTCGCGACCCTGCATGCGGGTGATCCCGCGGCGGCGGATTCGGTACTGGGGTCGCTGGTGGACGCCAGCGCCGGCACACGCATCAAGGCCCTGATCGACGATGCCCTGGCCAAGGGCGCGCGGCTGGTGGCAGGCGGCCAACTGGCGGGCAGCATCCTGCAGCCGACCCTGATCGAGGGTGTCACCGAACAGATGCGCGTGTACCGCGAAGAGTCCTTTGGCCCGGTTGCCGTGCTGCTGCGTGGTGAGGGTGATGAAGCCTTGTTGCGGCTGGCCAACGATTCCGAGTTCGGCCTGTCGGCGGCGATCTTCAGTCGCGACACCGGGCGCGCGCTGGCGCTGGCGCAGCGGGTCGAGTCGGGTATTTGCCATATCAATGGCCCGACGGTGCATGACGAGGCGCAGATGCCGTTTGGTGGGGTCAAGTCCAGTGGGTACGGCAGCTTTGGTGGCAAGGCGTCCATTGAGCACTTCACGCAATTGCGCTGGGTGACCTTGCAGAACGGGCCACGGCATTACCCGATCTGAGCAGTTGCTGCGACCTAACAATAACAAGGCGGCTGTGATCCGCCTTGCTGGAGGACACCCTTGTGAGTTCCGAATTCCGACCGCAACCCCAGCCCGCACCGCGATACCGCGAGGTCTCCATCGGCCACGCACCGGTGGCGGTCACTGAAGAACAGGGCGTGTTGCACATGCGCTCCCTGGAACCCCTGGCCGAGTTGCCGGCGCGCTTGCTCGATCGCCTGGTGCATTGGGCGCGGGTGCGGCCCGAGCAGACGTTTATCGCGGCACGCCAGGCCGGCGGTGATTGGCGCCGTGTCAGCTACCGCGAGATGCTCGACGGCGTACGCGCGATTGCCCAGGGCCTGCTGAGTTACGGGCTGTCGGCGGACAAGCCGCTGGCATTGCTGTCGGGCAACGACATCGAACATTTGCAGGTCGCCCTCGGCGCGATGTACGCCGGTATTCCTTACTGCCCGGTATCGCCGGCGTATTCGTTGTTGTCCCAGGATTTCGCCAAGCTGCGGCATGTCTGTGACCTGCTGCAACCCGGTCTGGTGTTCGTCAGCGACGCGCCGGCCTACCAGCGGGCGATCGATGCCGTATTGCCGCCCGAAACGCCGCTGATCAGCGTGCGCGGCCAGTTGCCCGGGCGCACTCAGATCAGCTTCGCCAGCCTGTTGCACACGTCGGCCGGTACTGAGGCCGACGCGGCTTTCAACGCCACCGGACCCGACAGCATTGCCAAATTCCTGTTTACCTCGGGCTCGACCAAACTGCCCAAGGCAGTGATCACCACTCAGCGCATGCTGTGCGCCAACCAGCAAATGCTCTTGCAGACATTTCCGGTGTTCGGCGAGGAGCCGCCGGTGCTGGTGGACTGGCTGCCGTGGAATCACACCTTTGGCGGCAGCCACAACGTCGGCATCGTGCTCTACAACGGCGGCACCTTTTACCTCGACGACGGCAAACCCACAACCCAGGGTTTTGCCCAGACCCTGCGCAACCTCAAGGAAATTTCGCCCACCGCCTACCTGACGGTGCCCAAGGGCTGGGAAGAATTGGTCAACGCCCTGGAACAGGACGCCGCGTTGCGCGAGCGGTTCTTTGCGCGGATGAAACTGTTCTTCTTCGCTGCCGCCGGCCTGTCGCAAAGTGTCTGGGACCGCCTCGACCGCGTGGCCGAACAGCACTGCGGCGAGCGTATCCGCATGATGGCCGGGCTGGGCATGACCGAAGCCGCGCCGTCCTGCACGTTCACCACCGGGCCGTTGTCCATGGCCGGCTATATCGGCTTGCCCGCGCCAGGCTGCGAGGTGCGCCTGGTGCCGGTGGACGGCAAGTTTGAAGGGCGTTTTCGCGGGCCGCACATCATGCCGGGGTATTGGCGCGCGCCCGAGCAAACCGCCGAGGTGTTCGATGAGCAGGGGTATTACTGTTCCGGTGATGCGATCAAGCTCGCCGATCCCCATCAGCCACACTGGGGGCTGATGTTCGACGGGCGTATTGCCGAAGACTTCAAGCTGTCCTCCGGGGTGTTTGTCAGCGTCGGTCCGTTGCGCAATCGTGCGGTGCTCGAAGGCTCACCCTATGTGCAGGACCTGGTGATCGCCGCGCCGGACCGCGAATGCCTGGGAGCGCTGGTGTTCCCCAGGGCCTATGAATGCCGCCGGCTGTCGGGCTTGAACGCAGAGGCCAGCGACGCCGAGGTGCTCAACAGCGCGCCGGTGCGCCAATGGTTCGGCGACTGGCTGCAACGGCTCAATCGCGAGGCCACCGGCAATGCCAGTCGCCTGGAGTGGATTGCCGTGCTCGACGAGCCGGCGTCCATCGACCGTGGGGAAATTACCGACAAAGGCTCGATCAACCAGCGCGCGGTATTGCAATGGCGTGCGGCCAAGGTTGAAGCGCTGTATCGCGGCGAAGACCCGACAATCCTGCGTGCCGGGCCCAAACCGTGAGCGGCGCCGGGCAGTATTCGGCGTTTGCCGATGCGGCGATGTTCGAGGCCGTGCGCACGCCGTGGGTTGACCTCGGCGGGGCGCTGTCCCAGGTGTCGCCCATCGACCTGGGCATCAAGGTTGGCCGTGAAGTGCTGGCTCGCGCCGGCCTCCAGGGGCAGGCGGTTGACAGTGTGCTGGCCGGTTCCATGGCCCAGGCCAGCTTCGATGCCTACTTGCTGCCACGGCATATCGGCTTGTACAGCGGTGTGGCGCAAGCGGTCCCGGCGCTGGGGGTGCAGCGCATCTGCGCTACCGGCTTCGAGCTGTTGCGCCAGGCCGCTGAACAACTGCGCGACGAGGTGCAACTGGCCTTGTGCGTGGCGGCTGAATCGATGTCACGCAACCCGATTGCGGCCTACACCCACCGCGGTGGGTTCCGCCTGGGGGGCGAAGTGCAATTCAAGGATTTCCTCTGGGAAGCGCTGTACGACCCGGCCCCAGGTCTGGACATGATCGCCACTGCCGATAACCTGGCGCGGCGTTATGGCCTGAGTCGCGAGGCCGTGGACCGTTATGCCTGCGCCAGCCACCAGCGCGCGTTGCAGGCGCAACAGGAGGGTGCCTGGGTCGACGAAATCGTCCCGGTGGATAACCAAGTGTTCGAGCTTGAGGGTTATCAATCGCGGCGCATCAGCCTGGCGCGCCAGGCGGGGGTTGTCAGCCAAGACAGCCACCCACGGCCGACCGACCTGGCGGCCCTGGCACGGTTGCGTGCGGTGCATGCCGATGGGGTGCAAACCGCCGGCAACAGTTGTGCGGTGGTCGACGGGGCGGCGGCGGCACTGGTAGGGCGCGCGTCTGATTGCACACGCCCGGCCCTGACACGCCTGCTGGCCAGCGCGGTGGTCGGTGTAGCCCCGGAGTTCATGGGCATTGGCCCGGCGCCGGCGATCCGCCTGTTGCTGCAGCGCAGTGGGCTGAGCCTGGGCGACATCGGCCGCTTCGAGATCAATGAAGCCCAGGCCGCCCAGGTGCTGGCGGTGGCCCAGGAGCTGGAGCTGGACAGCGATCGACTCAACGTCCAAGGCGGTTCCCTGGCGCTGGGCCATCCACTGGCGGCCAGCGGGTTGCGCCTGGTGATGAGCCTGGCGCGGCAATTACGCCAGCACAACCTGCGCTACGGGATTGCCGCGGCGTGCGTGGGCGGCGGGCAGGGCATGGCGCTGTTGATCGAAAATCCCGCCTGGCGCGCTTGAATACACAGCCTGTTTAATTTGATGAGGTGTCTCGATGTGGAGCTATCAGGCGCCCCTGCGCGATATGCAATTTGTGCTTGAGCATTGGCTGCAGGCCCACGACGCATGGGAGGCTTTGGACCTGCCCCTGGCGATGCACGTGCTGGAGGAGGCCGCCCGTTTCACCCAAGGCGTGCTGGCGCCGTTGAACAGCAGCGGCGACCGCCAGGGCTGCCGTTGGCAGGCGGGCCAGGTCAGCACCCCGGACGGTTTTGCCGAGGCGTATCGCGCGTATGCCCAAGGCGGTTGGCCAGGGTTGGCGTGCGCCGAGGCGCTGGGCGGGCAGGGCCTGCCGCAACTGCTCGACGCCGCGTTGCAAGAAATGCTCTACGCCAGCAACCACGCCTGGGCCATGTACACCGGCATCGCTCACGGCGCCTACCTGTGCCTCAAGACGCATGGCGAACCCTGGTTGCAGGCGCGTTACCTGCCCGCGATCATCAGCGGGCAGGCCTTGCCCACCATGTGCCTGACCGAGCCCCAGGCCGGCAGCGATGTCGGTTTACTGCGCTGTCGTGCCGAGCCCCAGGCGGATGGCAGCTATCGCCTGAGCGGCAGCAAGCTGTTTATCTCCGGCGGTGAGCATGACCTCACGGCCAATATCCTGCACCTGGTGCTGGCGCGGCTGCCTGATGCGCCGTCGGGCAGTCGCGGGCTTTCACTGTTCCTGGTGCCCAAGTTACTGGACGCTGGCCAGGTCAACGGGGTGCGCTGTGACGGCATTGAACACAAGATGGGTATCAAGGGCAGTGCCACCTGTTCGCTGGTGTTCGACGCGGCCCAAGGCTGGCTGATCGGCGACGCCAATCGCGGTTTGGCCGCGATGTTCGTGATGATGAACTCGGCGCGCCTGCATGTCGGCCTGCAAGGCCTGGGGCATGCCGAGGCCGCCTGGCAGAACGCCCGGCAGTACGCCGCCGAGCGCGTGCAGATGCGCGCACCGTCAAGGCCTGAAGCAGTGGCCGCCCAGGCGGCCGACCCGATCCATTATCACCCGGCCATGCGCCGCGTGTTGCTGGAGCTGCGCACCACTAGCGAGGGCATGCGCGCCATCGGGTATTGGGCGGCGCACCTGCTCGATCAGCAGGACGCATCGGCCGTCGCCTTGGCGCAACTGCTGACGCCCATCATCAAGGCGTTTTTCACCGAGCAGGGCTTTCGCCAGGCGAGTAATGCACTGCAGGTCTTCGGTGGCTACGGCTATGTCGCCGAGTTCGCCATCGAACAGACCCTGCGCGACAGTCGCATTGCAATGATCTACGAGGGCAGTAACGAGATCCAGGCCAACGACCTGCTGCTGCGCAAGGTGCTCGGGGATGACGGTCGGGCGTTCGGCTTGCTGCTCGACACGTTGCGTGCAGAGGCCGGGCAGGGCGCGCTGTACGCCGAGTGCGCGGCGTTCGCCGAGGCACTGGGCAACCTGTGCGACTCACTGGCCGCGACGGTGAGCGCCCTGCGTGAACAGGCGCAGGAAGACCGCGAATACCCCTATCGGGCAGCGCCGGATTTTCTCCAGCTGTGCGGTGTGGCACTGTTGGCCTTTGCCTGGGCGCGGGCGGCACGGGTGTCCAGGGCATTGCCCGAAGAGGACCCGTTACGCGCCGCCAAGCTGCAAAGTGCCGGGTTCTTTTTTGATTACCTGCCTGCCCGGTTGGCCCAGCACCTGGGGGCGATAGACAGCGCCCGTGCAGCGCTGGCGTTCGTCTGACGCCGGCAGGCGCTTGCGGTACTATGGCGGCCCATGTTTTCTGGAAGTTGCCTGGATGAGTAAGCCCGGTCAATTGGTGTTGGTCGCACTGCGCAAGATGATTGCCAGCGGGGAGCTGGTGGCGGGGGAGCGGCTGATGGAGACGCCCACGGCGCAGCGCTTCGGCGTGTCGCGCATGCCCGTGCGCATGGCCTTCCGTACCCTGGAGCAGGAAGGGCTGCTGGTGCCGTTCGGCGGGCGCGGGTATCAGGTGCGCTCGGTGAGCCCCAGCGACATTGCCGGTGCGGTTGAAGTGCGCGGCGTGCTCGAAGGCCTGGCGGCGCGCCAGACCGCCGAGCAGGGGTTGTCGGCTCAAGCGCGTGCCGTGCTGGAGCGCTGCCTGGTCGAGGGCGATCAACTGTTCGAAAAGGGCTATGTGACCGAAGACGACCTTGAGGTCTATCACGACCTGAACATGCGCTTTCACCAGGTCATCGTCGAAGGCAGCCACAACCCGGCGATTGCCGATGCCCTGGCGCGCAATGACCACCTGCCCTTTGCGTCGGTGACGGCGCTGGCGGTGGACCGCGAGGACATGGCCCGCGAGTACCGGCGCTTCAACTATGCCCACATGCAACATCACTCGGTCTTCGACGCGCTGGTCAACCGCCAGGGCGCGCGCGCCGAAGCGATCATGCGCGAGCATGCCAACGCGACCTTGCGCTATGCCGAAATCTTCAGCGCCGCCACCGCCGACGCACGCATGAAGGTGATCCTGCCCGCGTCGTGATGCGGTTCAGATATCGAGCACCAGCAAGGGCGTTTTCGAGCGCGAGCAGCAGGGCGTGAACTGGTCATTCAGCGCCTGTTCCTGCTCGGTGAGGAACAGGTCGCGATGCTCCGGTATGCCTTGCAACACGCGGGTCAGGCAGGTGCCGCAAATCCCCTGTTCGCAGGACACGGCAATCTCGATGCCGTGACTTTCCAGGACCTGCACCACGCTCTTGTCGGCCGGGATCTCGAAGACTTCGCCGCTGCTGCCGATCTGCACCGAAAACCCGCCGTCGAGGCTGCTGTCCACCGGTGCCGCCGAAAAGTATTCACGGTGCAGGCAGGCTTCTTGCCAACCCTGGGCCCGGGCACTCTCAAGTATGTGCTGCATGAACCCGCCGGGGCCGCAGACGTACACGTGCACGTCGTCTGCCGGCGCCGCCAGTACCTCGGCGGCATGCAGGGCGGTGTCGGGCTGCTCGTCGAAATGCAGGAACACCCGCTCGGCAAACGATGACGCCTTGAGACGCTGCACAAATGCCGCACGCTCACGGGCGCGGGCGCAGTAATGCAGCTCGAAATCGGCCCCCGTGTGTGCCAGGCGCTCGGCCATGCACAGGATGGGTGTAATGCCGATGCCTCCGGCAAACAGCAGGCTGCGCCGGGCTTCGTGGGCCAGCGGGAACAGGTTGCGCGGTGCGCTGATGCTCAGGCGGGTGCCCGTGTGCACGTGGGCGTGCAGGCTGCGCGAGCCCCCTCGGGACGCGGGGTCGTTGAGTACGCCGATCACATAGCGGTGCCGCTCTTGCGGGTGATTGCACAGCGAGTATTGGCGGATCAGCCCGTCTGGCAAGTGCACGTCGATGTGCGCACCGGCGCTGAAAGCCGGCAGTGGGCTGCCATCGACGCTGGCCAGTTCATAGCTGCAGATGTCCTGGGCTTCGGTGCGGCGGGATGTCACCACGACTTCAATCATGTTGGCGCTCCGGCGCGTTCCCGGGCGATCAGGCGGTCCAGGACCTTGCGCGACTGCACGCCGCCGGCGTCGATATTCAGCTTGAGCAGGTTACGCGTCGGGTGGGCCAGCAGGTTCTGTTGCTGGCGTTCGAGCATTTCCAGGTCTTCGCTGAAAATCTTGCCCTGGCCTTCGCGAATGCTGGCGGTGAGTGCCTCATCCTGCGGGTTGAAGTTGCGCGCCATGCCCCAGAAGTACCAGATCGAGGTGTCGGTTTGCGGAGTGATGAAATCCACCACGATGCTCGCGGCCTTGTGCTCGGCGGCGGCGGTGTAGCCGCCCTTGCCGGCATGGGCCACGCCGACTTCGATCAATACATGGCTGGGCGGCGTGAAGCGGCAGATCTGCCAGCGGTCCACCGGTACATCGTCGGCCAGGTTGTTGCCGCGCAGGGCCATGCGCCAGAACGGCGGGGCCATGATGTTTTCCATATGCCGAGCAGTGACCACTTCGTCCCCGTTCACCGTGGTCACGGGTGGCGCTTCGTCGATTTCCTTCTGGCCGATGCTGGAGGCGTGCACGTAGGTTTCGTGGGTCAGGTCCATCAGGTTGTCGATCATCAGGCGGTAATCGCACTGGATATCAAACAGCCCGCCGCCGTAGGCCCACTCGTCACTCACCGCCCACTCCAGGTGGTGGATCAGCGCGGGGTCGGCCTGGGCCTGATCACCCGGCCAGACCCAGATGAAACCGTAGCGCTCAACGGCGGCGAAGGTTTTGTTGCAGGGAAAGCCGCGCACCCGCTGGCCCGGCATATCGACGGTCTTGCCGTCACCGCCCATGACCAGGCCGTGATAGCCGCACACCAGGTGGCCGTTTTCGACATAGCCCAACGACAGCGGTGCGCCACGATGGGGGCAGAAGTCCTCGACCGCCACCACGGCGCCTTCCAGGCCACGATAAAACACCATTTTTTCACCGCAGATCTGCCGGCCCAACGGTTTTTGCGCGATTTCATCGGGGGTGCAAGCGACATACCACGTGTTCTTCGGGTACATGGTGACTCTCCAGGCAACGGATTATTGTTATTTAATGGATCCATTAAATTGGAGAGTCAGGTGGCGGTCAAGCCGGTAATCGGGTTATTCCGGGCGATTATCGGACGCAAAAGGGTTTAATGGATCCATAAATCGCCTTCAATCGGGTTCCGGGTCGGCTGTCAGGCCATCATGGGATTGCGTTCAGCAGCGGATCATCACCGACTTCAACGCGAAGCAGTCCTCAATAAAGGCGCCGCCGAACGCTCGACCCACCCCCGAGGCTTTATTCCCGCCGAACACCGCAGGCAGTGCGCGGCCTGGCCGCCTGCATCGTGCGGCTGGGGTGGCTCTGAACCTGGCCACCGTGGATAAACCGCGCGTGTTGGCGAGGAAGTTTGTGCGCAAAGCCACTGGAATCCAGGACAATCCGCTACGAACCCGTACAAGATTAAACGCACGACGGGTCAGTTCGATTCCATCGTGTGGCCGGCTCCGTTAGAGTTTCCACGCGAGCATCAGGTGCTGGCGCTCTACCTGACGCTCACCGCGTCTCTCTGGGCATTCAGCCGTCGGCCAGCCCGAACCCGCAAAAAAACCAGACCCTCTGCTCATATTGAAATGTTTGGAGTGGTTCAGTGTGCAGGTCGTCTCGCGAAGGAACCGCAGCAGTCGACGTGCCATTTACCGTGGTCATTGAGTCACCCACAAGGAGCTACACCATGCATGGAAGTATGAAGTTCAAGCACCTGGCGTTTTTGTTGATCCCGCTTGTAGCGGCCTGTACGACACCCGATAGAACCCGCGAATCCGCGATCCCCGCCCAGCCGCAGCAGCAGCAGGCATTGCCGTTCGATAACTGTTCGGTGGGGTGCCCCGCTGGCGGCAGCCCGCTGACCTTGAACCGTCAGGCGTACACGTTGAACAACAATGGCTCGACCAAGTTTGCGAACTGGGTCTCGTACAAAATCACCAAGGACACCCCGGCCAGCGGTCGCCCGCGCGACTGGAAGACCGACCCGGATATCCCCGCAGGGGAAACGCTCGACCCGGTGGATTACAACGGCGCCAATGTCGCGCTCAAAGTCGACCGTGGCCATCAGGCCAATCTCGCGTCGATGGCCGGCGTCCCTGACTGGCAGACCCTCAATTACCTGTCCAATATCACGCCGCAAAAGGCCGAGCTCAACCAGGGGGCCTGGGCGCACCTTGAAGACCAGGAGCGCAACCTCAGCAAAGCGCCCGGCATCGACCAGGTGTATGTCACCACCGAGCCTTTGTATGAGCATTTTGTCGGCACGCTGCCGGGCACGAACAAGGTCCATACCATTCCCAGCGGGTACTGGAAGATCATCTTTGTGGGCCGCTCACCGGAAGACGGCCTGTATGCCTCGTTTGTGATGAACCAGGAAACGCCTAAAGGTGCGAACTTCTGTGATTATCAGGTGACGGTTGAGCACATCGAAGAGCGCTCCGGGCTCACGTTCTGGAACCAGTTGCCGCCGTCGGTGCAGGCCGCACTGAAGGCGAAGCAGGGCCAATTGCCGAGCCGGATCGGCTGTAAATAGCCGTGTAAAACGCGGAACAGGGGCTGCCGTTCGTTGGCGGCCCCGGTTTTTGCGGCGTGTGCTGAACGACGCTGTGATCAATACCCGCCGTCAAGTCGCGCCCGCCTGAGCAGATCGCGCGCGTGGTCCGCGCGCAATAACAGTGTCATCTGCCGCTCCTCGACGATGATTTCCGCCACGATCAATACGCAGATCATCGGTGCGGTCACCAGCCAGTGGCCGTAGCACTGGGTGCCCAGCGACACGCAGACGCCGACAATCCATAACACCAATACCCACTTGGGCGCGCATTGCTGCAGTGGAACCCAGGCGCGCTGCAGTTTTTTCAAGCGCCGCGTGTGCAGTCTTAACGACGCCTCAAGTCGGGCCACTTCATTGCTCATGTCGACACTCGCTCCTCTGCGCGAGGGCAGCCTGGAAGCGGTCGTCCGAGCCAGGACAGGTTGACGCGTTCAACTTCCACCCAGTGCTCGCCGACGGGTTTGGTGCGACAGCTCTTGAACGCAATACACACGTGCTCGGCATCCAGCAAAGCAAAGTGCCTGTAGTCGGTGGTTTTCCTGAACACCCAGGAAAAGCTACGCATCGCGGTACCTCGTTAAATCAAACATGCCAGCTGAGTTCGAACAGCGTGCCGCCGTTTTCCATGCGCCGGCAGGTCACGGCGCCGCCATGGGCGAGGGCGATGGCGCGCACCACCGCAAGGCCCAGGCCGCTGCCGCCTTGGGCGCGTGAACGGGAGTTTTCGCCGCGTTGGAAGGCGTCGAACAAATGCGTCGCGAAGCGTTCGTCGATACCGGGGCCGTCATCGCGCACGCGCAGGTAGTTGAAACCGTCGCGGGTACTCAGGTGCACGATCACGTTTCCGGGTGTCGCGTGCCGTCGGATATTGTCCAACAGCGCCAGCAGCGCCTGGCGGATTCGCGCCGGGTCGCAGCGCATCGTGCGGCGTTGCAGGTCCAGTTGCAGGACAAAGCCGGCGGCAGTGAGGCTGGGTTCGAACAGCCGCACATCGTCCTCAATGCCCGTGGCCAGGTCGGCTTCCTGCAGGTTGAGTTCCAGGTAGCCACTGTCGGCCAGGCCGACCACCCGCAAGTCCTCGATCAAGCGTGTCAGTCCTTCTACCTGGCCCAACAAGCTGTAGAACTGCGCGGTATCCGGTTCGAATACGCCTTCGGCCAAGCCCTGCAGGCGCCCCCGCAAGATGGTCAGTGGCGTGCGCAGCTCATGGGCAATTGCCGCATTCCAGAACGCCTGTTCCTGCGCCATACGCTGCAAGCGTTTAGCCATGCTGTTGAAATCGTTCACCAGGATGGCTGCTTCGCCAATCGACTGGTCACCGGCAACCGCTTGTACATCCAGGTCGCCGTCGGCGAGTTTGCGCAGGTTCTCGGCCACGGAATTCAGTGGCATCAGAATTCGTCGAGACAGCTTCAAGGCCACAATCGAGCCCACCGCCAGGCTCACACACGTGGTCAAACCCATCCACACCCATTCGATGTTGGCTGGCAGCCACTCATTCACTTCTTCGTCCGTGAGCGGCCAATACGTCCATAGCAACGCATAGAAAATATAAGAGCCGATCACGGCCAGGGCGATCACGCACAACACCACGGCGGACATGGACAGGATGATCTGGCGGCTCAAGCCATTGAGACCCTTCACGACACACACCCAAACCGGTAGCCCACCCCCCGGATACTGGTGGGTACGCCTTGTAAGCCGAGGTCTTCGAGCTTGCGGCGCAGTTTGCTGATGTGGCTGTCGACGGTACGCTCCAGGCTGTCACTTTCCGGTGAACACTGGGCCAGCAGTTCGGCGCGGCTGAACACTCTTTTCGGCGCCTTGGCCAGTTGGGCCAGCAACCTGAACTCCGTCACCGTCAAGGCCAGCGGCACTCTTCGGCCGGCGAGGGTCACCGTGACTTCATAGCTTTCAAGGTCAATTTCAAGCGCGTCCACCCGCAGCACCGTGGGGCTGGCGCGGTAGTGGTAAGCGATGGCGCGTCGGAGTACGGCCTGGGTGCGCGCAACCACTTCGGCCGGGTTGAACGGTTTGACGATGTAGTCGTCGGCCCCGATGCGCAGGCCCATCAGCTTGTCCATGTCCTGATCCTGCGCCGTCAGCATGATCACCGGCGTATGGCCGCGATGACGCACTTCGGCAAGCACCTGCCAGCCATCCACGTGGGGCATCAGCACATCCAGCAACACCAGGTCCGGCTTGAGCGTCAGGTGCATTTCCAGGGCCTGGCGGCCGTCACGTGCGTGTGCGGTGCGAAAGCCACTGCGTTTGAGATAGGCCAGCAGGATGTCGGCGATTTCAGGTTCATCTTCGGCAATCAGCACGAGTGCCTGGGTTTCTCTGGCGCTGTCCGGACGGGGCATTGATGCAACGGGAATATCAGTCATGGTCTGCTCGGTGAATACGCGGCGAGCTTTTACGTCCGTGTGCTCGCGCGTATCTGCCTGGTCGTGGCTGCCGGTCCATGGCCGCGTTTCCAAGGAGTGATCATAGCTTCTGGGTGAGGGTGCCCAGCATCTGGTTGGCTGTGGAAATCACTTTTGAATTCATTTCATAAGCGCGTTGCGTGGTGATCATATTGACCATCTCTTCGACGGTGCTCACGTTTGAGGTCTCCAGGGTGCTTTGCAGGGTGGTGCCAAAACCGTTGCCCCCCGGCGTACCGACCTGAGGTGCACCACTGGACGCGGTTTCCAGAAACAGATTGTTGCCGATCGCCTGCAAGCCTGCAGGGTTGATGAAGTCGGCCGTTTGCAGGTTGCCGATCACTTGTGAGGCGGGGTTGCCGGCCACGGTGATGGACACCGTGCCATCCTGACCCACAGTAAAGGTCTTGGCGTTGTCCGGCACGACAATCGCCGGTTCCAGCGCGAAGCCGCTTGCCGTGACGACCTGGCCGTTGGCGTTCAGGTGAAACGTGCCGTCGCGCGAGTAGCCGGTGGTGCCATCCGGTTGCAGGACCTGGAAGAACCCCCGGCCGTTGAGTGCCAGGTCCAGGGGCTGCCCGGTGGTTTGCAGGCTGCCGCTGGTGAAGTTTTTCTGCGTGCCGACGATGTGCACGCCGGTGCCCAGCTGCAACCCTGAAGGCAGCTCACTGTCCTGCGTCGACTTGGCACCTGGCTGGCGCTTGATCTGGTACAGCAGGTCCTGGAATTCAGCGCGATCACGTTTGAAACCGGTGGTCGAAACGTTCGCCAGGTTGTTGGAAATTGTCGTCAGTTGGGTGTCCTGGGCAGACAACCCGGTTTTTGCGACGTACAGGGCAGGAATCATCTGTTTCTCCTGGTAAGCCCGCGCCACGAGGCGCCACGGCGATCGCAATTGTGCGTCATCAACGTGCGCTTTCATGGGAGGTTTTGTGGAGAAACGATGGAGACGGGCAATAATTTTGTGCGCCGCGCGCATCCCCCCTTTATCACACCCCAGTGCCTCCAGGTGTGTGCAGGGCCTATGGCAATTCAGATCAGGTTTTACGGAGGTGGCCGGGATAGCGGCGGATTGACGATCAATACGTAAAAGTCCAGTATGGAATTATAAGTACAAATACACGTTGCACTTCTCCCTTTCTTCACGCTTGCCAAACCAACAACAACTTGCGAGACAACGATCATGAAGAAACGCACGCTGATCACCGGCCTGGCCCTGAGCCTGCTTGCCTCCAGCCATGTGCTGGCCGCCGAGAAAACCCTGCGCATCGGTATCGAGGCGGCGTACCCACCGTTCGCCTCCAAGACCCAGGACGGCAAGATCGTCGGGTTCGACTACGACATCGGCAACGCGTTGTGCGTTCAGATGAAGGTCAAGTGCGTGTGGGTCGAGGGTGAGTTCGACGGGCTGATTCCTTCCCTGAAAGTGAAGAAAATCGACATGGCCCTGTCGTCCATGACCATCAACGAAGACCGCAAGAAGTCGGTGGATTTCTCCCACAAGTATTACTTCACGTCTTCGCGCCTGGTGATGAAGGACGGTGCAGCCGTGGACGACCAGTACGCCAGCCTCAAGGGCAAGACCGTCGGCGTGCAACGCGCCACCACCACCGACCGCTATGCCACCGAGGTGTTCGAGCCCAAGGGCATCAACGTCAAGCGCTACAGCAATAACGAAGAAATCTACATGGACCTGGCGTCAGGTCGCCTGGATGCGATCTTTGCCGACACCATCCCCCTGAGTGACTTCCTGGCGATGCCGCGCGGCAAGGGCTACGCCTTTGTCGGCCCGGAGCTGAAGGACCCGAAATACGTGGGCGAGGGCGCCGGGATCGCGGTGCGCAAGGGCAATACGGCATTGGTCAGTGAGTTGAACACGGCCATCGACGGTATCCGTGCCAATGGTGAGTACCAGAAGATTTCACAGCAGTACTTCAAGTCGGATATCTACGGCGACTGACTGCGAATGCGGTCCTGAACACAACCTGGGTGACGGTGGGCGCGGGCAAGCCAGCGCCCACCGTGGCTCGCAGGTGTGGCGAGGATTATCTGTTCAACCCTTCAATTCCTTGAGGTGCTTGTAGACGGTCGCCCGGCCCATCCCCAGCACATTCGCCACATAGTTCGACGCACTCTTGCCTTTGAAGGCGCCCTCGGCATGCAACGCCAGCACCAGCTCACGTTTATGGTCCCGGGTCAGCAGGTTCAGGCTCAGCTGGCGTTCGCGCATCCAGGCATGCAAAAAGGTGTTGATCCGTTCCTGCCAGTCATCACGAAACAGTGAGTCCGGTTGCGGGATCAGCTTGCTCGGCGACAGGAACAGGTCCAGTGCCGCCTTGGCGTTTTCTAACAGCGAGATATTCAGGTTGATGCACAACACCGCCAGCCGGCGACCTTTGTGGTCGTGGAGCACGCTGCTCAAGCTGCGAATTTTCTGACCGTCCCAATTGAGCTTTTCGTACGGGCCGATATTCACTTCATGGATGTCATCGCTGAGCATGTCCTCCAGGGCCGAGTCATCACCGATGGCCCGTTTCGACAGGTTATTGGCGATGTAGTCGACTTTTTGCGTGCGCAAATCATGCAGCACCACTTCGGCGTGGGGGAAGAACAACGTGGCGATCGCATCGGCAATCGTGCGGAAGTTCTGGACAACCTTGTCTTGCTCAGCGGTGTTCATCAATGCGGCTCCAGGCGGACGGGCGAGAGCATACCAGCGTCCAGGCCGAACCGCGTCAGTTGCTCCGGCAGCGGCGCGCCGCGCACCAGGGCCGCACTGGCCTGGCCCATGGCGGGTGAAGTCTGAATGCCATAGCCGCCTTGCGCCGCGACCCAGAACAGCCCCGGCACCTGTGCGTCGAAGCCGGAGAGCAAATCACCGTCGTGCACAAAACTGCGCAGCCCGGCCCAAGTCCGGGTCGGGCGGCGGATGGTCAGGGTGGTGGCTTCTTCGATCTGGTAAATGCCCATGGCGATGTCCAGCTCTTCGGGCTGCACATCCTGCGGCTCGACGGGGTCGGCGTTGGCCGGTGAGCCGAGGAACATGCCCGCATCGGGTTTCATGTAGAAAGCTTCGTCGAGGGCCACCAGCATCGGCCACTGATGGGTGTCGACGCCTTCAGGCCCGGCGAAGATAAACGCCGAGCGACGCTTGGGCTGCAAGCCGATGGACGCCGCGCCGGCCAATGCGCCGATATGGTCGGCCCAGGCGCCGGCGGCGTTAATGATGATGGGCGTGGTGTACGTCGCATCCTGGGTGCGCACGTGCCACAGGCCGTCGGCGTCACGCGTCAGCCCCAGCACGTGGCTGTCGGTGCGTACGTCGCTGTTGTGACGGCGAATGCCACGCAAATAACCCTGGTGCAGGGCGTCGGTGTCGATGTCGCTGGCCGTCGGGTCGAAGATTGCACCGTGGACTTTTTCGCGCCGCAGGATCGGTAGCCGCGCGCACGCTTCGTCGACACTCAGGCGCTCCACCTGTGCCACCGTGGCTTTGGCACTCAGGTATTGGCTTTCCAGTTCCGCCGGGTCGCCGCTGAAGTCCACGGTCATTTCGCCGCGCGGCGTGAGCAACGGATGCTCACAGAAACCCGCCGGCGGGTTGTCGAAAAACGCCCGGCTGGCCAGGGTCAACGCGCGCACTTGCGGGGTGCCATACGCGGCGGTGTAGAGCGCCGCCGAACGCCCGGTGGAGTGGTAGGCCGGGTGGTTTTCACGCTCCAGCACCAGCACTTTGCCATGCTGCGACAGCCAGAAACCCGTGGAAGCGCCCGCAATGCCGCCGCCGATGATGATGAAGTCTGCATGGCTCATGAACATCTCCAAAAAAAGGGCTTAGCGCCGGATTTGATACAAGGCATTGGCCAGTGCGACGTCTTCCAGGCCCAGCCCGATCGAGCGGAAAAACACACAGCGGTCGTAGTCGGGGCGCTGCGCCATGTCGCTGAGCAACTCGGGCAGGTCACCGATGACAGCCCGTTTGTCCCACCCGTGTTGTTCGCTGGCGATCAGCATTTCGCCGGCCGTGCCCGGGGTGGTCTGGCGATAGTCGCAGAATACATGCATGTCGTTGAGGCAGTGCGGCGGTACTTCATGGGCGCGTGGGGCGTTGGTGCTGATGGAGGTAATCAGCGCCGGTTTGCTCAGGCGCGCGGGGTCCATCACCGGGCCGGCCGACGAGGTGCAGAGCAGAATCACGTCCGCGTCTTGCAGCGCAGCCTCGCAGCTGCTGGCGAGGGTCAAGCGCGGGTCGAGGCCGTTGAGATGGGCCAGGGTATCGGCGCTGGCACGGTCCAGGCGCGGTGAAAAGAGGCTGATGTGCTGCCAGTCGCGCAGGTTCTGCACATAGCGCAGGTGCGCCTGGGCAACCTTGCCACTGCCGATAATCGCCAGGCGTCGGGCGGCTGCAGGCGCCAGGGCGTCCACCGCCAAGGCGGTCGTGGCGGCCGTGCGTTCGGTGGTCAACTCGGCCGCATCACACAGCAACAGCGGCTGACCGGTGTGCATCGACATCAACAATGTCCATGCCGTCACCAGCGGCCCTTGTTCGCGCACGATATAGGGCGACGTCTTGACCCCGTACACCGCGTCTTCGGTCAGCACGCCCAAATAGTTGATGAAATCGCCGGCCCCTTGCGGGAACTCCACGCATTGCTGCGCCGGCTGCACCGCCAGCCCGGCGGCCAGGTCGCGGAACAGCTTGCGCAGCACCCGGGGCACGTCAACCTTGGCGAGTAGTTCGCGTGCTTGGGCTTGGTTGATCACTTGAGGCGTGCTGGACATGGCTATCTCCGCAGATAAACTAATTTGTCCATTATGGACTTTTAGTTCTGGCAGGCAATATCCAGGCGAAAAAAAGCTGGCGGCTGAGGGTTATTTCGCAAGCCACACGCTGACACACAACCCGCGCTGCTCCTCGGCGTCGGTAAATGACAGTTGCACCTGCGCCCCGGTGCGATCGGTGATCGCCTTGACGATCGACAAACCCAAGCCGGAACCGGCCTCGTCGGTGCCCAGGCTGCGATAGAACGGGTCAAACACCCGCGCCTGTTCCTCGACTGAAATACCGGGCCCCGAGTCTTTGATTTGCAGTTGAATGGTGTCAGCCATCACCGCCACCGACAGGTCGATACGCCCACCCGGCGGGGTGTAGCGAATGGCGTTATCCACCAGGTTTTTCACCAGCGTGAACAGGTCCATCGCGTTGAACATCACCTGCACGTCCTGAGTGCTTTCAACACCGATGTCGATCTGTTTGCGCTCGGCCAACGGCAATAGGTCTTCTAGCACCTGGCGATACACGGCATGCACCGACAGCGATGTTTGCACGCGCTCCGACGCCGACTGCGCCGCCGCCAGGCTCAGCAGTTGATCGATCAATGTGCGGCCGCGTTGGATGCCGCGTGACAGCGGCTCAAAACGCTCCCGGCTCATGGGCGACAGGTCAGTGGCGGCCAGCCGGTCGGCTTGCAGGGCCAGGGCGGTCATCGGCGAGCGCAGTTCGTGAGCGGCATCGGCGACAAAGCGCCGCTGGCTGTCCATCGACTGCTCAACGCGGGCCAGCAAACGATTGATCGCCACCACAAACGGGCGCACTTCGCTGGGCAGGTGTTGTTCTTCAATGGGGTGCAGTTCCTGCTCGGCGCGCTGGTCGATCTCGGCGGCGAGCACACCAATCGGGCGAAACAACTTGCGCACCAGATCGCCAACCACCAACAGCAGCACCGGAAACAAGATCAGGAACGGCAACAAACTGCGCCAGGCGCTTTCGCGGGCGTCCTTGTCGCGGGCATCGGATTCCTGGGCCACGGCAATGCGTTCGCCACGTGCCGTGGTGTGCACCAGCACGCGAAAGTTTTCACCGCTCACCTCAACGGTGGACAGCCCGTCAGCGAGGTCTGTGGGGAAGGGCAAGGGCAAGGCTTCATCGTTGATGCCCGTAGCGCGCCGGCCGTCGCCCAGGTGTTGAATGATTACCCGGGATTCTTCGTCATCGCCATCAATGGCCGGGCCTTGTGGGTAGTGCAGGGTCATCTGCTGGCGGTCATACAGCATCGCGACCTGGCGTAAGGTGTCGTCCTGCTGTTCGTGGGTTTCGTCGAAGGCCGAGACAAAGGCAAACACGCTGGCCACCAGCGCCACCAGCAAAATGGCCAGGGACAGGGTGACCGACAGCCGCAGTTGGACCGATTCACTCAAACGCTTTTTGAAACCATCCATCCCATGCCCCTGACATTCTTGATCACATGACTGCCCAACTTGCGCCGCAAGGCGTGAATCAGGAACTCGATGGCGTTGCTTTCGACCTCATTGCCCCAGCCATACAGGCGGTCTTCCAACTCACTGCGCGAGAGGATTGCTCCTGGGCGAATCAGCAGGGCTTGCAGTAGCGCAAATTCGCGACTGGAAAGGGCGACGTTGCGATGCGCGTCGGTGCTGGCTTGCTTGGTGAGCAGGTCCAGCGACACGCTGCCATTGTCCAGCAACGGCAGAGCGTTCCCGCCTTTGCGGCGCAACACCGCACGGATACGCGCGAGCAATTCCGAGATGTCGAATGGTTTGAGCAGATAGTCATCGGCGCCACTGTCGAGGCCGCGCAGGCGGTCATCGAGACTGTCACGGGCGGTAATGATCAGCAGCGGCACGGGATTGTTGCGCCCACGGATGCTGTCCAGCACATCGAGGCCGTCCTTGCCGGGCAGGCCCAGGTCCAGCAGCACCAGGTCGTAAGGTTGGGTGTCGAGTGCGGCGAGGCCGGTGAGGCCGTTCTTGACCCAGTCGGCGGCATAGCTCGCATCGCTGAGCGCGCGTTGGATGGCATCGCCAATCATCGGGTCGTCTTCGACCAGCAGTATCCGCATGTCGCCTCCGCAGCAAAAGCAAACGCGGTGAAAGGATCACCGCGTCTGTATTGAAGCATGATTGTCTGATGTCAGCCTTTCATCGCATCGAAGGTCTTGAGCAAGTCCTCCATCGAGGCGGTGCAGTCGGCCTGGTTCGGGTTGCCATCACGCAGGGCCGAAAGTGCACGGTCGATGGCTTTGTCCAGCACGTGCCAGTCGTTCGCGGCCCGAGGTTTGATCCCGGCCTCGGCGGCATCCCAGCTGGTTTCCAGGTCTTTGATGCGGGCTTTGGCACCCGCCAGGTCGTGCTTGGCGACAAGCGCCGACACGTCCGCCGCGATGGCGCGGAATTCGGACAGGTCGCCCAGTTTTGACGCATGGGCTTGGCTGCTCGTGACGGTGGCGCCGCCGGCGGTGTCTTGGGGTTTGTCGGCAGGTTTGGAGCAGCCGGTGGCAATGCCCAGCATAAAGATCGCTGAAACAATGGCGGCGTGGCGGATCATGTTTTGAACGCGCATGAGGGTTTCCTTGAGGTGAGTCGTTATTGGGTAATGGCTTTGCGGTTGCTGACACTGATTTGCGCGACGGCCACCAGCAGGACAATGACGCAGAGGAACAGCGCGCTGGTCCAACTGGCGCCCATGCCCAGGCCGCCATAGGTCTTGGCTTGGGTCAGCAGGTCGCCGAGGGAGGCGCCGAAAGGTCGGGTGAGGATGTAGGCGACCCAGAAGGTCAGCACGCTGTTGACGCCCACGCGCCAGGCCACCATGGCCACGGCGATCAAACCGGCGAAAATCACCGCGCCGAGCGTGAAGCCCAGGCCCAGCGCTTCGGTGGCCAGGTCACCGGCAGCGGTGCCCAGGGCAAACGTGCAGAGCACCGTCGTCCAGTAAAACCACTCACGCCGTGGCGTGACGATGTCGCGGATCGACAGGCTGCGCTCGGTGCGATACCAAACCACAAAGTTAAGCGCGAGCAGGCCCGCAAAAATCGCTGTGCTGAGGTACAGGCTGACGTCGAGTTTATCGGTGAGGATATCGGTGATCTGTGTGCCGACGATGCTCACCAGCACCACGGTGAGCCAGTAAATCCAGGGCGTGTAGGCCTTGGTGCGCATCTGCCCGAACAGCGCGACGGCCAACAGCGCAGCCATGCCGAGGCTGGTCCAGCCGGCGCCGAAGCCGGCATTGACGGCGAGGTAATCCGCGCCGGTTTCGCCCACGGTCGTGGACAATATCTTGATCACCCAGAATGACAGCGTCACCTCGGGTACTTTGTTCAGCCAACGGGCTGCTGTGGCATTCATGGGGTTACCTCTCCTTGACTGCGCGGTGGTGGGCGCAGGGGAGAAGGTAGGCCCCGAAACTTAGCTGAGACTGAGGGGCGAAGCTTTTTTCAACACATGGGCCATACCGAGCGTGGTGAGGTGAACCCCGCTGCCGATGGGAGGCGCTTGCAGGCCTGAACTGCGCACCAGAATGGCGGGGCCTGGCTCGGCGTCATCGGGTTGCAACACCACAGTCAGCGTGCACGTATTGCCGCCGAACTCGCGTTCGGTCACCACCCCTCGACAGCCGGAAACGTCGGTGGTACTCAACTGCAATTGCTCCGGTCGCAGCATGATTCGCGCCGTGATGGAGTGGGTCTTGCTGTCGACCTGCACGCGCCCCAGGCCGCAATGCGCCCAGCCCGCTTCGATCCGGGCGGGCATGACCACGGCCTCGCCGAGAAACAATGCGGTCTGCTCATCGACGGGGTACTGGTACAGGTCCATCGGGTGACCGGACTGCACCAGGCGACCCTGGCGCATCACCGCCAACTGATCGGCGAACGACAGCGCCTCGCTTTGATCGTGAGTCACCAGAATCGTGGTAATGCCCGCGTCGCTCAGCAGCCGCGCGACCATCTTGCGCATGGCCGAGCGCAAGCCGGTGTCCAGCGCGGAAAACGGTTCATCGAGCAACATCAGCCGTGGTTGTTGCGCCAAGGCCCGGGCCAGCGCCACCCGTTGCTGCTGGCCGCCGGAGAGTTCATGGGGCCAACGCCCGGCCATGGTGGCGTCGAGGGCTACGCTGTCCATCAGTTCGGCGATACGCGTGTGGCGAGCCTCGCCCTTGGTGGCCAGGCCGAAGCCGATATTGTCAGCCACGGTCATGTGCGGGAACAGCGCGCCGTCCTGCGGCACATACCCGATCTGGCGCTGGTGGGCGGGCACGGCGTGAGTGGCGTCGACCAATGTCTGGCCGTTCAGCGTGAGGCTGCCGGTGTCGGGGAATTCAAAGCCTGCAATCATGCGCAGCAAAGTGGTCTTGCCGGAGCCCGAAGGCCCGACGATCACCGTGCGGCTCCCGGTGGGCACTGACAAGGTCACGTCCGCCAGGGCGCGCTGGGTGCCGAAAGATTTGCAGATGTCGTGGAGTTCGAGGGCGTTCATCGGCCTGCCGTGCGTTTGGATTGATGGTAGAGAAGGCCGGTCAACGGCAGTGACAACAGGATCATGATCAGCGCGTAAGGTGCGGCGGCGGCGTAGTCGATCTCGCTGGTCATCGCCCAGAAGCCGGTCGCCAGGGTGCGGGTGCCGTTGGGCGCCAGCAACAGGGTGGCGGTCAGTTCATTGGTGATCGCCAGGAACACCAGCGCCGCCCCCGCAGCGGCGGCCGGTGCGGCCAGGCGCAGGGTGATCAGCCATAACGCGCGGCCCGGCGAGCGACCGAGGCTGCGGGCCATGTTTTCCAGCTCCACCGGGGCCTGAGCGATACCTGCGCGCAAACTCACCAGCGCGCGTGGCAAGAACATCAGCAGGTAGGCGAGCAGCACGGTAATCGTGGTCTGGTAAATCGGCCGGGCGAAGTGGATGGTCACCGTGACCAGTGCCAGCGCGACTACGATCCCGGGCAACGAGCTGGTGATGTAGTTGCAGCTTTCCAGGATACGCTGCAGGCGTCCCGGCGCCCGAATCGACAGCCAGGCAATCGGCACCGCCGCGCAGGTGGTCAATACCGCACCGGCTATCCCCAGCAGCACGGTTTGCTCCAGCGCCGGCAGCAGTTCGCTGAACTGCCAGACCTCACGGCCACCGGCGATCAACCACTTGCCCAGGGTGATCAGCGGGATACCCAGGGCCAGCGCACAGGTCATGCCTTGCAAGCCGAGGGCGAGCAGGGTGGTGCGGGTGCCCAGGGTCACGATGCGCTGGTCACGGGCACTGCCGGAGCCAACGCGCGCGTATCGGGCATGGCCGCGTGCAGCGGATTCCGCGCTCAGCATCGCCAGGCAACACAGCGCCAATACGGCCGCCAGCATATTGGCTGCCGGGCCATTAAAGGTGGATTTGAACTGATCGAAGATCGCCGTGGTAAAAGTGTCAAAGCGAATCATCGCGTACAGGCCGTATTCGGCCAGCAGGTGCAGGCCCACCAACAGGGCACCGCCGCAGATGGCCAGGCGTAATTGCGGCAAGACCACCCGCATAAACACCGGCCAGGGCTTGAGGCCCAGGGACTCGGCCACGTCTTCGATGGCCGGGTCCAGCCGGCGCAATGTCGCCGCCACCGGCAAGTACAGAAACGGGAAGTAGGCAATCACCGACACCAGCACGCCGGCCGGCAAGCCATGAATCGAAGGCACCAGGCTGACCCAGGCGTAACTGTGCACAAATGCCGGCACCGCCAGCGGCGCCACCGCCAACAGTGACCAGACGCGTCGCCCCGGCAGGTTGGTGCGTTCGGTCAGCCAGGCCAGCGCAATGCCCAGCACCACGCATAACGGCAGGGTGAACACCACCAACAGCACGGTGTTGAACAACAATTCGCCGACGCGCGGGCGCCACACCAGCGTCTCAATGTGTGCCCAGCCGATTTGCCAGGACACGCCGATGACAAACGCAATCGGCAGCAGCGCCAACAGCGAAACCAGTACTGACAAACTGGTGACCCACGTGCCTCCACGGCCTCTGAACAGACCTTGGCTGCGTCGTTGGGGGGGCGCAGGTATCGCGTGGGCGATACCTGGCACTGGGGCTTGAGGCAACAATCAGAGGAGTCCGGCCTGGGTCATCAGCTCGACAGCCTTTTTGCTGTTGAGCTTGGACGCGTCAACCTTCGGTGCGTCCAGTTGCGCCAACGGCACCAGCTTGGGGTTCGATTGGGCGTTCTGGCCCACGGCGTACTCGAAGGCGTTGCCGTCTTTCAAGATCGCCTGGCCGTCTTTGCCGGTAATCCACTTCAAGAAGGCCTGGGCTTCGTCTTTATGTGTGCTGGAGGCCAATACACCGCCACCGGAAATACTCACAAAAGCGCCCGGGTCCTGGTGCTTGAAGTAGTGCAACTGGGTGTTTTGGCTGTTTTCGCCGGTCTTGGCTTGGTCGACGAAACTGTAGTAGTGGTAAATCACGCCGCTGTCGACCTGGCCTGCGTTGACGGCCTTGAGCACCGCGCTGTTCCCCCGGTAAATGCTCGCATTGGCTTTCATCGCCTTGAGCCAGTCGAGGGTGGCGGCTTCGCCCTTCAATTCGAGCACCGCGGCAACGATGGCCTGGAAGTCGGCACCGGCCGGGGAAGCGGCCCAGCGGCCTTTCCAGCTTGGCGAGGCAAGGTCCAGCAGGGATTTCGGCAGGTCGGCTTCTTTCAGCTTGCTCGGGTTGTACACAAACACCGTCGAGCGTGCCGCAATGCCGACCCACTTGCCGTGGGCGGGGCGGTAGGCGGCGTCCACTTGTTCCAGGGTGGTTGGCGCCACCGGCGCGAACAGCCCGGCGTTGTCGACCAGCACCATGGCCGGGGAGTTCTCGGTGAGGAACACGTCAGCCGGGGAGGCCGCGCCTTCCTGCACGATCTGGTTGCCCATCTCGGTGTCGTCGCCGTTGCGTATGGTCACCGGAATCCCGGTTTCCTGAGTGAACCCTTCAACCCAGGCCTTGGTGAGGCTTTCGTGCTGGGCGTTGTACACCACAATGCCCACGGCGTCGGCGGCATACACCGACCCGGTGCCGAGCAGTGCGGTGGCCAGCAGGGCTTTAGTGAAGAAAGAGGGTAGACGGGAAGCCATACGCTGAACGCTCCGGTTTTTATGAATGCACGGGAAGCCCGTGAGAGGTCGATTGAGGCTGGACCAATAGGAATCATTTGCATGTTTGGGCGCGGCGAATGTAGAGCCCGAAATGAGAAAAAAACGTCAAATAAACGGTAAATAAACGTGATGTGCGTTATCAACTGACGCAAGTCAACTGTGGGTGCTGGCTTGCCTGCGATGGCGGCGGGTCAGTTGGCGGATTTTTCACTGATCGCTATCGCAGGCAAGCCAGCGCCCACAGGGTTTAACTCAGTTTAGGCGGGACGAGGCGCGCGGTTCAGGCACCCGATGGAGCGATCCACGGTGGTCTTGGCAAGCTCCAGCAAATGCCACACCGCCAGCATCTTAGCCCGCTCGGGGTTGGTCAGCAGTTCACTGCAATTGAGCGCCGTGACAGACGCGCTGTCGAGCACGCTGGCGGTGTAGAGCAGGGCGTCTTCAAAGCTCAGGTCTTCGATTTGAACACCTTGGGTGGGCAGGTAATGGTCGATGGCGCGGTTGAAGGCGGCGCGGTCTTTGGTGGAATGGCGGGGTGGATCGGGGACAACTTTTTTCATTGTTTAGTACCTGTCTGATCAAGGAACCGACACTCTGCGCGACTAAACGAGGGTGGCGGCTGTACGCAGGTTAGTCGACCGGTCAGATCAGGAACCCGGCGCGCCCGAAGGCGCCCTGCGCACAGCCACCATAAAACTTCATGGGACAATGCGCCTGTTCTGAACTCCGAGCGACTAAACCCGATCACTGATGAGCAGTGACGGACCGCAGACTAGTCATCGATTCCAACAGGCACAAGGCGGCAGGGATTGTCTAGGAAACGTCCTGCAATTTAAAGAGACACGCCTTGCTGGCCCTTTACAAACCATGACCAAATGCCACTCACCCCACCCATCAACGGTGAGGGTGAGCGGCCTTTTTGTAAGCGCTTACTCCCTGCTATGTAGGCAACGTCCTAATTGTGACTCAGCCCTCCCGAGTGTGTGTGCGGGGCGTACTCGCTTGCTTATATTCCGACGCCATCTTCATTGCATCCAGGGATGTGAGGCATGGCGCAGGGCTATATCAATGAGCGCACGACGGACTACCGCAGCTTGAAATCCCGGTTGATGGGCGGCGCCCCGAGCCAACAGCATTCCGATCATTTCGACGTGTTGAACCGGCACCTGCGCCCTGGGCTGGTGACGCCGGGGCAGTTGGTAATTGTGCCCGATACCTACAGCGTGAGCTGTTCGAGGGAGGAGGCCTGGCTGATGCGCCAGGCCGAGGTGATTCGTCGGGAGCTGGACGCTGGCGCCGGAACCCAAGTGGTCAACAACTACGACCTGCTGCAAAGCTTTCTGGGGTATGGCTCGTTGGGCGTGGGCAGCGCGACGTCGGCGTGGGCGCGGCACCTGGACGAAGTGGCGCATACGCTGGAGGAGATTGAGCGGCTGCATCAGCACCTGAAAAACGGTGGCTTGGATCGTGAGAGGTTCTTACGCCAGCGCAAGGCTTTGTTCGGCCTGCTGGACGCCCAACTGCAAGGCGCGGCGCGATTTGGCACCGGGTTGCAGGGCAATCAGGCACTGAAGAAGGTGCTGGGGATTTCAACCAAAAGCTATCTGCATAAAGGCGAGATTGCCGGCTATGCGCAACGGACGCGGGACATTGCGCAGATGTCGAAGTGGTTGGGGAAGGGGACCTATGTGGGCTTGGGACTGGACGTGGGCGTTGCAGGGTTGGAGATCAAGGAGGCGTGTGTGCAGGGGCGGGAGGCGCAGTGTCGGCGGGCGAAGTATGTGGAGACGGGGAAGTTGGTGGGCGGTGTGGCGGGGGCTTCTTGGGGAGGGACTATGGGGGCGAAATTCGCCCGTCGCGGCTGTATGACGTTTTTGGGCATCGCGGCTAAAGGAAACGGTGCGCTGGCCTGCGCAGTGATCGGCGGCGCGGCGGGAGGTTATGCCGCGGGCAATGCAGCTGGCGCTTTCGGTGCGTTTCTCGGTGGACAGATCGAAGAGATCGAGGGTGATTTGATCTTTCAACCAGAGGGCGCTTGAGCATGGATTTTCAACTCGTCCTCGCAATCTTTTTATCTACAGGGGCGCTGGTTGGCTCAGGGCTCACTTTATACGCTGAGTACACGAAGCTCGAAGCGCTGGAAAGCTACTTCAGCGAGAACAAGCTGATCTGCGATAACAAACGATTTTGGGGTAGAAATCAGCGCATCGATAGGTTTTATCGCATGCTCGTGATCTCTGAAATGTTGGCAATGCCCAACATGCACATCAAAAGAGGGGATGTGACCGAGGCTGAGCTGGCGTCCGTCCCCCTGTCTCTCAAGCGTTGGGCGCTGTGGCCGTTTAATTTTGGGATGGTCTGGATCGCTGGCTGTGTCCTCTGGACCGTCTTGTACGGCTGGTAGCCTACGGTTATTGCTCGACAAATCAGCCCCTATCGCGAGCCGGCTGCCCTGTTCAATCGCCTCTCCACCCGACACCCAGGCACTGCATCAACGCTTATAACCTCGCGGGCAGCGTTGCTGAGTGCGCTGCCGTCGGCGTTCGGGTATAACGCCGGTTCTCAATTGTACCCACGGCGGGGTATGGCGACAGTGGTGGGCTTGCGGTTTCGCAAGTGCTTACGCTCTGCACGACGCCCGTGGTCTATGGTTGGTTCGAACGTCGGCGTCGAAAGGCAGTACCCGACTCAGCAGGTATTTCAGGTTGAACGCAGCCGTGGGACCCCGTATGGCAATGGATTTCAGGCACAGCCTGACGAAACGGATCGTGATTGTGTTTGCGCTGATGAGCGCCTTCGTGGCGGGGGTGTTTGCCGCGGGCATTATCGCCACCGTGCATGTGATCGAATACAAACTGACCAGCGCCGACCTCGGCAGCGGGTTGAACCGCCTGTTGCGCCAGGATGACACGGCCAGTTGGAGCCATCGCCCGAGCAAAGGCGAATTGTTTTTCGCCCAGGGCGAGCAGGGTGACCTGGCGCTTGACCCGTTGCTGGCCGGGCTGGCGCCGGGTTTCCAGGAAGTCGACTTTCAGGGGCGGGCCTACTACGCGGTGTCGCAGGTGGTGGATGGGCGCCAATACGTGCTGATGCGCAACCAGCAAAGCTTTAAGCAACGCGAGCGCGTGCTGTTCGGCGCGGTGGCGGTGGGTTTTATCCTGAGCATTCTGTTGGCGGTCCTGCTGGGCCGCTTGTTGGCGCGCCGCGTGATGGCGCCGGTGGTACGCCTGGCGCGGCAAGTGCGTCATCGCGACCAGTTGCTGGATGTAGCGCCGCCGCTGCATCCGGATTACGCCGTGGATGAAGTGGGGGAGTTGGCGCTGTCCTTCGACAAGACCCTGGGGCGCCTGCGCGATGCGTTGAGCCGGGAAAAGCTGTTCACCAGTGACGTCAGTCACGAACTGCGCACACCGCTGATGGTGCTGGCCAGCTCCTGCGAATTGTTGCTCGGTGACCCTTCGCTGGATCAACGTTCGGTGGTCCAGGTGGGCCGGATTGCGCGGGCCACCGATGAGATGCGGCAACTGGTGGACACCTTCCTGACGCTGGCACGGGCCTCGGGTGCCCAGGGCCAGGGCGCCCAGGCAACGTTGAAGGACGTGGCGGATGGCCTGGTGGAGATCTGGGGGCGAATGATTCGCGAAAAAGGCCTTGAGTTCATTTATGAAAGCGGACACACCTCACCCGTGGAGTACAACCTGACGCTGTTGCAGTCGGTCATGGGCAACCTGCTGCGCAATGCCTGGCACTACACCGACAGCGGCTTTATTCGGCTGACGTTGAGCGAGCACGGTTTTCGTGTGGAGGACAGCGGCATTGGCATTCCCGATCACAAACGCGAGGCGATGTTCCAGCCGTTTGTCAGGGGTGAGCACAGCCGGGGAGAAGGGTTGGGGCTTGGCCTGTCGTTGGTGCAGCGTATCTGCAGCACCCAGCAGTGGCGGGTGGAGCTCACCGCCAGGCAACCGAATGGGTGTTGTTTTTCGGTTGACCTGACGGCGCGCTGAACGCTTTTTTCAGCGCATGTGCAGAATAATCGGACTGCTGCTGGCCGGGTCGGTATGCCCACGCAGCTTGCCGACCGCTTGTGCGTCGACCGCGCCACCGTGGTTGCCCCACGTGCTGCGCACGTAGCTCAACACCTGGGCAATTTCCTGGTCGGACAGTTGCTCACGAAAGGCCGGCATGCGGTAGGCGTCCGGTACACCAGCCGCTACCACGCGTTGCGAACCGTTGAGGGTGATGTTGATCGCCGAGGCGCTCTCTTTAGCCAATGCCGAGGTGGCGCCAGCCAAGGGTGGCATCCACTCGGGTTGGCCCTTGCCGTCGAGGCCATGGCAGGACGCGCAGCGGGTCGCGTAGGTGTGCGCACCGGGGAGGTCCGGGCGCGCGTCGGCGGCCACGGCCTGGTACTGCCAGGCGCTGCCATCACGTTGCGGATCGCCAGGCAGTGACTTGAGGTAACGCGCGATCGCCGCCAGGTCCTCATCGGCCATGAACTGCGTGGAGTTGTTGAACGCTTCGGTCATCGAGCCGTAGACCACCGCATGCTTGTTGCGCCCGACCTTGAGGAACTGCACGATTTCAGGCTCGCTCCAACGGCCCAACCCGGTGTTGGGGTCCTGGCGCAGGCTCGGTGCGTACCAGCCGTCGAGCAACGCGCCGGCGAGGTACGGCGCGCCGCTCTCGTCCAGCGCCTTCTCGTTGAAGGCCAGGCCGCGGGGCGTGTGGCAACTGCCGCAGTGGCCCGGGCCTTGGACGATATAAGCGCCACGGTTCCACAGCGCGTCCTGGCCGGGTTTGGCGGCGTAGGTGGCGTTCGGGGCGAACACGCCGTTCCACAGGGCGATGGGCCAGCGCAGGTTGAGTGGCCAGGGAATGTCGCTGGGGATGTTGGGCTGCTTGGCCGGTTCTACGCCTTGCATGAAAAACGCGTACAGCGCGCGCATGTCGTCATCGCTGAGCTTGGCATAAGACGGGTAGGGCATGGCTGGGTAGAGCCGTCGGCCACCCGGCGCAACCCCGTGGCGCACGGCGCGGTCGAAGTCGGCTGCGGTGTAGGCGCCGATGCCGGTGTCGCGGTCCGGGGTGATGTTGGTGGCGTGAATGGCGCCCAGCGGGGTGGCCATCTCCAGGCCGCCGGCGAACGGTGCCTTGCCCGGCAGGCTGTGGCAGGCCACGCAGTCGCTGAGGCGCGCCACGTACTCGCCACGGCTGACCAGGGCCGGGTCGAAGCCGGTGGTGTGTGGTTGTTCCAGCGGTGAGGCGGGCTGGCGGGTGACGTACCACGCCAGTAGCCCGGCCACGACCACGCAGGCCAGCGCCAGCCAGCCTGCGGTTGCAGCCAATCGTCGGTTGTTCATGGGCATTCCCTGTCGGTTAGCTGAAGGTGTATCGGCTCAATGGCAAGCTGCGGATACGCTGGCCGGTCAGGTGCGCCACCGCATTGGCCACGGCTGGCGCCACTGCGGGTAACGGCGGTTCACCGATGCCGCCCATCTTTTCGCCACTCTCGACGATCCGAACATGCACTTGCGCCATGCGCGAGGGCGGCAGGATCGGATAAAGGTCGTAGTTGCGCGCCCGTGGTTTGCCATCCACGTACACCGCTTCCTCCAGCAACGTTTGAGATAAGCCCAACGCCACGGCGCCATTGACCTGCGCCTCGACGATTGCCGGGTTGACGATGCTGCCCGGGTCAATGGCTTCCCAGATATGGTGCACCTTGACCTGGCCGCTTTCGATCGACACTTCGGCGATAACCGCCGCGTGCGAGCCGAATGGCGAGGCCATGGCCACGCCGCGCGCCCGGCGGGTGCCGTCCTCGGCCGTGTAGGGGCCCCGTTTCCAGCCACCGGACAACTCGCCGGCCGCTTGCAGCAGGGTGGTCAGCCGCTTGTTGTCGCGCAGCAGGTGCAGGCGCAGTTCGTAGGGGTCGTGGCCGCCTTTGTCGGCCAGTTCGTCGAGGAACGCTTCGTAGAAAAAGTCGTTGAGCGAGTTGCCCACCGAACGCCAGTAGCCGAGCATGGCCGGGCCCTTGACGTAGATCTGCGCGATGCGTTTGTTGGGGATGGCGTAGGACTTGCCCGACAACCCTTCGAGCGCCGTGGGGTCGAGTTTTTCGCCCTGTTTGCCGGCGATGGCTTCGGACGGGCCTTCGGTAGCGCTCACCGCCTCAATGGCCACCGGCAAGCCTTTGTCGTCCAGCGCGGCGCGGAACTTGACCACGGCGACCGGGCGCAACACATCGCGCAGGAACTCTTCTTCGCGGCTCCAGATCAGTTTGATCGGGCGGCCTACCGCCTTGGCCAAGGCGATGGCCTGCGGGTAGGGGTTGGCCGAGTCGTACAGGAAATGCCGGCCAAAAAAGCCGCCCAGCAGCGGCGAGTGCAGGGTGATTTGTTCGATGGAGAGCCCGGTGCGCTTGGCCATGTCGGCGCGGAACATATCCGGCGCCTGGTTGGGCAGCCACACTTCCAGCGAGCCATCGGGGTTGAAGCGCGCCAGGGCCGAAGGCGGCTCCAGCTGGGCGTGGTTGAGGTACTGGTTGTGGTAGGTCGCTTCAATTTTGGTCTTGGCGTTGGTCAGCGCGCCGGCCACGTCGCCCTCGTTTTCGTCGTCACGGGCCGGGCCCTGTTGGGCGGCAAGGAAGTCGCGGTACTTGTCGCTGGAGAAGTCCGCAGGCATCGCGCGCACGCTCGAACCGGCGGCCGCTTCCAGCCATTCCACCTGGATCGCCTCCACCGCCCGCTTGGCATGCCACCAGCGTTCGGCAACGACCGCCACGGCGCCCGGCAGTTGGTGAACCGAGTGCACGCCTTTCATGGCCTCGACCTGTGCCTGGTTGCGCAGGCTGCCGACGGTCATGCCCAGGCGTGGCGCATGCTGGACGGCGGCGTGGAGCATGCCGTCGACCTTAAGGTCGATGCTGTATTGGGCCTTGCCGGTGGATTTGTCGTAGGCATCCAGGCGTTTGACCGGCTTGCCGATCCAGCGGAACTGGCTCGGGTCGCGCAGCGTAATCGTGGCCGGGTCGGGCACCGGCATGTCCAGGGCCCGACCGGCCAACTCACCGTAACCCAGCGAGCGGCCGGAAGCGGCGTGTACGACGCGGCCGGGCTGCGTGGTCAGTTGGGCTAAGGGCACGCCCAATTGCTCGGCGCCGGCCTGCAGCAACATGGCGCGGGCGAGGGCGCCGAGGCGGCGCATGGTTGGGTAGCTCATGCGGATGGACATGCTGCCACCGGTGATGCGCATGCCGTTTTCCATCACCACATAGGCTTCCCCGGGCGGTGCGGCTTCAACCACGAAGGTGGCCGGGTCGGCATCCAGTTCTTCGCCGACAATCTGCGCCATCGCGGTGTGGGTGCCTTGCCCGCCTTCCATGAAGGGGCTGAGCAGGCGCACGCTGCCGTCCGGGCGAATCTCGAGAAATGCCGGCACCTGGGTCCCGCGTTCTGCGGGGCCGCCCGTTGCGGCATAAGCCCTGGACGCACCCAGCGGCAGGCCGAAGCCGATGACCAGCGCACCGACGGCGGTGCTGGCGAGAAAGCGCCGACGGGACAGATTGATCGGCTCGCCCAATGGTGCGTCGAGTGGTGGGTTGCGCGTAGTCATCAAGCGCTCTCCGTCCTGGCAGGTTGGGCGGCCAGTTCGTGCACGGCCGTGCGGATAGCGTTGTAGGTGCCGCAGCGGCACAGGTTGATCATGGCGGCTTCGATCTGCGCGTCCGTGGGCGCGGGGGTGTGCTTGAGCAGCGCGGTAGCGGCCATCACCTGTCCCGACTGGCAGTAACCGCATTGCGCCACTTGGTGTTCGACCCAGGCCGCGACCACGCGCTTGCCCACGTCATCGGCTTCAATCGACTCGATGGTGGTGACTTCACGGCCGACCACTGCGGCCACCGGCGTGACGCAGGAGCGCACGACATTACCGTCCACCAGTACCGAGCAGGCGCCGCACTGCGCCAGGCCGCAGCCGTACTTGGTGCCGGTCATCCCCAGGTCATCGCGGATCACCCATAGCAATGGCGTGTCGGCGTCGGCATCGACCTCATAGGCTTTTTGGTTGATACGTAATTGCATGGTTCACCTGCTGATCATCGGTTGATGTGGCTTTTCTTATAAATTGCCCATCGTTGCACTCTAGACCACGGTGCAAGGGCTATCTATACCCTCATCGATAACTCGCAGGATCAGGCAAGTATTCAAGAGGATTGCACGCTTGATGACGGTCCCCGCGCCTGTAGGCCTTTGCTGATCCAGGCCTGCTGGTCGCACTTTTTTTGATTCTCTTGATCTATCCCTGTCACGACCACGCTCATTCAGCGCGTGGACAGCAGCCAGAACCGGTGCCGATGGATCCAACGTTTATAGCTTTTATCACGCGATGGCCGCTGCTGTTGGCAGCGGTGTTTGTATTCAGTTTGAGCGGTTGCAGCCAGCAACAGGGGCGCGACATCGCCAGGCAGTTCAGCGATGGCAAACCGGACGAGTTCTTTCAAACCAGTGTCGATCGCATGGCAACCCTGAGCATGCGTGACAACCTGCAAAGCTTGTATCTGTTGATGAACAAGCTCTACCTGCGCAACCCCAACCAGTGGCGTCAGTCCGGCTACCCGGATGCGGTCAGTGCTGCGCGGGCCATCCGTCAGGCCATCGAGAGCCGTCAATCACTGCCCGCGCTGGGGGATCGCCGTGACCTGGCAGCCTTAAGCTATTCATTGAGCCCGGAATTTCGCGGCGACCGGGTCGGGGCATTCATCTATGCAATCGGCAGCATGCTGGTGACGGCCCATGGCGGTCGCTTGCAGTTTTATATGACCGATTCGATCAACCCGCAATTTGTCAGCAACGCCGCGCGCAATATCGAGAAAGCCACCTGGCTGCTCAGCCAGCGTCAGGATGCCAATGGTGTGTTGCTGCTGTTTTCCAATGAAATATCGGAGGAGGGCAGCAACCTCAGTTTTGCCGTTGAGTTCGGCAAGGTGGTCGCGCGCCTGGACCTGCTCGCCCAGATGCTCGATGAGCGTTACCGACGTGTCGCGCTCAATTACGCGCAGAGCTTGCTGCTGATGAACTTCTTGCCGGTGCAGTGACGCGTTGCGGGACCGGGTAGTGCGGTGTTTCCGTTTCCCGTGTAGGAAACGGCCTATCTTGGTCCCCTTCGCTTGAAACACACCCTGGGTCGGCCATAGCCTCGGACTTTTCTTAACGACGAGTGCCTACCTTGGGTAAGCGAAAAACGCTTGGGTCAACTGATCGCGAAGTTCGCCTGCGATTTATCCTCTTTGCCGTCATCGACGTCGCGAGCGCCCAGGGCGTTCGCGCTGAGCTGTTACTGCCGGCACAGAAACTGCTGCGTGACGCGCCGAGCGAGGTGCAGCTGCGCGACACCCTCGCGCGCATATTGGCCTGCGATGAGATGTATGGGTTCCGGTTCCCGCCGGGGACGGAGGCGGATGACTTCATGCAGACGCTGGACCTTTCAGAAACCAGCCCCGGGGCCTGAAGCGAATGTTCGTTCCTGTGTTTATGGGGGTGTCGTGGTGTGCTGCATCCGCTGACAGGTCCCGCGCCCTAAGAAACGCCCCGATTATTCGCGGCGTTTTGCGTTCGATCCAAGCGTTGCGGGTAGGACGTCACACCGCGCACCGCCGTCTGAGTTGGGCCTAAAAAGCAAACCCGGTCCGACGTTGTTGTGGGAAGGGTCTGGTCCGTTAATAACGCGTGACCCGGTGAGCGTGCCTGGCTTCCCATCACTGTTCGCCTGATGGGCTCCGGCATAACCCGAGCCTGTCACGCCCCCGAATTCCAAGGACCTGACCATGCTGTTGCGCCAACCTCCGCTCCTGTTCGCCGCCTTGACCCTCAGTTCACTGGCGCACGCCGAAACACTGCAACTGGCGCCCGTCGAAGTCACCAGCAGCGAGGCCAGCGCGGGTGAAGTCGCCCAGGCGCAGCTAAAAAACGTGCCCGGTGGCACCAACTACATCGACATGAGCCGCGTGCAACAGGGGCGGGTGAGTACTAACGAAGATGTGTTCAAGTACCAGCCTGGGGTGTACGCCAAGGCGGCGAACAATGAAGGCGTGAAGCTCTCGATTCGCGGTTCCGGATTGAACCGCAGCCCCGGCGCCCATGCGTCCGGGCTGTATGAAATGTTCGACGGTTTGCCGCTGACCGGCCCGGGCGGTACACCTTACGAGCTCAAGGACCCCCTGTGGCAAAGCCGCGTCGAGGTGCTGCGCGGCGCCAACGGCTTTGATCAGGGCGCATTGGCCCTGGGCGGCTCGGTCAACTACATCACCCATACCGGCTATGACGCGCCCACGCTGCAAGTACGTTATGAAGCAGGCAGCCGCGGCTATGCCCAGCGCGAGATCAGTTCCGGCCAGGTGCTCGGGGACGCTGACTACTACATCAGCCTCACCGACGCCGAATCCGACGGCTACCAGCACCAGAGCGCCGGCAGCGGCAAGGGCGTCGCGGCGAACTTCGGTTACCGTTTCAACCCGGACCTGGAGACGCGTTTCTATTTTCGTTACCGCGAAACCAGCAACGACTCACCCGGCAAACTGACGCGCTACCAGATCAGTCACGACCCGAGCGCCGCCAACAGCCTGAATACCGCCCGCGACTCCAAACGCCTGCAGCCCGGCTCGACGTGGATCGCCAACAAGACCACCTTGCAGTTGGACGATCAGTCGCGCGTCGAAGTCGGGCTGGCCTATCACGACTACCCGATGGACCTGCGCGAAGGCACCAACCGCCTGAAAGTCGCCTACACCGACGTCAGCGGCACCCTGAACTACCTCCGCCAGGACAGCCTGTTCGGCCACGACAGCAACACCACGATTGGCCTGCGCACCACCCAGGCGATGCCGAACAACGGCGCCTCTGAATACGTGCGTACCCCTGCCGGTAACACTGCGCCGTATGCCCCCGGCACCAAGACTCGCGACTACAGCTATTTGGGCTCCGACAGCGTGCTGCATGTCGGCAACGAACTGGAATTGGTCCCGGACCTGTGGCTGACCACTGGCCTGGCCGCGATCTACACGCGCCGCGAAACCCAGGTCACCTATCCCGAGGGCCAGGCGCCGCTCAGTCAACATGATTGGGATTACGCACCCCGCATTGGCCTGCGGTATGACTTCACCCCACAGTTGCAGGTGTACGGCAACCTGAGCCGCTCAGTCGAGCCGCCGCACGCGTGGTCGATGATCTGGGGGTCGAATAAATACTTTGCCCCCGGCAGCGGCCCGGCCACCGGTTTGCAACGCGAAGGCGTGAGTTTGCGCAATCAGACCGCAACCACCCTGGAGATCGGCGGGCGTGGCGAGCAGTGGTTCGGCCAGTGGGACCTGGCGCTGTACCGCTCCGAAGTGCGCCACGAATTGCTCACGGTCGAAACCCAGGCCCAAACCGCCAACAGCAGTGCGATTGTCGCCGAGTCCAACGCCAGCCCCACCGTGCATCAAGGCGTGGAGCTGGGCCTGCTCAGCCCGCTGTGGGACGGCGGCCGTAATGGCCAGCTTGACCTGCGCCAGGCCTACACCTTCAGCGACTTCCACTACCGCGACGATGACCGTTTCGGCGACAACACCTTGCCGGGCATCCCCAAACATTACTACCAGGCGCAACTGCGCTACAGCCATCCGACCGGTTTCTACACCAGCCTCAACACCGAGCATGCATCGCGCGTGGCGGTGGACTACGCCAACTCCTACTTTGCTGCGGCCTACACCACACTTGGCGCCACCTTCGGCTACGACGCACCGAAGCAGGACTGGCAAGCCTGGGTCGACCTGCGCAACCTCACTAATCGGCGCTATGCCAACACCGTCACGCCGGGTTACGACGACAAGGGGATGGATGTTGCGCGATCCACGCCGGCCGACGGTCGGGGCATTTACACCGGCGTGTCATGGCGCTGGCGTTAAGCACCGTCGAGGCGAGCGCTGCCGATCAGCCTTCGTTCTGGCGCAGGCGTTTGTACAACGTAGTGCGGCTGACCCCCAGCTCCCGCGCCAGGTGGGAAATATTCCCGCCTGCTGCCTGCAGGCGTTGCGTCAGGTCGGTGCTGTCATCCAAACGCTCATGGGTGGGCAATGGCGTCGGCCGCTGCAGGTCCACAAAAAAATCATCCGGCAGATGCTCCGGGCGCACCGGCTGCTCCTCGGCCATTGCCAGCGCCACCTGCAACACACTGCTGACCTGACGCAAATTGCCCGGCCACGGGTGTTGCTCGAATAACGCCAGCACCTCGGTACTCAGCCCGGCCCACTGGGTCGGTTCGCGGTGTTGCTGCCACAGTTGCTGGAACAGCGCCCGCTTGTCGGTGCGCTCGCGCAGCGGCGGCAACTCCAGGGTCAGGCCGCCGATGCGGTAAAACAAGTCCTCACGAAAGCGCCCGGCCTGCACCCACTCGCGCAGCGCGCGGTTGGTGGCGGAAATGATCCGCAAGTCCACCGGGAACAGCTCGCTGCTGCCCACCGGCTGTACGCAGCGCTCCTGCAATACACGCAGCAGACGGGCCTGAGTCGGCAGTGGCATATCGCCAATTTCGTCGAGAAACAGGGTGCCTTTATCGGCCTTGCGGATCAGGCCAATGCTGCCTTTCTGGTTGGCGCCGGTGAAGGCGCCTTTTTCGTAGCCGAACAGCTCCGATTCCACCAGCTCAGCCGGAATCGCCGCACAGTTCACGGCGATAAACGCCTGCCGGCTGCGTGAGCTGGCCTGGTGCAGGGCTTTGACAAAGACCTCTTTGCCCACGCCGGTCTCGCCGTGGATCAGCAGCGGAATGTCCTTTTCCAGTAATCGCTCGGCCTGGCGCACGGCTTTTTCCACGCGGATGTCGCCAAAGTGCAGGGTCTTGAGACTGATCGCGGCTGGCGTCGCCGGTGCGGGAGCGCTGGGTTTGGGCGCACTGAAGACGCGCGCCTGCACCGGCATTTTGCTTGGCCGCTTCAGTAAACACTGGAACCGATTGCGTCCGGCCGCCTGCAGGGAGAACGGCAGCCCCTCCGGCTGATTCAGCAGTTCCAGCAACGACACCTTGAACAAACTGTCGATCAGTACCCGCGACAAGCTGATGCCCAGCAAGTTATCGGCACGGCGGTTGGCCGACAGCACTTGGCCGCTTTCATCAAAGATCAGCAGGCCGGCCCATTGGCTGTCGAGGTTGTTCAGGCCGGTGTTGAAGGTCAGTTGAAAATGCTCGCCGCGAAACAGGTTGAGGATCAGCCGGTTTTCCACGGTCTGGCTCATCATCTTGACCATGCCCAGGGTGTGGGAGGGCGGCAGGTAGCTGTCGCTGGACACATCCAGCACGGCAATGATTTCGCGCTGGGCATCGAAGATCGGCGCCGCCGAGCCGGTCATGAAACGGTTGGCTTTAAGGAAGTGTTCGTCGTGCTCGATATGCACCGCCTGGGCACAGGCCAGCGCAGTGCCGATGGCATTGGTGCCGGTGGAGCGCTCGCGCCAACTGGCGCCGGCATTGAAACCGTGCGCCAGTTTCGGCTCGATAAACCGCTGGGTGCCCCACGACGTCAGGACCTGGCCCTGGTTGTCGGCCAGCATGATCAGGCAGTTGGAATTGCTCAGGATGTTTTCGTAGTAGGGCAGCACTTCCTGATGGGTGGTTTGCACCAGGGAATGCTGGCTTTCCAGCAATTGGCTGATGCCTTCGGCAGGCAGTTGGTCGAAGCTCGGTGCGCTCTGGTGGTCCAGGCCAAATGCGCGGCAACGGCGCCAGGAATCCTGGATAAGGGTGTCGTGAGCCTGGGGTTCGGCCATGAGGGCGACCTTCTTTTTATTGTTATAGAGGCTTGCAAACGCTAGCTGGAGCAGCAGGTTCAAAAATGTGGGAGCGGGCTTGCTCGCGAAGGCGCTGGTTCAGCCACTGAATCTGTTAACGGACACACCGCTATCGCGAGCAAGCCGGCTCCCACATTTAGCTCGGCGACGCCCATCAATTGTTGTTCAGAACTGTTCATTGTCAACCCGTGACTGTTCAGTTGTTCAGCCTTCGGTGTTCAGTTGTGTTCACGCCTGAGCAGCGTATTGGGCCCATTTCGTTACGGATCAAGCACCTGGCATTTATGGCATGGAATTCGCTCTGACGAGTGGGCAGATTCATTCCAATAATAAAAAGGGCGTGTCATGTCATTGACCCTGGAACATGTCTCCCGCGTCGTCGAAGGCCAAACCTGGATCGACGACGCCAGCCTGCGTTTCGAAGCCGGCTCCTTCAACGTATTGCTCGGCCGCACGCTGTCCGGCAAGACCAGCCTGATGCGCTTGATGGCGGGTCTGGACAAGCCCGACAGCGGGCGCATCCTGATGAATGGCGTGGATGTCACGCACAAGCCGGTGCGCTTGCGCAACGTGTCGATGGTGTACCAGCAGTTCATCAATTACCCGACCATGACCGTGTTCGAAAACATCGCCTCGCCGTTGCGCCAGGCCGGGGTGTCCCACGAGCTGATCCAGAGCAAAGTGCTCGAAATCGCGAAGATGCTGCGCATCGAGAAATTCCTCCAGCGCCACCCGCTGGAACTCTCCGGTGGCCAGCAGCAACGCACGGCCATGGCCCGTGCACTGGTCAAAGATGCCGAGTTGATCCTGTTCGATGAGCCACTGGTGAACCTGGATTACAAACTGCGCGAAGAGCTGCGTCAGGAAATGCGCGAACTGTTCAAGGCTCGCCACACCATCGCCATCTATGCCACCACCGAGCCCAACGAGGCGCTGGCCTTGGGCGGCACCACCACCATCCTCCACGAAGGCCGGGTGATCCAAAGCGGCAAGGCCGCCGAGGTGTATCACCAGCCGCAGACCGTGCTGGCCGCCGAGCTGTTTTCCGAGCCGCCGATCAACCTGATGCCGGGGCGTATCAGCGGCAATGAAGTGAGCTTTGCCAATGTCGTGCACTTCCCGCTGAACGTCGACCTGCGCCCCATCGGCGAAGGCGAGTTCCGCTTTGGCGTGCGCCCCAGCCACATCAGCCTGGTGCCGAGCAATGACGACGACCTGGAGCTGGCGGTGACTGTGGAGGTCGCCGAGATCAGCGGCTCGGAAACCTTCCTGCATGTGCGCAGCGAACATTTCCTGCTGGTGCTGCACCTGCCAGGGGTACACGAGTACGACGTTGACGCACCGATCCGCGTGTATATCCCCACCCATAAACTGTTTGTGTTCGATGGTCAGGGCCGTTTGGTCCAGGCCCCCGGGCGCCGCGTGTCGAGGGTTGCCTGATGGCCGAGATCCACTTGCAGAACCTCGCGCACAGCTACAACCCTGCGCCCAATGGCCCCGAGGACTACGCCATTCGGGAAATGAACCACGTCTGGGAGCAGGGCGGTGCCTACGCCTTGCTCGGGCCGTCGGGCTGCGGCAAGTCGACCCTGCTCAATATCATCTCGGGCCTGCTCAGCCCCTCGGAAGGCCAGGTGCTGTTCGATCACGCCGTGGTCAACGACTTGACCCCGGAAAAACGCAACATCGCCCAGGTGTTCCAGTTCCCGGTGGTGTACGACACCATGACGGTGTTCGACAACCTGGCGTTCCCTTTGCGTAACCAGGGCATGGCCGAGGCGAAAGTTCACAGTAAGGTGCAGGAGATTGCCGAAGTCCTCGACCTGCAAAACCTGCTGGGCAAAAAGGCGCGCAACCTCACCGCCGATGAAAAACAAAAAGTCTCCATGGGCCGTGGCCTGGTGCGCGACGACGTGTCGGCGATCCTGTTCGATGAACCGCTGACGGTGATCGACCCACACCTCAAATGGAAACTGCGGCGCAAGCTCAAGCAGATCCACGAGCAGTTCAATATCACCATGGTCTACGTGACCCACGACCAGCTCGAAGCCTCGACGTTTGCCGACAAGATCGCGGTGATGTACGGCGGGCAAATCGTGCAGTTCGGCACGCCGCGTGAGTTGTTCGAGCGGCCCAGCCACACGTTTGTCGGCTATTTCATCGGCAGCCCTGGGATGAACCTGATCGAAGTGCAGGCCGAGGCCGGTGGGGTACGTTTTGCCGGGACGCTGCTGCCGTTATCCGAGGCCTTGCAGCAACGTCTCCGTGAGACCAACTACACAAAGCTGCAGGTCGGCATCCGCCCGGAATTTATCCACGTGTGGGACGAGTACAACCCCGACGCCCTGCAGGCCGACGTCATCCATGTGGAAGACCTGGGCACCTACAAAATCGTCACCCTCAACCTCGACGGTACGCCGTTGAAAGTGCGCTTGGCCGAAGACAAACCGGTGCCCGAAGGCAACGCCTCGATCAGCTTTCCCGCGCAGTGGTTGATGGTATATGCCGACGATTACCTGCTGGAGGTGCTGCCATGAACAAGGTGCAGAACAACAAGGCCTGGTGGCTGGTGTTGCCGGTGTTCCTGCTGGTGGCGTTCAGTGCGGTGATCCCGATGATGACGGTGGTCAACTATTCGGTGCAGGACATTTTTGACCAGTCCAGCCGCTACTTTGTCGGTGCCGACTGGTACAAACAGGTGCTGCTCGACCCGCGCCTGCACGACTCCTTGCTGCGCCAGTTCATCTATTCGGCGTGCGTGCTGCTGATCGAAATTCCGCTGGGTATCGCCATTGCCCTGACCATGCCGACCAAGGGCCGCTGGTCCTCGCTGGTGCTGATCATTCTGGCGATTCCGCTGCTGATTCCGTGGAACGTGGTGGGCACCATCTGGCAGATCTTCGGCCGTGCGGATATCGGTTTGCTCGGTTCAACCCTCAACGCCATGGGCATCAGCTACAACTATGCCGCCAACACCATGGACGCTTGGGTCACTGTGCTGGTGATGGATGTGTGGCACTGGACGTCCCTGGTGGCACTCCTGTGTTACTCGGGGCTCCGGGCGATTCCGGACGTGTACTACCAGGCCGCGCGGATTGATCGTGCGTCCGCCTGGGCGGTGTTCCGACATATTCAGTTGCCGAAGATGAAAAGCGTGCTGCTGATCGCGGTGATGTTGCGTTTCATGGACAGCTTCATGATCTACACCGAGCCTTTTGTACTCACCGGCGGCGGGCCCGGGAACGCCACCACCTTTCTGAGCCAGACCCTGACCCAGATGGCCGTAGGTCAATTCGACCTGGGCCCGGCGGCGGCGTTTTCCCTGGTGTATTTCCTGATCATCCTGTTGGTGTCCTGGCTGTTCTACACCGCCATGACCCATTCCGACGCGAACCGCTGAGGCTGCCAACATGAGCAAGCGTCTTATGCCTATGAAGAAAGTGATCCCTCTGCTGATCTACATCCTGTTCCTGCTGGTGCCGATCTACTGGCTGCTGAACATGTCGTTCAAGAGCAATACTGAAATCCTCGGCGGGCTGACACTGTTTCCGCAGGACTTCACCCTGGCCAACTACAAGGTGATCTTCACCGACCCGAGTTGGTACACCGGCTACCTCAACTCACTGTATTACGTGAGCCTGAACACGGTGATTTCCCTGAGCGTGGCACTGCCGGCGGCCTATGCGTTTTCGCGCTATCGCTTTCTGGGCGACAAACACCTGTTTTTCTGGCTGCTGACCAACCGCATGGCGCCTCCGGCGGTGTTCTTGCTGCCGTTCTTCCAGCTGTATTCGTCGATCGGCCTGTTCGATACGCATATCGCGGTGGCGTTGGCGCATTGCTTGTTCAACGTGCCGTTGGCGGTGTGGATTCTGGAAGGTTTCATGTCCGGGGTGCCTAAGGAAATCGACGAAACCGCCTACATCGACGGCTACAGTTTTCCGAAGTTTTTCGTGAAGATTTTTATCCCGCTGATCGGTTCCGGCATCGGCGTTACCGCGTTTTTCTGCTTCATGTTTTCCTGGGTCGAACTGTTGCTGGCACGCACGCTGACCTCGGTCAACGCCAAGCCCATCGCCGCGGTGATGACCCGTACGGTGTCGGCATCGGGTATCGATTGGGGCGTACTGGCGGCGGCGGGGGTGTTGACCATTCTGCCCGGCATGCTGGTGATCTGGTTTGTTCGCAACCACGTGGCCAAGGGCTTTGCCCTGGGCCGGGTCTAAAGGAGTCGATGATGGAATGGATGGCCTGGACCACCCCCACCGCGTTGTTCTTTGCGGCGATTGCCCTGTTGCTGGTGGGTATGACCACCTGGGAACTGCGTTCGCCGAGCATCCCGCGCCGTGGTTTGTTGCCGATCAGCACCACCCGTGGTGATCGCTTGTTTATCGGTCTTCTCGGCAGCGCCTACCTGCATCTGCTGGTGATCGGCGTAACCGGCTGGAGCATCTGGGTGGCGACCGCGCTGTCCCTGGTGTGGCTGTTGTGTGTGATGCGTTGGGGCTAGTGCTCCGTGAATAAACAACCAGGAGGTCTCTATGTTGAATAAAAACAATAAGCTGCGACATAGCATTTCATTGGCCGCCGTCATGGCCCTCAGCGGTTTGAGCGCTACGGCCTGGGCCGATGCGTATGAAGATGCCGCAAAAAAATGGATCGGCAGCGAATTCAAACCGTCCACGCTGACGGCCGATCAGCAGCTCGAAGAGTTGAAGTGGTTTATCAAGGCGTCGGAGCCGTTCCGTGGGATGAAGATCAACGTGGTGTCGGAAACCCTCACCACCCACGAGTACGAATCCAAGGTGCTGGCCAAGGCCTTCAGCGAAATCACCGGCATCAAGCTGACCCACGACCTGCTGCAGGAAGGCGACGTGGTGGAGAAGCTGCAAACCCAGATGCAGTCCGACAAGAATATCTATGACGGCTGGGTCAACGATTCCGACTTGATCGGTACGCACTTTCGCTATGGCAAAACTGAATCCATCACCGACCTGATGGCCAATGAAGGCAAGGACTTCACCTCGCCGACCCTGGATATCAAAGACTTTATCGGCATCTCGTTCACCACGGCGCCGGACGGCAAAATCTACCAATTGCCCGACCAGCAATTTGCCAACCTCTACTGGTTCCGCGCGGACTGGTTCGAGCGTCCGGAGCTGAAAGCCAAGTTCAAGGAAAAATACGGCTACGACCTCGGCGTGCCGGTGAACTGGTCGGCCTATGAAGACATCGCCAAATTCTTCAGCGAGGACGTCAAGGAGATCGACGGCAAGCGTATCTACGGGCACATGGACTACGGCAAGAAAGACCCGTCGCTGGGTTGGCGCTTCACCGATGCCTGGTTCTCCATGGCCGGCGGAGGCGACAAAGGCCTGCCCAACGGTTTGCCAGTGGACGAATGGGGCATTCGCGTGGAGGACTGCCACCCGGTGGGCTCCAGCGTTACCCGTGGCGGCGATACCAACGGCCCGGCCGCCGTGTTTGCCACGCAAAAATACGTGGACTGGATGAAAGCCTACGCACCACCGGAAGCGGCGGGCATGACCTTCTCCGAATCCGGCCCGGTGCCGTCCCAAGGCAACATCGCCCAGCAAATTTTCTGGTACACCGCGTTCACCGCCGACATGACCAAACCGGGCTTGCCAGTGGTGAACGCCGATGGCACACCGAAATGGCGCATGGCCCCATCGCCCGTCGGGCCTTATTGGGAAAAGGGCATGAAGAAGGGGTATCAGGACGTGGGTTCCTGGACCTTCCTCAAATCGACACCCGAGAAGCAAAAACTCGCGGCCTGGCTCTACGCGCAGTTCGTGACGTCGAAAACAGTGTCACTGAAAAAAACCATCGTGGGCCTGACGCCGATTCGTGAGTCCGACATCAACTCCCAGGCCATGACCGACCTGGCGCCCAAACTCGGCGGCCTGGTGGAGTTCTACCGCAGCCCGGCCCGGGTGGAGTGGACCCCGACCGGCACCAACGTGCCGGACTATCCACGCCTGGCGCAACTGTGGTGGAGCAACATCGCGGCCGCCGCCAGCGGCGAGAAAACCCCGCAACAGGCGCTGGACAACCTGGCCAAGGAACAGGACGCGATCATGACGCGCCTGGAACGCTCCAAGGTGCAGCCGGTGTGTGGCCCGAAAATGAACCCCGAGCGTGATGCCCAATACTGGTTTGACCAACCGGGTGCGCCGAAGCCTAAGCTGGCGAATGAAAAGCCTAAAGGTGAAACCGTGGCTTATGGTGATCTGTTGAAGCAGTGGGAGGCGGCGCGTAAGTAATCACGGGTTCGTGATCACAAAACGGCACGCTTGCGTGCCGTTTTTCAGGTTTAGAACGGATGACTGGTCCGTTTAAGGGGCATTACTGAGAGGCGGGTGGGATATTGACGGGGCCGTAGCCATTGCCCGATTGCAGATCCCGGATTGTCATATCCCAGGTCGAACCCTTGGACGTCAGATGATACACATGATTTCTCTTTAGATAATGGATGGTATCAGGCGCGTAGCCAGTAATGTTCGTCGTCGTGAGTTCTCCGTTCTGACAGTCTTGGGTAACGATCAAAACCGTTGCACCAGGCCGGGCGTTTGGAAGAACCCTAAAGCGTCCCATCATGGTGGCCAGTAGAGCAATTACAGTCACATCGTCCGCACCGGCGAGGTCACCGGAAATGTCGCCTTGAGTGCCATATTTCAAAGTCATTTTGATCATCCTTAATTGAGTGAGCAATTATTCAGGCGCTGGTCGGGCTGTCTAGAAAGTTACGGCCTGAATGGACTGAAAATAAGGCAGGACGAATAGGTTTCATACTGTGAGAATTGACAGTTTTTTATACTGCTTGGTAAGTAGAGCAGTGCTTTTTATTTCTGAAGAGTTCTCGAGTGGGTTCAACTCGCCTGCGGCTGAACCAGCAACTGCCCATCCACATCCTTGACCAGCTCACTGGCCAGAAACAGCGGCGTCAGGCGCTTGTGCAACTGCGGTTCAACAAACTCCTTCACCGTCTCCAGCAGCAATACACCACTGAGCGGCAGCTCGGCTTTGGTGTACGACAACCATGCTTTTTTCAGCGCCATCAACACATCGCTGCCCGCCGTAGAGGCGAAGCGGCGGTGGCTGGGTTTACCGTCGAAGTGGAAGGTGTGCTGGAACGCATAGCCGGTCTCATCGCCGTTGGCCGCGGCGCAACGTACGCAGGTGCACGGGCCGTCGCCAAAGGCGCTGCGCAGGTAGGCGTTGAAGTCCACCACGGGCTTGAGTGACAGGCGCTTATCCACCTCGAACAGGTCCCCGGTCATTTTATCGTCAGTGTTCAACGTTCATCTCCTCGCAGGTCGGCAGGTGTCTTTCAAAGCGCGGCACAATAACAGCCACGCGGTTTTTTGGGGATAATTTGCATAACAATAGATCCCGATATTCTTTTCCAGTCTTAAACATCGCCGCTAGGCTTCATCACCTTCTCGAAAACGCGGCAGATTCCCCATGACTTTCAAGTGTTCCTCCTTGACCCTGCTGGCCGCGTCCCTGGCGGCCGCGAGTACGCTGCTCAGCCCTGGCGCCCAGGCCGAGGGCAAAATCAGCATCGCTCAACAATTCGGTATCGGTTACTTGATTCTCGATGTGGTGCGCGACCAGCACCTGATCGAAAAATACGGCAAGGCGCAGGGCCTGGATATCCAGGTGGAGTGGAACAGCATTTCCGGCGCCACCGCGATGAATGAATCGCTGCTGGCTGGTGCGCTGGACGTGGTGTCGGCTGGTGTGCCGCCGATGCTGACCTTGTGGGACCGCACCAAGGGCAAGCAGAACGTCAAGGCCATCGCGTCGTTAGGCTCGATGCCCAACTACCTGCTGACCAACAACCCTAATGTGAAGACCCTTAACGATTTCACCGAGAAAGACCGCATTGCTGTGCCGGCCGCAGGCGTGGGCTTCCAGTCACGCACGTTGCAGATTGAAACCGCCAAGCAGTTTGGAGCGGCCAACTATAAGAAGTTCGACGACATCTCCATCAGTCTGGCTCATCCGGATGCCACGGCCGCGTTGATTGCCGGTGGTTCGGAGATCAATTCGCACTTTTCCAGCCCGCCGTTCCAGTACCAGGAATTGTTAAACCCCAACGTGCACAAGGTGCTCAGTTCCTACGACATTCTGGGCGGGCAGGCGTCGTTCAACGTGCTGTACACCACGCAGAAGTTTCACGATGAAAACCCCAAGACCTACCAGGCGTTCTACGACGCACTGGCCGAGGCTGAGCAGATCATCAAGGCCGACAAACCTGCCGCCGCCAAAACGTACATCCGTGTAGAGGAATCCAAGCTGCCGTTGGACCTGGTGGAGAAAATCGTCCAGGACCCGGAAATCGACTTCACCATCGTGCCGCAGCGCACCTATATCTACGCCGAGAAGTTGCAGGAATTGGGTGTATTGAAAAACAAAGCGGCGAGCTGGAAGGATTACTTCTTTGAAGAGGCCCATGGCGGGAATGGCAGCTGAGTCACCTGCTTGACTTGAAATACGCACAACTTGTGGGAGCTGGCTTGCCTGCGATAGCGGTGGGTCAGCCCAACCTATGTCAGCTGACACTCCGTCATCGCAGGCAAGCCAGCTCCCACATTTGAGCTTCGTCGTCTAAGAGTCAGCGAAAGAATTCACCCGGTGTGGCATCAAACTGCTGGCGAAACGCATTGATAAACGCCGATGTCGATTCATAGCCACACGCCAATGCCACATCCGTCACGCGCTCGCCTTGTTCCAGGGCGGGCAGGGCGCTCAGCAGTCGCAGGCGCTGGCGCCAGGCGCGAAAGGTCAGGCCGGTGTCACTCAGGAACAACCGGCTGAGGGTTTTCTCGCTGACCCCCAGCTTCTGGCTCCACGCCCCCAACGTCGTCTGCTGCTCCGGGTGCAGGTTCAGGCTGCGATAAATCTGCCGCAGCCGCGCGTCATGGGGCAACGGCAACATCAAGTCCACCTGCGGCGCGGCGGCAAGTTGGTCCAGCACCACTTGGGCCAGGCGCCCGTCGGGCCCATTTTCGGCATATTCCACCGGCAGTTTGCTGAAACTGCGAATCAACTCGCGCAACAAACTGCTCACCTCCAGCACCTGGCAACGCTCTGCCGCCCAGGTGGTAACGCTGCAATCGAGGTACAGGCTGCGCATTTCCGTGTGCGGCGAACTGAACACCCGGTGCGGCATGCCCGCCGGAATCCACACCGCGCGCTGGGGCGGTGCGACGAAACGGCCGACACTGGTCTGGATCTCCAGCACCCCGGAAATCGCGTAGGACAATTGCACCCACGGGTGACTGTGCCGGCGCGTCAGCGCCCGGTTGGGCAGTGATTCAGTGCGCCCATACACCGGGCGTGGCAGGCTGGAAAGCCCCGGCACACTGCGTCGAACCGTCTTGTCATGTCCTTTAGGAGGCATTTACTGGCTCATTGGCGTTAGTCGGTAACAAGCCATTACGTTAGAGTCGCGACGATGCTCTTGGCAACCCCTGGAAGATTTGCTTATGACCCGCCCGCGTTTTCTGCCCGATAACTTCACCCTGACCCTGATCGGCACGGTGATCCTCGCTTCCCTGCTGCCCGCCAGTGGTCAAACCGCTGTGGCCTTTGGCTGGGTGACCAACCTGGCCATCGCGCTGCTGTTTTTCCTGCACGGCGCCAAGCTGTCGCGCCAGGCCATCGTCGCCGGTGCCGGCCACTGGCGCCTGCATTTGCTGGTGTTCAGCCTGACCTTCGTGCTGTTCCCGTTGCTGGGCCTGGCGCTCAAGCCGCTGCTCTCGCCACTGATCGGCAACGACCTGTACATGGGCATGCTTTACCTGTGTGCGCTGCCGGCCACCGTGCAATCGGCGATTGCCTTCACCTCCTTGGCGCGCGGCAATATCCCGGCGGCGATTTGCAGCGCGGCGGCCTCCAGCCTGTTCGGCATTTTTCTTACGCCGTTGTTGGTGACGCTGTTGCTCAACGTGCACGGCGACGCGGGCTCCACCGTCGACGCGATCCTGAAAATCAGCGTGCAGCTGTTGCTGCCCTTTGTGGCCGGGCAGATCGCCCGGCGCTGGATTGGCGAGTGGGTCGGCCGCAATAAATCCTGGCTGAAGTTTGTCGACCAAGGGTCGATCCTGCTGGTGGTGTACGGGGCGTTCAGCGAAGCGGTCAACGAAGGCATTTGGCACCAGATCCCACTGTGGGAACTCGGCGGCCTGGTGGTGGCGTGCTGTGTGTTGCTGGCGTTGGTGCTGGTCGCGTCCACCGTGCTCGGCAAGGCTTTCGGCTTTAGCCAGGAAGACCGCATCACCATCCTGTTCTGCGGCTCGAAGAAAAGCCTGGCGACGGGCGTGCCGATGGCCCAGGTGCTGTTTGCCGGGGCGACCATGGGCGTGTTGATTCTGCCGCTGATGTTATTTCACCAGATCCAGTTGATGGTGTGTGCGGCGCTGGCCCAGCGCTATGCCAGACGGCCGGAAAGCATTCCAGAACTGATGGCGCAGGTGGATCCGTGATCCGCGTATGCCGGTAAGGTTTTTTTGCTAGGAAATTTCCTACAGATCGACAGGATGCTTCCTTCTTAGGATCGGATTGTTCCTGGTCATTATCACCCACTTCGCTTTTGCAAAGTGGTTGATAAGCATGGCTCACCTCCGCATCCTCGTTTTGGAAAGCCAACGCTTTCAGCGCAGTGTTCTGATCAAGATGCTTGATCGGCTGGGGCTGCCCACTGTGCTGCAGGCCAGCGACGTCGAACACGCCATGGCGCAAATGCAGGCGTGCGGCGGGGTCGACATCGTGCTCTGTGACGTGGCCGACCGGAGTCTTGACTGCCTGGACTTCCTGCAACGCGTCAGACGGGCAGGCCTGGCGCGTGCAGTGGTGTTTTGCAGTGAGCTCCATCCCGCGTTGCGCCGCGCCGTGGTGCATATGCGTTGTCTGTCCGGTCTGCACGTGCTGGGTGTATTGAGCCAGCCATTGCAGCTGCGCGCCCTGCGCCAGTTATTGCGCGGCTATTGCCAGCGGCCGACGGCGTCGCTGCGTCCGTCTGCCTCCAGGGCCTTGCCCACTGAGCAGGAAATTCATCAAGGCCTGGCCCTGGGTGAGTTTCGTGCCTGGTTTCAGCCCAAATTCATGCTGGGCACCGGGCGCCTGGCGGGGGTAGAGGTGTTGGTACGCTGGGAGCATCCAACCCGCGGCGTGCTGTTGCCGGCGGAGTTTCTGGCTGCCGTACTGGCCTACGATTTGATCGACCAGATGTTCATGCAACTTTTGGAGCAAGGCCTGAGCCTGCTCGGGGTGTTGCGTCGTCAGCAGATCCAGCTCGAACTGGCGTTCAACCTGCACGCTTCGCAATTGCTCAACAACGAGTTGATGGGGCATATCCAGCAGGCGTTGCTGCGCCATGGCCTTCCCGGTTCGACGCTGTTGTTCGAGCTGGCGGAAAACGGTCTGCTGGATATCTCACCGCGAATCCAGGAAAACCTGCTGCGGCTGCGCATGCTCGGCTGCGGCCTGGCTATCGATGACTTTGGCATGGGCTTTTCATCGCTCAAGCTGCTTTGCCAACTGCCCTTCAATCAACTCAAGCTCGACGGCGAGTTTGTTCGCCATATTGGCGAACCGCTCAGTCAGGCCATGGTCGCCAGTACGTTGGCATTGGCGCGCTCGCTGGACATGAGCTTGGTGATCGAGGGCATCGGCACTCAGCGCGCCCATGAAGGTGTGTTGGCCCTGGGGTGTGAAATCGGCCAGGGGTTTTACCTGGCGCGGCCAATGGCGGGGCATCGGCTGCTGGTGTGGCTGGAAACACACCTTGCGAGTCAGCGCGTGGGGTTGGATAACGTCTGAGGTCGTCCAGATATTCTCTACACTTGAATCGCGCTCGTGTATTTTGAGCGGGGTATTGATCGATCACTTTTTCCACTGTTTTATGCGACGGGTCTAAGCACACTCGGCGCGTTTCGGTGTGTCTCGCAGAGGTAGTTATGTTTAAGGCGTTAGTTGTGGACGATCATCCTTTTATTCGCTCTTCGGTCAAAATGCTGCTGAAACAAGAGCATTTCGACGTCGTTGCCGAAGCCGATAACGGGGCAGACGCGGTGCAGATGGCGCGCGAGCATGAACCCGACCTGATCGTGCTGGATATCGCCATGCCCAAGTTGGACGGCCTGGAGGTCATCGCGCGAATCTGCGCACTGGACCTCAAGTGCAAGATCCTGGTGCTGACTTCTCAATCGCCACTGTTCTACTCGATGCGTTGCATGAAGGCCGGTGCCGCCGGCTATATCTCCAAGACCAATGACCTGGACGAACTGATTAAAGCGATCAAGGCGGTGATGGGCGGATACACCTTCTTTCCGAACCTGGCCAACAGTTCGGTGCGCCGCAGTGATGTCGAAACCACCGACCTGGAGTTGATCCAGAGCCTCTCCGATCGTGAACTGACGATTTTGCAACAGTTGTCCCAAGGGTTGAGCAACAAGGAGATCGGTGACGCCATGCTGCTCAGTAACAAGACCGTCAGCACTTATAAAACGCGCTTGATCGAAAAGCTCAAGGTCAAGTCTGTGGTCTACCTCGCTGACTTTGCCAAACGTAATAACCTGATCTGATGAGCCTTCTCTTGCGTAAGTGGATGGTGGTACTGGTACTTGGCATGGCGCTCAACGGTGCTGCCCTGGCGGGCTCGCAGGTCGGCGCGTTCCAGGTGTTGGGGCGCTCCCATGTCGACGGTTACCAGGCCGTGCTTACCGAGGCGGACTGGAGTTGGCTGCGCAGCAAGGATGTATTGGTCCTGGGCGACTCCAACCCGGATTATGCGCCGCTGGGCATGGTCAACAATGGCCGCGACTATGAAGGTATGACGGCCGATTACGCGCAGCTATTGAGTGAGTTATTGCGCGTTCGGGTAGAAGTGCGCCGGTATGCCTCGCGTGGCGAGGTGATCGACGGGCTCAAGCGGGGAGAGGTGGACTTTCTGGGCGTCGCCAACGGTTATGAGGCCGCCGATGCCGGGCTGTTGCTGTCGACGGCCTACGCCGATGACCTGCCGGCGCTGGTGACACGGTTGGGCGACAGCCGTGCACTGTCGCCGGACCTGGCGGGCAAGAAAATCGCGATGCTGTATCACTACCTCTCACCCGAGGCGGTCAAGGCGTTTTACCCCAAGGCCACCTTGCAACTGTTTCCCTCGACCTTGAGTGCCATCGGTGCGGTGGCCTTCGGCAGCGCCGACGTGTACCTGGGCGACGCGCTCAGCGCCAATTTTCTGATCAACAAGAATTACTTGAATAATGTGCAGTTGGCTGACTTCTCCCAAGTAGAAGCGAGCAACTTCTCGTTTGCCATGGCTCACGACAATGCGCGCCTGCAGCGCGTGCTTAATAGCGCGCTGGCGGCGATTCCGATCAGCGAACGCATGAATATCCAGCGGCGCTGGAGTGCCGGTGGCAGCAGTATCCCCGGGCGTACGGCATTGCACTTCAGCGCCAGTGAGCAACGTTGGATGGATGCGCATCCGTCAGTGCGGGTGGCGGTTGACGACAGCTTCTTGCCGCTGTCGTTCTTCAATGAAGAGGGCGAGTTTCGCGGCATCAGTGCCGATGTGCTGGCCAAGGTTTCACTGCGCACCGGTTTGAAGTTCGACGTGGCGCGTGCGGTTTCAGTGGCCGATATGGTCGACAAAGTGCGTGCCAACAAGGCCGACCTGCTGATTACGCTGACGCCAAGTACGTCCCGCGAGGGCGTGCTGCACTTTACCCGGCCTTACCTGAATACCCCGTATGTGTTGGTCAGCCGCACCCAACCCAACAGCCCAAGCACCCTGGATGAGATGGCGGGCAAACGGCTGGCATTGATACACGGTAATCCGATACGCGACCTGGTGATCGAGCAGTACCCACGGATTGAGCTGGTGGAGGGGCGTAACGCCCAGGAAGTGATGGCGCTGGTGGCCGACGGCAAGGCGGATGCGGCGGTCAATTCGTTGATCATCGCCCGCTACATGATCGCGCGTGAGTACCGGGAGCGGCTACGCATCACCAGCACCGTGGGCACGCAACTGGCGCGCACGGCATTTGCCACTTCCAGGGGTTCCCTTGAGCTGTATTCGATCCTGGAAAAAGCGCTGCTGAGCATCCCGCCCGAAGAGCTGGACGAAGTCACTAACCGCTGGCGCAGCGACATTGCCGTGGATGACAGTTACTGGCTGCGCAACCGCACGGTGATCATTCAGGGCTTTGCCCTGGCAAGCGTGCTGTTGCTGGTGGCAATGCTGTGGATTGCTTACCTGCGCAGGCTGATGCGCACGCGCAGGCAGGCCGAGATTGCCCTGAATGATCAATTGGAGTTCATGCGCGTGCTGATCGATGGCACGCCGCACCCCATCTATGTGCGTGATCGCCAAGGGCGGTTGGTGGTGTGCAACAGCGGCTACCTGAGCGTGTTTGGCGTCGAACGCGAAGCCGTCATCGGCAAGACTGTGATGGATGGTGTACTCAGTAACCCCAGCGAGGCCGCCAGCTACCACGAGGACTATTTACAGGCGATGGAAGAAGGGGTTCCGCGTGTGCAGGACCGTTGCCTGACGATGGGCACGGGCCAGGTCCTGATGATCTACCACTGGATGTTGCCGTACCGAGGCAGCGACGGTGAAGTCAATGGCATGATCGGCGGCTGGATCGATATCAGCGAACGCCAGCACCTGTTGGAGGCCTTGCGTGAGGCCAAGGACCATGCCGACGATGCCAGTCGCGCCAAAACCACCTTCCTGGCGACCATGAGCCACGAAATCCGCACACCGATGAATGCGATCATCGGCATGTTGGAGCTGGCGCAGAAAAAAGCTGATCAAGGTTACATGGACCGAGCCTCCATCGAGGTGGCCTCCAATGCCGCCCACGGGCTGCTGGACCTGATCGGTGACATCCTCGACATCGCACGCATCGAGTCCGGGCGCCTGTCCCTGGCGCCGGAGCGGGCCAATCTGCTGGCGCTGGTCGAGTCAGTGGCGCGCATCTTCGAGGGCTTGGCGCGGCAGAAGCAACTGCGGCTGATCCTTGATCTGGACGCCACGCTTAACTGCCAGGTCCTGGTCGACCCTCTGCGCTTCAAGCAGGTTGTCTCCAACTTGCTGAGTAACGCCATCAAGTTCACCGCCGTGGGCCAAGTTCGATTAAGCGTCAGCGCCGAGCTTAGCCGCAATGATGAGCGGCTGGCGCTTTGCTTAAGGGTCGAGGACAGCGGCAGTGGCATTTCCGTTGACGACCAACAACGCTTGTTCAACCCGTTCAGCCAGGCCAGCAACCACGGGCAGGCGGCTCGCAGTGGCTCGGGCCTGGGGCTGATGATCAGCCGTACGCTGTGCGAGATGATGGGCGGCACGCTGACCTTGAGCAGCGTGTTAGGGCAAGGCACCCAAGTGGAGGTCCGTCTCGCTTTGCCCACCTTGCTGCCGGTTGACGAGCCTGAGCCATCCTCAGTGGTGGTGACTCAAGCCGCCCAGGTATTGCATGTGTTGGTGATCGACGATTACCCGGCCAATCGCTTGTTGCTGACCCAGCAACTGAGCTTTCTCGGGCACCGGGTAAGCGACGCCGCAGACGGTGCCCATGGCCTGCGCGCCTGGCGCAATCAGCATTTCGATGTGGTGATTACCGACTGCAGCATGCCGATCATGAATGGCTATGAACTGGCCCGCGCCATCCGCGATGAAGAGCGCAGCAGGGGGCTTGCACCCGGGATGATCCTCGGTTTGACCGCCAACGCCCAACCTGAAGAGAAGGACCGCTGCCTGCAGGCGGGCATGGATGACTGCCTCTTCAAGCCCATCAGCCTCAATGACCTCAATGCCCGATTGGCGTCCCTGGTATCTGCTGGCGCGGTCGCTCCCCTGGCGCAAGAACCGCCGCTACCGAGCATCGACGGCATCGACTTGACCAGCCTGATCCACCTGAGCCGTGGTGATGACGCTGCTATCAAAAGCCTGCTGCAGGACCTGGCAACCAGCAATGCACAGGACATGGCGCAACTGATCCGGTTGTTTACCCAGCATGACCTGAGCGGTCTCAGTGATTTGGCGCATCGCGTCAAGGGCGGTGCGAGGATCATCCAGGCGCATGCCTTGATCGAATGTTGCGAGGCGCTGGAGGCTGGCTGCAAAGGGTTGAACTCGGCAGTGCTGACTGACGCGGTCGATGCGCTGCAGCAAGCCATGGAACAGCTGGGGCAGCGCCTGGAGATCTTCTTGGCCTGATCGCACTGCACCGTGAAAAAGCCGCCGCCACGCTGCGGCTTTTTTATTGGCCGCGCGTGGCAAGAGAAAAAATCCGCTAGGAAATTTCCTACAAGGTGCGGGGATGGATACTACGTGAGTGGTCTGCTCCTCACGGGAAGATGTACCTGTCGCACAAGACATGTGTTGTGTTCGTTGCTCACCCGCTTCGGCGTTTGGCAGCCCAACAAGGCTTGGCGATGGTGTTCATAACCTTCCCTTTGGAGCTGTACCATGAAAGTTCAAGCACTCACCCTCGCTGCCCTGTTTTGCGCAACCGGCGCTCAGTTCGCCACTGCGGCCGATGGCACCATCAATTTTGCCGGCGAGTTGGTCAGCCAGACCTGCACCATCTCTGTTGGTGGTGTGGTCAGCCCAGCGGTCGCCACCGTCACGCTGCCGACCATTTCCAACAGCCTGCTCGACGTCGCCGGCAAGACCGAAGGCCGTACAGGCTTTGACGTCACCCTGAGCGGTTGCACGGGCACAGCAACCACCGCCGCCGCGTTCTTCAACTCCGGCGCCACCGTCGACCCCGCCACCGGTAACCTGAACAACACCACCGGTACCGCCTCGCTCGTGCAGTTGCAGCTGATCGACGCCGTGAACGGCAACGTCATTCAGGCGGGCAACACCAACCAGAAAACCAACACCTCGCGTAACACCCTGGCTTCCGGCGGTGTGCGTATGGATTACGCCGTGCAGTACTACGCAACCGGCGCCGCCACCCCTGGCACCGTGCTCAGCTCTGTGACCTACAACATCGACTACAAGTAAGTCGCTTGCACATCAGTGCGCCGTGACCGGCGCACTGATGTAGGGCGGAGGAGGTGTCTTATGTCTCGCGTGAAGAAAGTTCGGTTTGGGGCCTGGTTGATCCTGGCTTCGCTGGTCTGTTCCCAGGCCATGGCCGGTGTGGTGATCACCGGGACTCGCCTGGTGTACCCGGCCAGTCAGAAAGAAATCACCGTAAAGCTCAATAATAACGGCTCGAAACCTGCGTTGGTGCAAGCCTGGGTCGACACCGGGGATGTACAGTCCAGCCCCACCAGTTCCAAGGCGCCGTTTTTGCTCTCGCCGCCGGTCTCGCGAATTGACCCGAGCAAAGGCCAGAGCCTGCGCCTGATGTTCACGGGGGCGCCCTTGCCGGCCAATAAAGAGTCGGTGTTCTGGTTCAACATATTAGAGATCCCACCCAAGGCCGAAGGAGCGGTGGAGATGAATGTGCTGCAAATGGCCTTTCGCTCCCGGATCAAGATTTTTTACCGCCCCGACGGCCTGCCAGGTTCGCCCGGCGACGCGCCGCAACAGGTGCAATGGAAAGTGATTGCCGACGGTGCGGGTTATGCCTTGCAAGCGTTTAACCCAACGGTCTACCACGTGTCTTTGGCGGAATTGACCCTGGTCGCGGGCACCCAGCGTTACGAGGGTGACGGCGGCATGGTCGGCCCCGGTGAAAGCACGGTGTTCGCCTTGCCGACTCTCAAGTCTCAGCCAGGCGCTTCGGCACAGGTCGAGTTCAACGCCATCAACGATTACGGCGCTTTAGTGCCGACCAAGCAGCCGCTGAAGCCCTGATCGTTACGCGATCGTTCCCGCGCACGAGTACCTTATGACGACTATTCCACGCCTGGGCAATTGCCCGCAGGTGCAACCTCGCTTTGCCCTCAATCCAGTGACTGCAATGCTGATCAAGGCCCTGGCACTGTTGCCGGGCGTGATGACCGTGCAAGGGGCATGGGCCGAAGACGTGCAGTTCAACGATGCCTTTTTGCCTGAAGACTCCCGCAGCCTGGACCTTGCACCCTACGAGAAAGGTAACCCGGTACTGCCCGGCGAATACCGGGCAGACATGGCGATCAACGGCAAGCTCGTCACCCGTCAGGATATTCGTATTAATGCGGCTGAGGACGGGAGCAACCCGGTGGTCTGTTTCAACCAGAGCATGTTGGAACTGCTCGGTGTGGATATGCACAAGCTGTCGCCTGAAGCCTTGGCGAGCCTGGAAAGCGGCGCGCCGTGCCTGGACATCGGCCAGTTGATCGACGGCGCCACGGCCAGTTTTTCGCCGTCCACCCAGTTACTCGACATCAGTGTTCCGCAAATCGCCCTGCGCCGTGATGCCAGGGGCTATGTCAGCCCGGAGCTGTGGGACCGTGGCGTCACTGCCGGCACCCTGAGCTACACCTTCAACGGCAGCCACAACAGAACCGACTTCGGTAATGACGATTCGGCTTACCTGGGGCTGAACGCGGGCTTGAACCTCGGCGACTGGCGCTTGCGCCATAACGGTTCGATGAGCTGGCAGAAGGAAACAGGGCAAAATTACCAGACCCTCAATACCTACGCGCAGCGTGACATCACCCCTTTACGCAGCCAACTGACCGTGGGCGAGTCCAATACCAGTGGCGAAATCTTCGACACCCTGGCGTATCGCGGTGTGCAGCTGGGTACCGACGATCGCATGTTGCCTGAATCCCAGCGCGGTTATGCGCCGGTGATTCGCGGTATTGCCCGCACCGGTGCACGAGTCGCAGTCCGCCAGGCCGGTAATCTGCTCTACGAAACCAGCGTGGCGCCGGGCGCCTTTGTGATCGATGACCTGTATTCCACCGGCTACGGCGGCGACCTCGACGTCACCGTCTATGAGGCGGATGGCAGTGAGCAGCGCTTTATCGTGCCTTACGCCGCCGCGGCACAACTGTTGCGCCCTGGCACTTCACGCTACAGCGTCACGGCTGGTGAGACCCGCAACAACTTCAGCTCGCGCCAGGCCAGGTTGGCGCAGGGCACCTATCAGTTGGGGTTGAGCAATATCTTCACTGGCTACACCGGCGCACAAGGCAGCGACGATTACCGCTCGCTGCTGGGCGGCCTGGCATTCAGTACGCCGATCGGCGCGATGGCGATCGACGTAACCCAGGCCCAGACCCAGTTCAAAAGCGGCCAGGACAGCGGGCAAAGTGTGCGCATGAGCTACAGCAAAAATATTATCAGCACCGGCAGTAACTTTGCCGTGGCCGCCACACGGTTTTCCACGGAAAAGTACCTGGACTTCAGCAATGCCACGTTACTGCTGGATGCAGAACGCAACGGTATCGACACCAGCGCTTACGCCCGCCCACGCAGCCGCATGTCGTTGACTGCCAACCAGAGCCTTGGGCCCTGGGGCCAGGTGGCGTTCAGTGGTTTCTCGCAAGACTACTGGAATCAGCCGGGGCGGGATGTGCAGTACCAGTTCAGCTACAACAAGCAGGTTGGGCGTGTCAGCTATGGCGTGAGTGCCAACCGCAGTCGGGTCGGCTTGGGGGAGATGGATAACAGCCTGCTGTTCACGATGAGCATGCCGCTGGAGTTTGGCGCCTCGACCAACCAGCCACAATTGTCGACGCGCTTGCTGCGCGATACCAATAGCCAGTACAGCGAACAAGCGACCCTCAGCGGCACCGCCGGCGAGGATCGCCAGTACAGCTACAGCCTGACCGGTGGTCATGACGGTGCCACGCGCTCCAACAGTACTTCGGTCAATGGTCAGTACACCGGTTCCAAAGCCTTGGTCGGCGCGACAGTCAGCCGTGGCGAGGGTTATGACAGCCTGTCCGTGAATGCCAGTGGCAGTGTGGTCGCGCACCCGAATGGGGTGACGTTCACGCCGTATCGCGGCGAAACCATGGCTGTTGTCAGCGCGCCAGGTGCCGAGGGCGCCAAGGTCGTTGGCTTCCCAGGTCTCAAGCTGGATGGCCGTGGCAATGCGGTGGTGCCTTACCTGCGCCCTTATGAGCTAAACGAAGTGGCGATTGACCCGCTGGGTTCTTCACTGAATGTCGAGATGGCAGAAACCAGCCAGCAGGTCGCGCCGCGTGCCGGGGCCGTTGTCGCGCTCAAATATGGCACCAGTACTGGTGAGGCATTGTTGCTCAGCGTCACCCTGGCCGATGGCAGCCCGCTGCCGTTCGGCGCCACGGTCAATGACGATCGCGGCGTTTCGGTAGGGCTCGTCGGGCAGGGGGGCCAGTTGTACGCGCGGGTCAAGGAAAACGCCCGGCAACTGCTGATCAGTTGGGGACCGGCTGCGGAGCAGAAATGCATGCTGGCGCTGCCTCCGGGCAAAAGTGATGGCCAACAACTGCGTCAAGTGGATGTGGTGTGTTCGTCGCAAGCGAATGCTCCGCGGCTGAATGCCGCGCTGTTGAAATAATTCGGAGATGTCATGAAAACTATATTGGCTTTTGTTCAGAACGTTATGCGTCGACCGGTCTTCAGTCTTGGCGGTTGGGTAGTCTGCGCGCTGGGCCTGATCGCCAGTGAAAGTGCTCTTGCTGCGACGTGTCGGTTTGCCGACAGCAACCCGGTGGGTAATCGAGGTGTCGTGGTCACCATGCCGTTATCGGGCGGGAACCTCACGGTGGGACGGGATGTGCCCCTGGGCGCCGAAGTCTATCGGCAGACTTTTTTTCCGGCCACCAGCATCAACGTGAGCTGCAATGACATTGCCACTTACGCGATCGAGCGAAATTTCTTTACCCGCACCCCTTTGCCACTGGCCAGTTGGTCAGGCAGCCCGTATGCCGGAAAGGTTTATGAGAGCGGCGTCGCCGGAATTGGAATCGTGGTCGTCCATGGCGCGGATGCAGTGCCCTACGACTGGAACTGGAGAAACTGCTCGGGTGCTTCTGGGACCTGCACGATCCTCTTGGGTCCTGGCACTACGTCTTACACCGTGCTCTTTATCAAGACGGGTCCAGTCTCGGCAGGCGTGATCAACGGCAGTAATATTCCGTCGGCTGCGCGTGATTTGATCACGGATAACACCATTGCCCCGGTCCGGCTGGATTTTTCCGGCAGCATTAATATCGTCTCGCGCACCTGTTCTACCCCGGATGTATCAGTGCCTATGGGCCAGCATCAACTCGCTGAGTTTTCGGGCCTGAACACAGCAACGCCTTGGCAGGACTTTAATATTGCGCTGAACAATTGCCCGGCGTTCAACGGCTACTACCAGGCGAGTGGGCCGACTTGGACCAGCAACGGCGGCGCTGGCAGCGTCGGTAACCTGAACTCCCGCAAAAACAACGTACTGCAAGTACGTATCGACCCGACCCGCACGCCTCTGAATGCTTCGCTGGGTATCCTGAGTCTTAACCCTGCTGCCCCGGGTGGCGATAAAGCGGCTACCGGTGTGGGGGTGCAAGTGGCTGACAGCGCAGGGGGGCCGCTACCGTTGGCCACGTTGCGCGCCAGTGGCATCACGCCTCGTACCGACGAGGGCGCGAGCTATGTCATCCCGCTGAAGGCTCGGTACATTCAGACCGAAAGCAGCATCACCGCCGGCCCCGCGAATGCAACGGCCACATTCACTATCAATTACTACTGAGCCCCCTGCGGGAGGCTCAGAAAATTCCTAATAAAATTGCGGACGTTTCTACGCGAATGGCTTCGATCGTTTGCGCACACTCGTCCCCTCCCTTTAGCAAGCGAGAGAGCCGTCATGTCCTTTACATCGCTCCGGGTGTTGGTACTCGAAGACCACCTTTTCCAGCGTTCCGTGGCCGTCAACCTGCTCAAACAACTGGGCTGCGGCGAGGTCCTGGAGGCGGGTAACGGCACCGAAGCCCTGTCTGTGCTGCAAGGCGCCGGTTCCGTGGACGTGGTGGTCTGTGACCTGCAAATGGAAGGCATGGACGGGCTGGAGTTCATTCAACGCATCAGTGCGACCGGCCAGGTCGGCGCAATTATTGTCAGCAGCGGGTTGCCGGGGGATGTACGCCGTGCTGTGAGTCAGATGGGCGCCTTGCTCGGCGTCAACATGCTCGGCGATACCGGCAAACCGTTGCAGGTGGAGACGTTGCAGCTGTTGCTCGAACGGGCCTTGAGTACCCGCCGCAGGACGCCGCAACCGTCGTCGAGCCTGGAACTGGCCGACGAGCAACAGGTGCGGCGGGCACTTCTCGAGCAACAACTGCAAGCCTATTACCAACCCAAGTTCGACTTGCACAGTGGCGCCGTGCTGGGCGTGGAGGTACTTGCTCGTTGGAACCACCCCTTCCAGGGAGTGCTGTCACCGGCGGTGTTTCTGCCGGCGATGGAGCGCAGCGGCCTGATGGACGACTTGTTGTTTTGCCTGATGCAACAAGCGCTGGTCCTTCAGGGGCAGGCCCTGAGCCAGGGACTGGCCTTGGACTTGGCTTTCAATCTGCACGCCGCGCAGTTGGCCGACGTGGAACTGACGGCGCGGATCAAAACCCTCCTCGCCACCCATCAGACGCCCTGCGCCAGTGTGACGTTCGAGCTGACTGAAAGCGGATTGCTTGAAGTGCCGGCCGTCTCCCTGGAGAACCTGGTGCGTTTGCGCATGATGGGCTGCCGCTTGTCCATCGATGACTTCGGCGCCGGGTTCTCTTCGTTGCAGCGCCTGTGCCAGTTGCCGTTCACCGAAATAAAACTCGACGCGGAATTCGTCCGCGGCCTGTTGCACGAGCCGCGCTGCCGAGCCGTCATCGGCAGCACCCTGGCCCTGGGGCAGACCCTGGGCATGTCGGTGGTGATCGAAGGCATTGAAACCACCGAACAGCATCAAGCATTGCTGGCATTGGGTTGCACCCAGGGGCAGGGCTATTGGCATGCACGCCCCATGAATGGCGTCGACCTGCTGCGCTGGTTGCAGCGCAGTGCCGGGCGGCCGGTGTCCAGCAACCTTGCCGGTGCCCATCGATGATTAACAAAGCGCTGCGCATCATGATTGCCGACCCCGAGCATGCTCAACGCCTGCGCCTGGAGCGCGATCTCAATCGCCAGGGCTATTACGCCATTGCGCCGGTTCCGAGCCTGAGCGACCTGCTCAACCTGGTGGAGTATGGCGACCGCGGCTTTGACCTGGTGCTGATGAATGCCAGCCTCGCCGGCACCGAGGGGTTCAACCTGGATGATTTCTGCCGTGATCATTCCTCGGTGGGGCAGGTTTTCATCTACGACCTGCCGCCGCAGCAACTGACGATCCAGAGCGCGAAGATCGACGACCGCCTGGTGTTCAGCGCTGTACAACTGCCGGAAGCGGCGTCAATCAGGCGGTTGGCGCACAAGGCTGACTTATCGCGTCTATCAGTCATTTCTTAAAAACACGAAATCTCTCAAGTCTGTGCAAAAAATGTCGACTACCTTCTAAATAACCCGAGAAGGAACATCGACATGAACGGTATGCGTTTGCCAATCGCTACAGGCTTCCTTGCGGTGTGGGCGGGGGCCTGCATGGCCTCATCCCAAGGTGTGATTCAATTTCATGGCAGCATTGTCGAGTCGGGATGTACGACTTCGGCAGGGAACAGCTCGGTGATGGAGTTGAAGGGGTGCCCGATGGCCAGCCGTGGCAACCATTTCGATGTACGTCCGGTCGCCAGCGTCAAAGCGTTGGGCAATGCGGCAGCCAACGTAAAGTTGGTAGCCGACATTGGCAACGGGCGCTATTACGACCAGCGGTATGTCTTGGTGGATAGCCTCGGAAAGCCAATTCAATCGGGTAACTACGTGATCACCATGACCTCGCCTTAAGCGACCCTAGGGCGTTTTGAGCAGGATGAGCGTCAACAACGGGCCGAGAAACCTATAGAATGCTCGGCGGCGGCGCTGTTCTGCGTGGCCGTTTGATCATCGCCAGAGTACCTCGCCCGTCAATGAGCCTTTCAGCCGCAACGCCCCAAGCCAACTGGCAACCGGTCATCGCCCTCGCGTTGGCCGCCTTTGTGTTCAATACCACCGAATTCGTGCCCGTTGGCCTGCTTAGCGCCATCGGCGCCAGCTTCGACATGCCCATCGCCAGCGTCGGCCTGATGCTCACCATCTATGCCTGGATTGTGTCGCTGACCTCGCTGCCGGTGATGCTGCTGACGCGCAACGTTGAGCGGCGCAAGCTGCTGATCGTGCTGTTCGGCCTGTTTATCGCCAGCCACATTCTTTCCAGTGTCGCCACCAGTTTCGGCTTGTTGATGGTCAGCCGCATCGGCATCGCCTTGTCCCACGCGTTGTTCTGGTCGATCACTGCCTCGCTGGCGGTGCGCCTGGCGCCACACGGCAAGCAGGTGCAAGCCCTCGGCTTGCTGGCCACCGGCACCTCGCTGGCGATGGTCCTGGGCATTCCGTTGGGGCGCCTGCTCGGCGAAGCGATGGGTTGGCGCACCACGTTCCTGGTGATTGCCGCGTTCGCCGCCGCCCTGGTGTTCTGGTTGGCGCGCACCTTGCCGCCGCTGCCAAGCCAGAACTCCGGCTCGCTGCGCAGCCTGCCGTTGTTGTTCAAACGCCCTGCACTGGTGGCGCTCTATGTGCTCACCGCCATGACCGTCACCGCGCAATTCACCGCCTACAGCTACATCGAACCCTTCGTCGAAGGTGTCGCCGGCATGAGCAGCAATGCCGTAACCCTGATCCTGCTGGTGTTCGGTGGCGCGGGTATCATCGGCTCGCTGCTGTTCAGCCTGGTGCACCGCTTCAACCCGCACCTGTTTGTGGTCAGCGCGGTGTTCCTGCTCGCCGCGTGCCTGGCGCTGATGCTGCCATTGAGCGGTGCCGAGGCGTACCTCGTCGGCCTGAGCGTGGTCTGGGGCATGGCGATCATGGGGTTTGGCCTGGCCATGCAGTCCAAGGTGCTGGTGCTGGCCCCGGACGCCACCGACGTGGCCATGGCGATGTTTTCCGGGATCTACAACATTGGCATCGGCGGCGGTGCGCTGATGGGCAGCTGGGTCGGCAGCCACTTCGGCTTCGCCTGGATCGGCGCCGCAGGCGGGTTGTTGGCGGCACTGGCGTTAATTGGGTATTGCCTGGCGATTCATCGGTTCGGGCAGGGTGTGGTGCGTCACTGAGGAGACAAACGTCTGATGATCAAAACCCTTGCTATTGCAGTTCTTACGGGTGTTTGCGGGCTGATGCTCAGCCCCGTAGCTTCGGCCGCCAGTTTCGACTGTGCCAAAGCCAAGGCGCCAGACGAAATCGCTGTCTGCCAGCACGTCAGCCTGAATGACCAGGATGTGACGATGGCATTGCTCTACGACTTGAACAAACACTTCATGGCCATGGGCGCGCGGGGCTCATTGATGGACGGGCAAAGCGCGTGGCTCAAGCAGCGTCGTGCGTGCGGCGCGCAGGTGAGTTGCTTGACTGATGCCTATACGCAGCGGATCAGGATGTTGCGCCGGTTTATTGATGAGCAGGTGATGACGAAAGGGCCGTTCTAAGACCCTGTTCGTCATTCTACTTCCGGCTTTTGATAAATAGCCTGTGATTCATAGGCAGGACTATCACAAGGCAGCCAGCACGGCCTCGAGTTTTTCCTGATCCCGCGCAAACTGCCGAATCCCTTCCGCCAGCTTTTCGGTTGCCATCGCATCTTCATTCGACGCCCAGCGGAACTGCGCTTCGGTCAACTGCTGACGCGCTTCGCCCTCGGCGCCCGGCACCAATTTGCGCGCCAGCGGGCCGGTATCTTCAGCGAGTTTTTGCAGCAAGTCCGGGCTGATGGTCAGGCGATCGCAACCGGCCAGTTGTTCGATCTGGCTGAGGGTGCGGAAGCTGGCGCCCATGACCACGGTGTTGATCTGGTTGGCCTTGTAGTAGTTATAAATGCGCGTCACCGACTGCACGCCCGGGTCTTCAGCACCGGTGTAATCCAGGCCGGTGTTTTTGCGGTACCAGTCGTAAATGCGGCCCACGAATGGCGAGATCAGAAACACGCCCGCATCGGCGCAGGCCACGGCCTGGGCGAACGAGAACAGCAGCGTGAGGTTGGTCTGGATGCCGGCTTTTTCCAGGCGTTCGGCGGTGCGGATGCCTTCCCAGGTGGAGGCCAGTTTGATCAGCACGCGGTCGCGGCCGATGCCGGCCTGGTCGTACAGGGCGATCAATTGGTTGGCCTTGGCCCAAAGTGCGTCTTCGTCAAAGGACAAACGTGCGTCGACTTCGGTGGAGATGCGCCCCGGGATCACTTTGAGAATGCCCGCGCCCACCGCTACCGCAAAGTGGTCACACGCCAGGCCCACATTCCCTTTGGACAGGTTCACCGCGTTGCGCAGCAGCTCGGCGTATTCCGGGATGGCGGCGGCCTTGAGCAGCAGCGACGGGTTGGTGGTCGCGTCGACCGGGCGCAGGCGGCTGATGGCTTCCAGGTCGCCGGTGTCGCAGACCACGGTGGTGAATTGCTTGAGTTGTTCGAGCTTGGACGTCATGGGCGGCGGTCTCCAGAGGCGGCAGGGGACACCCGTTGTACCATTTCCCGAGCCGCTTGTTTACCCGCTCGCCGATCCGCCAGGCCTCAGGGACGCTGGTGTTCTGCGGCCAACGGTTCTGGAACAACTGCACGTCTACCTCTTGGAACTAGCCGTTGCGCGTAAACGGCGCGGTCGCGAGCCACCTCAGCAGGTGGGCTTGATCATCACTGCCCACCCCCATCAGCGAACCCAACGGTGTGCCGTCGGCGCCCAGTAACGGCCCGGCAACCGCGACGGCCAAAGGAAACCCTTGCCCTTCTTTGACCGTTCACGCCCACCGGCGGCCTACCCATTTGATACACGGACTTGATAGCGAGGCATGTCTGTACAAGACAAGGTTTGGGTATCAATGTAACCCCTCGCGTCAGCTAACGTCGGTTGGCTCACGGTCCTGCTTCCATCTGGTTTTACAACGCGATAGGCGTTGGCCTGACCGACCAGGTTGCCATAGCTGTCGTAGTGACCGCCGCATGGCCCTGCCTCAATTCGATAACCTTTGTAGTCTTCGACGAATGCCATGGTCATGTTCCTTGCAGGGTGGGTTGACCACGTCAGACTAAGAAGCATCGCAGGGAGCGTCTACTGTGAAAACTAACAGGCTCTCAGAACAAACGGCGATAGGTTTTATCGCAAGGCACGCTTGACGAATGAGGCGCGACGCTTGGCCTCACGGCGTCCACGTCTGCACCGCCTGCGCATCCACCGCCTGGGGTAACAGCCCCGCCTTGAAGAACGCATCGGCAATCTTCTGCTGTTCACCCAACTGGTCCACCGTCACCGGCTGCACCTCATAGCTGCGGTGCGCATTGGCGGCTTCAACCGTGGCCACGTCCAGATTACCCCACAGCGGGCCGAGCACTTTCGCGGCGTCCTGCGGGTTGGTTTTCAGCCATTTACCGGTTTTTTCCAACTGCTCATACACCACCTTCAACACCTCGGGGTGCGCCTTGGCTTAAGACGTGCCGGTCAGGTAATAGCGCTTGTAACTGGCCAGCCCGGCGCCATCGGCGAGGGTGCGCGTCGGTAGCTGGCGTTGCACGCTGGTGAGGAAGGGTTCCCAGGTGACCCAGGCGTCGACCTTGTTGTTTTCGAACGCTGCGCGACCATCGGCCGGTGACAGATAGGCCGGCTCGATATCCGAAAAGGCCAGGCCGGCCTTGGCCAGCGCGGCGATCAATAAGTAGTGGGTGCCGGCCGCCTTGGTCACCGCGATTTTTTTGCCTTTCAGGTCCGCCAATTGCTGGATCGGCGAGTCCTTGCGCACCACGATGGCCTGGGCTGACGGCGAGGGCGCTTCCTGGGCGAAGTAGGTGAGCTTGGCCTGGGCCGCCTGCGCGAAGATCGGCACGGTGTCGGCCACGTCAGCGCTGATGTCCACGTTGCCCACATTCAGGGCTTCGAGCAGCGGCAGGCCGCTGGGGAACTCGTGCCAGCTCACGCCGATATCGTCGGCTTTGAGGGCTTTTTCCAGGGTGCCCTGAGTTTTCAGCAGGGTGATCAGGGTCGAGGACTTCTGGTAACCGATGCGCACGGTTTCCTGGGCTTGTGCGCTCAGGGCGACGGAACAGGCCAGCAGCCCGATAACAAGGGCGAGGGGACGACGAATAGGCATGGTGCGCTCGATTTTCAGCGAAATATCTTCAAGCTTAAAGTTCTAAAAAGCATTCGATAAATACTCTTTTGATCTGAGCTTAGGTGGCTTTTTTGAGGTTTCGGCGAATCGGGCATAACCATAGAATTATATCGTTCTTTCATAATAGGAGATTATTAATATAAGTTTTACGCCTGAATCTATTCTGCCCCGCTGCCAAGGCTTCCCATGACAACCAGCCGCCAAATCCACTTATCCGCCTTCTTGTTGAGCGGTCCCGTGGTGCACAGCCACGCGGTGTGGCGCCACCCTGAAACCGTCGGCAATTACCTTGACCCCGCGTATTACGCTCGCGTGGCCAAGGTGGTAGAAGAAGGCCTGTTCGACTTCCTGTTTTTCGCTGATCGCCTGGCTGTGGGCGACCAGATGGGCGGCTCGCGTGAGTTCGCCTTGCGCTACGGCGCCCAGGACGCCACGCGCCTCGACCCCTTACCGATCCTTTCCTACCTGGTCGGCCAAACCACCAAACTGGGCCTGGGCGCGACCCGCTCCACGACCTACTACGAACCGGCGCATATCGCCCGCGAATTCGCCACGCTCGACCACCTGTCCAAGGGCCGTGCGGCCTGGAATATCGTGACCTCGATGAACGACAGCGAAGGGCGCCTGTTCGGCAAGGACAAGCACCTGGAACACGACCTGCGCTACGACCGCGCGGATGAATTTGTCGAGGTCGCGCTGAAACTCTGGAACAGCTGGGGCGAGGGCGCGCTCAAGCTGGACCGCGACAGCGGCGTGCTCGCCGACCCTGCGCTGATCCAGTCGGTGCAGCATCAGGGCGACTGGTTCAAGGTCGAAGGCCCGCTGAATATCCCACGCACGCCCCAGGGCCGGCCGGTACTGATCCAGGCGGGTTCGTCCGGGCGCGGTCGGCGGTTTGGCGCGCGCTGGGCCGAGGCGATTTTCACCATTCACCCACACCTGGCGGCCATGCGCGCCTTCCGCGAGGACGTGCGCGCCCAGGTGGTGCAACAAGGTCGCGATGCCGACAGTTGCAAAGTGCTGACTGCGGTAATGCCGTTTATTGGCGGCAGCGAAGCCGAGGCACGCGCCAAACGCGACACACACAACGCCCTGGCGCGGCCCGAGCTGGGCCTGGTGACACTGGCTTCGCAGCTGAATGTGGACCTCTCGCCCTTCCCGTTGAACACCACCTTGGCCGAAGTGGCGCGGTCGCCATTGGTGCACGCCGCTGCCGCCGAAAAGCTGCTGATGCAGGGGCCCGAAATAACCCTGGAACACCTCGGCCGCATCTTTGCCAGCAGCGTGCGCGTGCCGCAATTGGTGGGCACCGGGGCGCAGATCGCCGATCAGTTAGCCGAGCTGTTCGAGCAAGGCGGTTGTGACGGGTTTGTGATTTCACCGGGCTACTTGCCGGGCTCGTTCAGCGAATTTGTCGAGAGCGTGATTCCGCATTTGCAGCGCAAAGGGGTGTTCCGCACGGCGTACGAAGGTTCGACGCTGCGCGAGCATCTGGGGCTGGCCGATCTCACTAACTGATTTGATAAAAGGGATATTTCGCATGCCTGCTTTTGATCACTTAACCCGCCGCCGTCTGCTCGGCCTGGCCGGCATCACCCTGGCGAGCCCCTTGCTGCTGTCCCTGTCACGCCTGGGCCTGGCAGCCAATGAACAGGCGGGCCACAACACGCCACAGGAGCCGGCCGGCACTGGCGAGTTTATCCGCCTCGATGCGCCACGCTCACTCAAGCTGGCGGTCAACCTCAATGCGGTGTGCCTGGCCCCGGTGGTGATTGCCCACGGCCAGGGGTTCTTCAAGAAGCACAACCTTGAGGTTGAACTCGTCAACTTCGGCAACTCCACCGAAGTGCTGCTCGAAGCCATCGCCACCGGCAAGGCCGATGCGGGCGTGGGCATGGCACTGCGTTGGCTCAAGGCGCTGGAGCAGGGCTTTGATGTGAAACTCACTGCCGGCACCCATGGCGGTTGCCTGCGGTTGCTCAGTGCGGTGAACGGCGGCGTGACGAAACTGGAAGACCTCAAGGGCAAGGCCATCGGCGTCACCGACATGGCCAGTCCGGACCGTAATTTCTTCTCGATCCTGCTGAAAAAACACGGCGTCGACCCGGTGCGCGATGTCGAATGGCGCCTGTACCCGGCCGACCTGCTGGGCACCGCTCTGGCGCGCGGCGAAGTGCAGGCGGTCAGCGGCAGTGACCCCTTCATGTACCGCTTGATCAAGTCCGGCGTGGCGCGCGAATTGTCCACCAACCTGGTGGAGGAATACGCCAACCTCAGCTGCTGCGTGGTGGGCGTTACCGGCAAGTTGGTGCGCGAAGACAAGCGCGTGGTGGCGGCGCTGACCCAGGCCATTCTGGAAGCCCACGATTATTCCGTGCAGCACCCCGAAGCGGTTGCCAAGGGCTTCCAGGCCTATGCGTTGAACACCTCGACCGAAGAAGTGCAGGCGATCCTCCACGATCACACCCATGGCCACCATGCGGTCGGCGCGGCGCTGACCCAGGAAATCACCACCTACGTCACCGACCTGAAAACCGTGGAAGTCATCAGCAAAGGCACCGATCCGGTGGACTTTGCCAAGGAGATCACCGCTGATGTCTTCAGTTGATACCACGGCCTTGAACCCGCCTCTGGCGTTCAAACTCTGGTGGCAGGGCGTAAGCGTGGTGGCTGCCTGGTTGGCGGTTGCCGTGTTGATCAGCTATTGGCCCAACGCGACGCGCCATTGGCCGCTGACTCAGGGGTTGGCAAACCTGTGCGTGGGTGTGGCCGTACTGTTTATTGGCTTGAGCCTGCTCGGTCGGCACGTTTCGACACTGGGTCGACGGTTGCGCAATGCCGGGCCCTGGCTGATCGCGTTGCCGGTGTTGCTGGGCATCTGGGAACTGCTCACGGCCAAACTGGCGCTGCTGCCGGTGCCGTTTTTCGCGCCGCCCCAGGCGTTGCTCGCGGTGTATCTCGAAGACTACGCGCGCCTGGCCGACAGCCTGTTGCATTCGGCGTTGCTGCTGGGCTCGGGCGTGGCGTTGGGGGCGGCAACCGGCTTCGTCGCGGGGGTGGCGATTGGCTGGTCCACGCGGATCGGCTACTGGCTGCACCCGGTGTTGCGCATCCTTGGCCCGGTGCCCTCGACGGCATTGTTGCCGCTGTGTTTTTTCCTGTTCCCCAGCAGTTGGAGCGCCAGCGTTTTCCTGATCGCCCTGGCCACCTGGTTTCCGGTCACGGTGCTGACCTGGTCCGGCGTGGCGAGTGTGGATAAAGCCTATTACGACGTGGCGCGTACCCTGGGCGCCAAGCACGCTTTTTTAATCTTCAAGGTGGCGATTCCCGCCGCGTTGCCCCATGTGTTTGTCGGCCTGTTCATGGGCCTGGGCGCCTCGTTCTCGACCCTGGTAGTGGCGGAAATGATGGGGGTGAAATCCGGTATCGGTTGGTACCTGCAATGGGCCCAGGGGTGGGCGGCGTACGCGAACATGTACGCGGCATTGTTGATCATGGCGCTGGCGTGTTCAGGGTTGATTACCGGGTTGTTCCTAGTGCGTGACCGGTTGCTGGCCTGGCAGAAAGGAGCGATGAAATGGTAGCCCTGGCACACGCGGCATCGACATCGGCATCGACGGGGCTGGCGTTGCGCATAGAACAGCTGAGTCACGGCTTCGCCTTGGACGGGCAACACCTGCCGGTGCTGGAGCGGGTTTCGCTGGACGTAGCGCCGGGCGAATGTGTGGCGCTGCTCGGGCCTTCGGGGTGCGGTAAATCCACCTTGCTGCGCCTGGTTGCCGGGTTGGAACCGGCTGACGTCGGCAGGGTGTTGGCCGATGGCCAACCCATTGTCGGCCCGGACCCGAGCCGGGTGGTGGTGTTCCAGGACCCGACCCTGTACCCGTGGCGCCGCGTGTGGGACAACGTGGCGCTTGGCTTGGAGGCTCAGGGTTTACTCAAGACGCATGCGTTCAAGGTGGATGAGGCATTGGAAAAGGTCGGCCTTGGCGCGTTTGCCCGTGCGTACCCTCGGCAGCTTTCTGGCGGCATGGCGCAGCGGGTGGCATTGGCGCGGGCGTTGGTCAATCAGCCACGGTTGCTGATCCTCGACGAACCGTTGGGCAAACTTGATTCATTGACCCGCATCACCATGCAAAAGGAACTCATCGACCTGTGGCAGCGCCAAGGCTACACGGCGCTGCTGGTGACCCACGATGTGGAAGAAGCCTTGTTGCTGGCCAACCGTGTGATTGTGTTCAGTGACCGCCCGGCGACGGTTCAGGCGCAGTTGAGCATTGATCGACCTTACCCGCGGCACCGCGATGATCCTTATTTGGTGGACCTGCGCCGGCAGATACTGGGCCTGCTGGGGTTGGGCGAGAGCTGGTAGTCATGACCGCGTTTTCTTCAGCCGCGATAACGCAGCGCTTCCACCCGCAACGCACACGCCGGCGAAGCCTGTCGCCGGCTTGGGTAGTACACAGGCCAAACCCATCCGCAGCGGCCTTGAGCAGTTGTTACGCCACCGCGCCGTGACCTCAAACCTGCTCCTCTTCGCGCAACTGCACACTCAAATCATCACAACTCTGCGCCCAGTCGCTCAGCCACTGTGGCATAGGCGGCGACGCCTCGGCCAAGCCCAGCTCGCGCAAGAACTCGGCCGGGGGCAGGGTGCCCTTGGCTGATTTAAACAGCCCGCGCATCACCACCACGCCCACCACTCGACCCTTGCTGACAAAACGGTGTTCCATCAGGCTCCATTTGTGGTCCCAGCCGAGCATGCGGGTGTGCACCTCGAACACTTCGAACAGCTTCAACTCGCGGCGAAACTTGCCCCAGGTATCGCCGACGATCGGCAACGCCTGGTTGCGCAGGGCCACGCGAAACGCGCCGGTGCGCAGTACAAAATCCATGCGTGCAACGTCCGCCAGGGAGAAATACCGGCCATTGGTGACATGCCGGTTGATATCCAGGTCCAGCGGCCATACGCGCATGCGCACCACGGTGGTTGCCAGGCCATGGGCGGGCTTGCGCCAGGGGCGGCGGGACAACATGAACAGCAAGCGAAACCAGAGATTCATAAAAGCGCCAGGCAGTTGATCAAGGGCCGCACTTTACGGGCCCGAGATCGGCTAAAGTAGGTGCGCAAATGACTTATTTCATGCCAAAAACGCACGTGGGCGCTTTTATGCACATTACCTTGCTGCTGGCGGACCAATGCTCCGCCGCCAGTGCGACCCTGGCCCTGGAAATGCTCAGTGCCGCCAACCTGTTTGCCGACCACCCGCCGTTCGAGATCGTGGTCGCGTCCCTCGACGGCCAGGCCGTGGACGCCTGGGGCGGGCAGCGTTTGCAGGTGGCGTGCGCCGTTGCGCAGGTGCGCCAGACCGACCTGATCCTCATCCCCGGTTTCCTCTTTACCCTCAAAGAGGCTTTGCCGACTTTTTCTGCCTACGGCCCCTGGTTGCGAGAACAGCATGCCCAAGGGGCCGTGGTGGCGTCGATGTGCACAGCGGCGTTTTTGCTCGCCGAGACCGGCCTGCTGCAAGGCCTGCGGGCCACCACCCACTGGGCATTCGCGGAGTTGTTCCGGCGCCGTTATGCCGGCGTGGTCCTGGATGACGGGCAGATCCTCTGCGAAGAAAACCGCGTAATCACCTGCGGTGGCGCGAGCGCGGCGATGGATTTGATGTTGCACCTGATCCGCCGCTTCGGCTCACCGGAGCTGGCGCATACCTGTGGCAAATACCTGCTGATCGACAACGTGCGCACCGAGCAGTCGGTGTATGCGATGTGGTCGTTGCCCAAGAGCCACGGCGATGGCGAAATCCTGCGGGTGCAGCATTGGCTGGAACAGCACTTTGCCCAGGCGTTGGTGATTGACGACGTGGCCCGGCGTTTTGGCTTTGGCGTGCGCAATTTCAAGCGGCGTTTCAAGGAGGCGACCGGCTATACGCCCATCGCCTATGTGCAAACCCTGCGTCTGGAGCGCGCCAAACAGATGCTGGAGTCGACGCGCATGACCCTCGACAGCATCACCTACGCGGTCGGCTATGAAGACAGTAACTCGTTCCGTCGTCTGTTCCTGCAGCGCGTGGGGATGCTGCCGGCGGCGTATCGCAAGAAATTCCTGGTGACGTCGGGCTGAGTCAACGGCGCAGCTGCGGCTCACTTTCAATGCATGCCACCAGAAACTCCATCACCGCTTTCACCGACGGTGAGCGACGGATATCCGGGTACACCGTGAGCCAGATATCGCGCACCGGGCCGTCGCTGGCGGTGGGCAGTCGCGCCAGCAGCGGGTCGTGATCGCCCACCAGGGTGGGCAGCACCACGGCGCCAACGTGCGCGCGGGCGGCCATCTGCTGGGTGATCAGGTCACTGGCGGCAAACACGATTGGGCGGTGGCCGCGCAGTTGATGCATCCACGCTTGTTGGGGCAAGTGGTCGCGGCTGCTGTCGTAGGCGATGAAGGTCCATTGAGCGGCCGGTAGCCGGTTAAGTTCAGGCGCGCTGTAGAGCCCAAAACGCACCACGCCGACCTTGCGGCGCACCAGTGCGTCTTCGTCGGGGCGCACCGTGCGCAAGGCAATATCGGCTTCGCCCTTGTCCAGCGCGGCAAGCTGGGTGGAGGGCATCAGGACCAGGTTCAACTGCGGGTACTCGGCGCGCAACCGCGCCACGTGAGGCGCGATGCAATGGTTGGCGATGGACGGCGGGCAACTTACCCGCACGGTGCCGGCCAGTTCGATGGAGGCGACGCGCGACAGGCGTAGCACTTCGGTGGCCATCTCGCCCATGCCAGCCGCCAATTCTGCCAGCGCCAGGCCTTGGGCCGTGAGCGGGCGGCTGCGGGGCAGGCGGTCCACCAGTTTCACGCCGAGGGCTTTTTCCAGCGCGTCGACGCGGCGCCCGACGGTGGCGTGTTCCACCTGCAACTCGCGGGCGGCCGCCGACAGTGACTGGGTACGGGCCAAGACGGTGAAGTAATACAGATCCTGCCAGTCGAACATCGGGTTATTTCCGCACAGAGGCTGGGAGAGAGTGGGGAATATTCCAGCCGATCAAGTCCTTTTACCATGGCCGCTTCCCAGTGCAAACGGAGTTGTCCCGCATGAAAGCCATCACCCTGCAAGCCTACGGTGGTCCCGAAGTCGCCCAACTTTGCCACCACGTTGCAAAACCCCAGGTCACGGCCGGGCATGTGCTGGTCAAAGTGGCCTGCGCCGGGATCAATTTCATGGACATTCATACGCGCCAAGGCAAATACGCACACTCTGCCACTTACCCGGTGCGCCTGCCGTGCACGTTGGGTATGGAGGGCGCCGGTGTGGTGGTGGAGGTCGGCCCGGGCGTGAGTCATCTGGCCGTGGGCGACCGTGTGGCCTGGTGCATCGCCTGGGGCGCGTATGCCGAGTACGCCCATGTGCCGGCCGACAAAGTCGCGCAGATTCCCGGCGCCATTACTTTCGATCAGGCTGCAGCGGCGATGTTTCAGGGCTGCACGGCCCACTACCTGATTGACGATGTGGCCCGTTTGCAGGCGGGCAGCACCTGCCTGGTTCACGCGGCATCCGGCAGCATCGGGCAATTGCTGGTGCAAATGGCAAGACGGCGCGGGGCGACGGTGTTCACCACCGGCAGCACCGCCGAGAAATGCGCGATTGCCCGGCAGCGCGGCGCGCATCAGGCCTGGACGTACGAGGGTTTTGCCGACCACGTCCTGCGCGCCACGGACGGGCGCGGGGTGGACGTGGTCTTCGATTCGCTGGGCAAAAATACCTTGCGTGAAAGCTTTCGGGCCTGTCGCACGCGTGGTTTGATCGTTAACTACGGCAACGTCTCGGGATCGTTGACGGACCTTGACCCGATTGAACTGGGGGAGGCGGGCTCGTTGTTTTTGACACGACCACGGCTGGCCGACCATATGGCCGATGGGGCGACCGTGCAACGGCGTGCCAATGCGGTATTTGCGGCGATGCTGGAGGGGGCGCTGACGGTGGAGATTGCGGGGCATTACACCCTGGAGACGGTGCAGCAGGTGCATGAACGCATCGAGGCACGGCAGCAGATCGGCAAGGCGGTGGTGTGGGTGGACCCCAGCCTGGATTAATCAGGGACGAAAAAAAACCGGCTGATCAGGCCGGTTTGGGGTGCCCCGCAAACAGTGCGGGGTTATGCGTTGTTGCCGCGCAGACGGTCCGCACCGCCTTCCGCCAGACCACGTTCCTGCAGACGATCAGCACCGCCTTCAGCCAGACCGCGTTCCTGCAGACGATCCGCACCGCCTTCAGCCAGGCCACGTTCCTGCAGACGGTCAGCACCGCCTTCGGCCAGACCGCGTTCCTGCAGACGGTCAGCACCGCCTTCCGCCAGACCGCGTTCCTGCAGACGGTCAGCACCGCCTTCAGCCAGACCGCGTTCCTGCAGACGATCCGCACCGCCTTCAGCCAGACCGCGTTCCTGCAAGCGATCAGCACCGCCCTCGGCGACACGACGTTCCAGCAGACGATCAGAACCGCCTTCTGCTACGCGGTTTCCTTGCAGGCGATCCGCGCCGCCTTCAGCGACAACCGGGTGAGCAAAAGCATTTGCAGCGAGTACCGAGAAAGCGAGGCTAAGCAAGATTTGGCGTTTCATGGTGGTGTGCTCCGAGTGTTTTAGTGGGGTGCCGTTTGGCATGGGTTTGATGTTACGCGTTGGATTTTTTAAGAGAACTTCATTGCGCTGATGGTGACTATCGACGCCAGCGATGGCCCGTTTTGCGGGCCATCGTGGACACGGTCATGGCATCTGCGGCAGTTCCTGAGGGCGCAGGTCAAACACCAGCACCTCGGCATCGTCGCCCTGGCTCAGGCGGATCTGGCGTTCGTCCCGCACGCGGGCGCCGTCGCCTTCCTGCAGGCGCTGGCCGTTGACTTCAACGCTGCCCCGGGCCACATGCACGTACACATGACGATCCGGCGGCAGGTCCAGGGTCGCGGCTTCGTCGCCCTTGAACAGCCCGGCAAACACCCGCGCATCCTGGCGAACAGTGAGCGAGCCCTCGGCGCCATCCGGCGAGATGATCAACTGCAAACGCCCGCGTTTCTGCGCCGCGCTGAAGTGCTCCTGTTGATAGCGCGGTTCGGCGCCGGCCACATTCGGCACGATCCAGATTTGCAGAAAGTGCACGCCCAGGCTCTGGCTGTGGTTGAACTCGCTGTGGGCCACGCCGCTGCCGGCGCTCATCAGTTGCACATCGCCAGGGCGAATCACCGAGCCGGTGCCCAGGGTGTCCTTGTGTTCCAGGGCGCCTTCAAGCACATAGGAGAAAATCTCCATGTCGCGGTGCGGGTGCTGGCCGAAGCCTTTACCGGCCGCAACGCGGTCATCGTTGATCACCAGCAGGTCGGAAAAACCCTGTTCATTGGGGTTCCAGTAGTTGGCGAACGAGAAGGTGTGAAACGACTTCAACCAACCGTGATTGGCGGCGCCGCGTTCCGAAGCTTTGCGAAGGGTCAGCATGGTCTTGTCCTCAAGTGAGCGCGGGCTGCGTGATGCAGGGCGCTTGCGTTGAGAAGAAGGTTAATAGTTACGGATCAATTCATTAAGAAGCTGGAATCTGAATAACTGTCTCTCTGAAGTTGACAGTGAAAGGCATGCCATAATGCCGCCTCGACTTCCTTCTCGATGGACTTTTCTCTTCATGAAAACCGTGGCCATGGCGTTGTTTCCGGACTTCCTGCTGCTCGACATGGCCGGGCCGCTGGAAGTGTTTTCCATTGCCAATCGCTATCTTCCAGCGGCCGCTCACTACCGAATCCTCACGATTGGCACCGAACCCGGCGCATTGCGCGCCTCCAATGGCGTGTTGATACAACCCGACCTGCTGCTGGAGCAGGCCGACGAGGCCTATGACGTGTTGTTGGTCCCTGGCGGCCCCGGTGCCTATAACGAATGCCATCCCGCGCTGCTGCCCTGGCTCAAGGCCGCAGCTGCCCGCGCGCGGCGCTTCGGTTCAATCTGCACCGGCGCCTTTGTACTCGGGCATGCCGGCCTGCTCGACGGCCATCGCGTCACAACTCACTGGCATTACACTGAGCGCTTGATCAAGGGCTTCCCCAAGGCCATCGTCGAGACTGATCGCATCTACTTGCAGGATGGCCGCTTGATCACCTCCGGCGGGGTGACCGCCGGTATCGACCTGGCGTTGTCGATCGTCGCCCAGGACCATGGCAAGCAGGTGGCGGTGGACGTGGCCAAGGTGTTGCTGGTGGTGATGAAACGCCAGGGCGGCCAGGCTCAGTTCAGCCCGATGACCGCTGCCGTCGCGCCGCTGGAAACCGCAATCACCCGGGTGCAGAACCAGGTGTTGGCGCAGTTGGACCAGCCATTCACTGTCGATTCCATGGCGGCGTTGGCAGGCATGAGCGCGCGCCACTTTGCACGGCTGTTCGCCAAGGAGGTGCAAATGACGCCGATGGCCTTCCTGCAAGGCGCGCGCATTGACCGCGCCCGCTACTTGTTGGAAACCACCGACCTGCCGCTCAAGACCGTCGCCTTTCGCGCGGGCTTCGGCATTGTGCGGCATATGCGCTTTTTGTTCAGTGAAAAGCTCGGGCTAAACCCTACCCAATACCGACAGCAGTTCAGTTAACGCGCGGATGTCCGTCTTGCGCACCTGATTGGCCGTATCGCTCCCTGTGCCAGCATTGTCCTGTCACGGGTAGCTGGCAAGATAACGGCATGCCCATGGAAAAGGATGCGCAAACGCCCAAGGCCGGGTGTTTGAGCGCTTAGCCACATGAACAACCCACACGCAGTGAGCTTTGGCCCCTACACCTTTCACCGGCAACAACGCCTGGTCAGCAAGGCTGGCCTGCCGGTGCCGTTGGGTGGGCGAGCGCTGGATATTCTTGCGGTATTGCTGGAGGCGCCGGGGCAATTTGTCGGCAAGGACACGCTGATTGCGCGGGTCTGGCCGTGCAGCGTGGTGGAAGAGAACAACCTGCGTGTGCACATCGCCGCACTGCGCCGTGCGCTCGTCGGGCAACCGTGCATCCTTAACGATCCGCTGCGCGGTTACTGTTTTGTGGCGCCGCTGCAGAGTCCTTCGCCGTCGACGCCACCTCGGCACAATCTGGCGATCCGCCTGAGCCCGGTGGTCGGCCGTGATCAGGTGTTGGGCGCGCTGGTGCGGCGCCTGTCCGGCCAACGCCTGATGATGCTCACGGGCTGCGCCGGTGTGGGCAAAAGTACACTGGCCCTGGCCCTCGCCGAACGGGCAGTGCCGCGTTATCGCGACGGCGTGTGGTGGGTGGATTTGGCAACCGTGCAGGCACCGATGCAGATGCTGCGGCACGTGGCCAATACGCTGCAGCTGGAACCCTGTGCAAACGCGGTTGAACTGAGCCGCCAGTTGGCGACACGCCAACTGTTGCTGGTACTCGACGGTGCCGATTTGCTGCTCGGCGCCTGTCGCCATCTGGTGCGCACACTGCGTGAGCACGCGCCCCAGGTGACGCTGTTGTTGAGCAGTCGCGAAGCCTTGCAGGTGCCCGGCGAATGGGTGCAGCACGTGCCCACCCTGACACAGCCGACGCCGTCCGCCTGGCGCAGTGTCGAGCAGGCGCTGGCGTACCCGGCGGTGCAATTGTTTGTCGCACGGGTTCACGCCAGTCAGCAGGGTTTTGTGTTGCGGCCCCAGGACCTGGCGCCGTTGCGGGCTATCTGTCGACGCCTGGATGGCATTCCCCTGGCCCTGGAACTGGCGGCGGCCCAAGTCGAGGCCCTGGGCGTACACGGCGTGCAGGCCCAGTTGCAACGCGGTTTGCAGGTACTGACCCGAGGCCGCCGCACGGCAGTGGAGCGCCACCAATCCCTGGCCGCGGCCCTGGCATGGAGCTATCAGCGCTTGAGCCTGCCGGAGCGCTGGCTGTTCCTCCAATTGGCGCTGTTCAAAATGGCGGTGACCTTGCCCACCCTGACCGGTTGGGTCGCCGGCACCGAGCTGGAGCACGCCGACCTGTCCTATCTGCTGGCGCGCCTGACTGCGACGTCGTTGCTGACCGTGGAGCCAGGTCCCGGCCCGGAGCGTTACCGCCTGCTCAACAGTGTGCGCAGCTATGCGCTGGCGCAGCTGCGCGACCCGGTGCAGGTGGCGCATTTGCAACAGGGTTATGGGCATTACCTGGGGCCCTTTTCAGGCCGGCCGTTTGTCCTGCAACTCGTCGAGCAGGCTGCGCACGCGAACTAGGTCGCGAGTCGCAAAGCCTTCGCTGAATTGCGCGTAGACCGAGCTCAACAGCTCGCGGGCCGCCTGCGTACGCCCTTGGCGTTGCCACAGTCGTGCCAGTGATGTTGCGCTGCGCAGCTCCCAGGCCAGCGCGCCGTGTTGATGCGCCACGCCGAGGGCTTCAAGCAGCAGTGTTTCGCGTGTGCGGGTATCGGTCTGTGCCTCGGCCCGTACCCGCAAAATCTCGGCGGTGCACCAACCGGCGCCGCCGCTTCTGGCGCGTTCCAACATCGCGTCATCCACCGTGGCGGCATCAAAGGTCACGAGGGTGTCCTGAACCAGGCCCAGCCCTGCAAGGTCCTCACGGGCTGCGGTGCCTTCATAGTGCCGTGCCCAGGTATGAAACAACTGCACCGAGTGCTTTTGTGCCTGTTGCAGCAACAGTTCCAGGCGTGCACTCGCCGCTTCGGCATCCCCGTTGTAGCGGGCGATGACCACACCGGCGAGGGCCAGGGTGTAGCAGATCGAGGTGCCGTGGTTGAGCTGCAAGGCCAACTCCAGCGCCTGGTTGGCGGTACGCCAGGCCCGCTGCGCAAAGCCGCGCAGCCACAGGATGCGCGCGAGGATCGTCAACGCGGCCACACTCTGGTCGTATTGCACGCCAAAACCGTGAGTAAAACGATTCAGATGGCCGCTGTGCGCCATGCGCTGGATCACTTGTTCGGCGTTGTGCAACGCCAGCGCCTGGTTACCGGCGAAGTGCTGCGCCAGCACCCGCAGGCGCTGGGCGCTGAGGTCCAGCAAGGGGTCGGAATGCAGGCCCAGTCGGTCAAAGTGTTGGCTGTGCACCAACGCCTCACGGTAGTTTCCATCGCACAGGTTGACGGCCATCAGCCCGGATACCGCGCGTAACTGGCCGCCCAAATCCTTGCCGGCGTGCGCCAGGCGTTGCGCACAGGCAAAGGCTTCGAGGGTCTGCGGCGTTGCACCCTGGGCATGATAGGAAACACTGCCCAGCGCCAGTTGCAGCGCCATGTGCAGGCGTTGGCTCGGTGCGCCTGACTGAGGCAAGCGCGCCAAGGCTTTGCCCACGTACAGCCCGTGTTCGCGCAGCAGCGATAATTCTTGCCACAACGGCATGGCACTGACCGTCAGACGAATACCCAGCAGGTGCGCGCCTGAATCGCTCAGGCAGCTATCGAGAGCGGCACGAATGTCTTCGCGCAGCGGTGCATAACGGTCGATCCAGGCTTGGCTCGCGATCAGCTCCCAGTCGTCCTGTGCCTGCTCCATCAGCGCCAGGCAGCGCGCTGCATGGCGTTCACGGGTGGCGTCGAGTTCAGCCGCCACGCTGAGTTTTTCCAGGGCGTACGTGCGGGTGATATCCAGCAGGCGGTAGACCATTTCGTCATCGCCAGCCTCCACGTTGAGCAGCGACTTGGCCACCAACTGGGTGATGGAACCCAACACCTCGTTCGGCGCGATCTGCTCGCCGGCGATTACCGCCGCTGCGCTGGCCAGGCTGAACCCGCCCCGAAACACGGCCAGGCGGCGCAAGCAAATCTGCTCGCACGGCGTGAGTAAATCAAAGCTCCAATCCAGCGTAGCGCGCAGGGTTTGATGGCGGGGCAGGGCGCTGCGCCGGCCACGGGTGAGCAGGCGCACGTTGTCTTCCAGTTGCACCAGCAACCCTGCCAGGCCGAAGCGTTCAATCTGCGCGGCCACCAGTTCGATTGCCAGGGGAATACCGTCCAGGCGCTGGCAGATATCAATCGCCAGGGGCAACTCGGCTTCGCTGAGTTCAAAACTGTCCTGATGGGACATGGCGCGTTCGACCAGCAGCTGCAGGGCCGGGTAACCCAGGGCCAGGGCCCGATTGCCGCTGGCGGGCGGGCAGGCCAGCGGTTCGAGGCGTTGCACGGATTCGCCCTCGGCCCGCAGCGCTTCGCGGCTGGTGGCGAGGATGTGCAGGTGCGGCGCGTGGCGCAGCAGGGTTTCGCTGATCAGTGCGATGTCGTCCAGCAGGTGTTCGCAATTGTCGATGACCAGCAGCAACTGACGCGCTTGCAGGTCGCGGGCGAACGTCAGCAGCGGCTCATGTTCGGCAGGCGTGAGGTCGAGCAGGGCGGCGAGGTTGGGCAAGATCATCGACGGCGCGCTGAGCGGCGCCAGGTCCAGCAGGCGAATGCCGTCGCGATAATGTCCAATCAGCAACTCCGCCACGCGCAGCGCCACGGTCGTCTTGCCGATGCCACCCGCGCCGGTCAGGGTGATAAAGCGCTGCTGGGGCAGTTGCTGCACCAGTGCATCGATGAGTGCCTGGCGGCCGATCATCCGCGTGCGGCGCAGCGGCAGGTTATGGCCCTGGCTATGGGGAATGCCGTCTGCAGGAATCGTCATCGGTTCGATGCTCAGTGGCGCCACAAAACTGTAGCCGCGCTGGGCCACCGTGACGATATAACGCTGCCCGGCCTGGCCATCGCCCAATGCCTTGCGCAACGCCGCCATATGCACCCGCAGGTTGGTGTCTTCCACCACAGTTTTCGGCCAGACCCGGGTGATCAGCTCCTGCTTGCTCACCACGTTGCCGGCGTGTTCCAGCAAGATCAGCAGAATCTCCACCGCGCGCCGCCCCAGACGCAACGGCCGACCGGCTTCGAGCACCAGCCGTTGGTGCGGGTGGACGCGGTAGGGGCCGAAATGCACGGCCTGGTCGCCGAGGTCATTCATGGAGGCCGGAGCTCTGGGATAGGGTCTGGCCAGCATATTCCAGGCGTGTGCCGACCACTAGGCCGCAATCACTTGCGACTTGTGACGCAATTGGTGATTTCGCCAGGTCATCGGGTTGACCCCTTCACTGCGCGTGAACATGTGGCAGAAGTGCGCCTGGTCGCAAAACCCGCACTCCAGGCTGATTTGCGTCAGGCTCAAGGAGGAATGGGTGATCAGTTCCTTGGCGCGTTCGATGCGCTGTTGGCGAATCCACTCCTGCGGTGACAGCCCGGTGGTGCATTTGAACGCACGCGAAAAGTGACTGCGCGACAGCGCGCAAGCCTGCGCCAGGTCAGCAATCGCCAGGCTTTCACCGAGGTTGGCGAGGATGAGTTGTTTGGCAATACGTTCACGCCGAGGGCAGAGGCCACCGGCAGCAGAAAAGCGCGGAGCACAGTACTCAGGTCGGGCCATGACAAATATCCGTAGTCGATGGGAGCGTTCCCGGTGAATGGGTCCAGTGTAGACCGCGTCATTTTTGGCGCCGAACCGTTTGGCTGACGAGTTAATCGTTGTTAATTTCGCCAGGTGATGGCGCGCAAAAGACAGCACAGGCGTGCAATCGCATAAGCGTTCGAGGTGCTTATCTGGCGGCCTGGAAACCGTTTGGATAACGCCATGAACCGCAACGACTTGCGCCGCGTCGACATGAACCTGCTGGTGATTTTTGAGGCGCTGATGTTCGAAAAGAACCTGACTCGGGTCGCTGAAAAACTCTTCATGGGCCAGCCGGCGGTGAGTGCCGCATTGGGGCGATTGCGGGATTTGTTCGACGACCCGTTGCTGTTGCGCAACGGGCGAGGCATGGAGCCCACGCCACGGGCGCTGGCGATACTCAAGGAGCTGCAACCGGCCATGGACACCATTTCCGGCGCGGTCAGCCGTGCCAAGGATTTCGACCCGTCGACCAGTTGCGCGGTGTTTCGTATCGGGCTGTCTGATGACGCGGAGTTTGGGTTGTTTCCGCCGTTGCTCAGTCAACTGCGTGAGGAGGCGCCGGGGATTATCGTGGTGGTGCGCCGGGCTAATTACCTGTTGATGTCGGCGTTGTTGGCCAGTGGCGAGATTTCGGTGGGGGTCAGTTACACCACTGAGCTGCCGGCGAATGCCAAGCGTAAGAAGCTGCGGGATATTCCGTGCAAGGTATTGCGTGGGGATGAGGGTGGGGCGCCGTTGACGCTGGATGAGTACTGCGAACGGCCCCATGCGATGGTGTCGTTTTCGGGGGATTTGAGCGGCAATATCGACCTGGACCTGGCGCGGATTGGCCGGGCGCGAAGGGTGGTGTTGGCGGTGCCGCAGTTCAGTGGGTTGCGGGCGTTGTTGGCGGGGACGCAGATTATTGCGACGGTGCCGGATTATGCGGCGTGTGCGTTGACTGAGGGGACTGTGTTGCGGGCTGAGGATCCGCCGTTTGAGATCGAGGCGGCGGAGTTATCGATGGTTTGGAGTGGGGTGCATGATAATGATCCGGCGGAGCGGTGGTTGCGGGGGCGTATAAGTGAGCATATGGCGGGGGGTGGTTAGTCGTGGCGGCCTCTGGGCCGACCAGGCTGTTTGGTGGGGGGGTGTACATATCCATTGCTGCGGTAACGGCCACCTA
>NZ_LXJP01000022.1:0-104901 GCF_001728855.1 Pseudomonas sp. AP19 | reverse complement strand
TGTACTCAACCTACCTAACCCCTCACAGGCTTAAAGCGACACAAAGAGTTGCGTAGATACCTATACCGCGATGAGGCCCTCAAGGCTTGAGTGCTTTCTTCGGATAGATGTCATACCGGCTCGATTTACCATCCAGCGCATGGCTCGGCTTCGGCCCTTCAATGCACGGCGCTTTGCGCGGACGCTTGACCACCACCCGGTGGCTGGCCAACGCCAGCGCGGCCGCCAGCAACGCCGGTGCGTCGGGATCATCGCCAACCAGCGGCCGAAACAAACGCATTTCCTTCTTCACCAGGGCGGTTTTCTCACGATGAGGGAACATCGGGTCCAGGTAGATCACCTGCGGCGGTTCGCCCTCCCAATTGAGCATCACATCGATGGAATTGCCCTTGAGCAGCTTCATGCGCGCCACAATAGGCGCCACTTCAAAATCATCCGCGCCACGTGCCAGGCCGTCTTCGAGCAAGGCGCCAATCAGCGGTTGACGCTCGATCAGGCTCATCTCGCAGCCCAGGCTGGCCAACACGAACGCGTCCTTGCCCAAGCCTGCCGTGGCATCCAGCACACGCGGGCGTACCCCCTGAGCAACGCCGACCGCCTTGGCGATCATCTGCCCGCTGCCTCCGCCGTACAAACGCCGGTGAGCTGCGCCGCCCTCGACAAAATCCACGCGCACCGGCCCCGGTGCGTCAGGCCCAAGCTGCTGGAGTTGCAGGCCGTGCTCCCCAACTTGCAGGGAAAAGTCCGCTTCCTCCAGGTGCAACGGCAGGCCCAGCAACGAAGCCCACTGCTCGGCACGCGCCGTAAAACCTTCGGCCAAGGCCTCGACCCGAATGCGGCTGGCCGCTGGTAGTTCGCTCATCAATCGCTACGCTCAAAAATATTAAGGATCGGCACATAACGGCCGATAAAAACAACAGTCAGGTATTTTGCCAGAGCTGAGCGTCGACCGAGAAAAATGTCAGACATTCTTCCCCTAACTATCGGTGTACTGCCGACCCACAACCACTACGGCCTGCGTAATACTCAAGCGCTGGCCGGCGTGAGTCATGTGTGGCAGGACTTCTTCGCCCGTGCGTTGGCCGAACAGCTCGGCGATACGCCGCAGGCGCTCGCCGCCAAGGCACCGGCACCGAGAGACCCGGCGCTGGAACCCAGCGAAGGCGCCGACCTGTTGTCACAGATCCTCACCCAGCGTGAGTGCGATGTGAAGGAAACCGAGATCGCGCCGCCGGAGCCATTGTTCCTGCCCATCGCCGAATTTGAAACCGAGTTGCTGCCACCGCCCCCTGTACCGTTCCCGGCAGAAGAAATCGTCGCCCAGCAGCGCCAGCAAACCTTTGAAAGCAGCTGGGTACGCCCGATTGTCCTGAACGCCGGTCAACCACTGCCCGCGCCAGGCCCGGCACCGGAACCACAGCCCTTGCACCTGCCGATTGCCGAGTTCGAACTGGACCTGCTGCCACCACCCGCCACGCCGTACCCGACCGAAGCACTGGCAGCGCAACAGAAAGCGCTGGACTTCGATTACCACTGGGCGCGCCCACTGATCGTCAACAACCTGCGCCTCGCCGCCTGACCCTCAGCGGCACACCCACCAGGGCCCCATGTCCAGATGGAAGTGGTTACGATGGGCCGCGTTGTAGTCCGGGCTCAACACCACGTTGAAATCCGCGCAGGCTGCCTCTCGCACCTGCCGCAAAAACCGCGCGCCATCGCCTGCTCCCGGCCAGTCCTTGAGCACACTGATGCTGCGCCCATCCGCCAGGCGGAAGCCGGCAATGTCCAGGGCGTTCGCCGATGCGTGTTGACTGAGCCGCCCGTCGGCACGGTTATACACGTTGCGACAGGCAAAGCTGCCCAAGTGATCGACCCGCGTCACCGCCTGGCCAAATACCGCCTGGGCGGCCGGTTGCAGGCTATGGCGCTCGAACAAGGCAAACGCTACGGCCAGTGGGCAACTGGCAAGAAAGCTGCTGCTCAAGGCCACGTCGGCGCCTTGCACGCGCAAGATGTTGCGCAATGGGCACGCGGCGTCAGCCGGACTGTCTGCCTGATGGCTGACGCGTAAACCAGAGGTTTTCAGCACCTGCTCGCACAGCGCCGGATCATCCTGCAGCCGCCCGAGTTTGAAGCGCGTCAACAGGTTCGGGCGGGTGCGCACATCCAGCGGCGCCCAGGGGTTCCATTCACTGGGCAACGGCACCCAGCCTCGCCACACACCCAAGGCAAACACCCCGGCCAGCACCAGCAGCGCACCGAGCACTTTAAAAAAACGCACGGCTTAGCCCTTGAAGAACTGGTTGGCCTGGCTGAACGGCATCTTGCGCTCGGTGAAGGTAAAGGTGCCCAACGCGTACACCTCCTGCGCGGCGCGGTAAAACTCGCCATACGCCGCCAACGCCATGGCCGAGCCGACACTGATGCGCCGCACGCCCATCTCGCTCAATTGCGCCACGCTGAGGTTCAAGCCGCCGGACATCAACACGTTCACCGGCTTGGGCGCAACGGCCTTGACCACTGCAAGTATTTCCTCGGCGCTGCTTAGCGCTGGGGCATACAGCACGTCGGCACCGGCTTCGGCGTAGGCCTGCAACCGGCGGATGGTGTCAGGCAAATCCAGGCGGCCATGCAGGAGGTTTTCCGCGCGGGCGGTCAGCGTGAACGCGAACGGCAAACTACGCGCTGCGGCAACCGCCGCTTCGACGCGTTGAACAGACAAATCGAACGGGTAGATTGGATCGACGGCAATGCCCGTGGCGTCTTCGATGGAGCCGCCGACAATTCCCGTAGCCGCTGCGCGCAGGATGGTTTGGGCGCAGCCTTCGGGCGTATCGCTGAAGCCGTTTTCCAGATCCGCCGCCACCGGTAGCGCAGTCGCCCGGACAATCGAAGTAGCATTAGCCAACGTGTCCTCCAGCGACAACGCACCTTCCGCATCCGGCCGCCCCAGGCTGAACGCATAGCCCGCACTGGTGGTGGCCAAGGCTTCAAAGCCGAGGCTGGCCAGCATGATTGCGGAGCCCGCATCCCATGGGTTGGGCATCACGAACGCGCGATCACGTTCATGCAACGCCTTGAAGGTTTCGGCGCGAAGGGTTTGGGCATCCATGACTCACTCCTGGCGGAAAAAGGAGCCCTAGAGTAACCCCAGTTGCTCCGCTTCGGGCTCTCGATGCAAGGTCGGCAGCGGCGGCAGGCCCGGCAAACGGGCCATCAGTTTTTCATGAAAGCGCAGCGCCAGTTGCGCAGCGAGCCGGTTATCCGAGGTGTGCAGGAATACGTAGGGTGTGCGCCCCTCTTCGATCCAGCCGGCGACTTTTTCCACCCACGGCAGCAAAAACGGGTCGTTGGCCTCCAGCTCCGGGTGGCCGATGAAACGCACTTGGGGAAACTGGGTCAGCGCCGCTGGGCGCGGCGGCACCTTGGGCTTTTTCGATTGGGCGTGCAATACCGCGGCCGAGGTCGACGTGCAACTGAACAAGGCTCTGGTGTCGAGGCAGATCCGCTCGACACCACGGTCACGTAACAAGCGGTTGAGCGTGCGTTCGGCATCGCCCTTGGCGAAGAACTCCGGGTGGCGAACTTCCACGGCCAACGGGCGTTCCAGGCCATCAATAAAACCGGCGAGCTCGCCGAGGCGTTGCGGCGAAAAGCTCGCCGACAGTTGCAGCCACAATGGCGAAACACGCGCACCCAATGGGCTCATCAGGCCGACAAAACTTTCCGCCGCCGGCAACTGCTCGCGCAAGTCGCCACCGTGGCTGATGTCGCCCGGGAATTTGGCGGTGAAGCGAAAATCTTCAGGCATGATTTCAGCCCAGCGCTGCACCGTGGCGGCCGAGGGGCGAGCATAGAAAGTGGTGTTGCCTTCAACGGCGTTGAAGACCTGGGAGTACAGGGCGAGGTAATCGCTGGAGCGCGCGTCGGCCGGGTACAGGTACTCGCGCCAGGCGTTTTCACTCCAGGACGGGCAACCAATAAAGTAAGGCAGGCGCATCAGATGTGGATGTCGAGACCCAGCACTTCCATATCCCATTCGACAAAGCCGGCGGTGGTCAGGTAGCTGGCCAGGGCGGTGGCGACGCTTTTGCTCATGGAACGGTGGAACACCATGTCTTGCTGACGGGCGGGAAGACCACTGATACGTGCACCGGCGGACGCCTGGGCGTTGGACTGCACGTCGGACTGGACCTCAATGAAGTCCGGCGAATCCTCGACGGAATCGTCTACCGTCACGTTCGCCTTACGTGGCTTACGCTTGAGGGGGTAGGACTGTGAGGAAAAGCCGTCTATACGCATACATGCAGACTCGGTATCAATGATGGCAATTTAGCGGCACTTTCCGATGTGCGCAAATGCTCTGGTGATAACTAGAACACATAATTTGTAAAAGGTTTACAAACCCGGTCAAATTCTGACGATTGGCGAAAATCGCCACAAAAATCTCGCTTTTTTGGCGTCAAATAATCCCGCGCTCAGCCTTGGTTTGCGCCACTTTATCGCGCAGATAAACCGGTGCAGCCTGATCGGCGGGGACCGCTTCGCCACGCTCGAAAGCGAAGCGCGCCAGGGTCAACAGGTCTTCGGCATGCGGCAACATGGCGGCGTCCTGGCCGACCACGTGCACATTGATACGCTCGCCATAACCCCAGCCGGTACCGGCGCCAAACCAGTCACCGCTGGCATCCACGGGCAACGCGCTGACTTGCGGCGGTTGCACGGCTTCCACGCCCACCAGGCGCATTTCGCCAGCTGTCTCGCGGTAGCATCCCCAATAGACTTCATCCATCCGTGCATCAATGGCCGCCGCCACTTGCGAGGCGCCGTGCTCACGCAGCGCACGCTGGGCCAGCACCGCGAGGTTGGAGACCGGCAACACCGGGCGTTCCAACGCAAACGCCAGGCCCTGCACCACGCCAATCGCAATGCGAACGCCGGTAAACGCGCCCGGGCCACGCCCAAAGGCAATGGCATCGACCGCAGCAAGGCTGGTGCCGGCGTCTTCGAGCAGTTGCTTGATCATCGGCAACAGCTTCTGCGCATGCAGGCGCGGGATCACCTCGTAGTGGCTCGTTACCTTGCCATCGTGCAGCAAGGCAACAGAGCAAGCTTCAGTCGCGGTGTCCAGGGCCAGCAGGGTGCTCATCAGTGTAGGTGTCCAAATCGGAAAAAAGTGCGCCAGTATAAACAACAACGGCCCGCAAGCGGGCCGTTGTGCATGCAGCTAAGCGTTTGATCAGCTCAGCGCTTGCAGCACCTTGGCGGTGATCGCTTCTACCGAGCCCACGCCAGGAATGTGGCTGTACTTCGGCTTGCCCTGAGCAGCCGACAGTTTCTGGTAGAAGTCCACCAGTGGCTTGGTCTGGGAATGGTAGACCGACAGACGATGGCGCACGGTTTCTTCGGTGTCGTCCTTGCGCTGTACCAGGTCTTCGCCAGTCACATCGTCCTTGCCTTCAACCTTGGGCGGGTTGTAGACGGTGTGGTACACGCGGCCCGAGGCCTCGTGAACACGACGACCGGCGATACGCTGCACGATCTCTTCGTCTTCAACCGCGATTTCAACCACGGCATCCAACTCGACGCCCGCCTTCACCAGGGCTTCAGCCTGGGGAATGGTGCGTGGGAAGCCGTCGAACAGGAAACCGTTCTTGCAGTCGTCCTGGTTGATGCGTTCCTTGACCAGGTTGATGATCAGGTCATCGGAAACCAGGCCACCGCTGTCCATCACGCTTTTTGCGATCTGGCCCAGCTCGGTGCCAGCCTTGACGGCCGCGCGCAGCATGTCGCCGGTGGAGATTTGTGGAATGCCGAATTTTTCAGTGATGAACTTTGCCTGAGTACCTTTACCGGCCCCGGGAGCTCCCAGCAGAATGACGCGCATCGATGTGCTCCTCAATTTTTTATAGAGATGACGCTCGGATTCGCCGCGTGGGGCCAATCTCGTAAAAATATGGCTCGTGAAAATATGGGCCCAAGCCGATCAAAACCCCAAAGGCTGATCAAGATACACAGCGGGCCCTATCCATACAAGCCGCCGAAAGTCGGAGTAACCCGCGCAGGGCATGCGTCATAGGCCGGGTGTGCCTGGGTGCAACCCGGCCGCGCAAACGCCGACCGCCCCTTTCAGGGCGGCCGTCATTGTTTATCTGCAAGTCGTTGAGAACACGCAAGAAACCTTATCCGGTGTTGCGCAAACCGGCGGCAATACCGGCCACGGACACCAGCAGCGCCTGTTCCAGAGGGCTGTCCTGCGCTGCCTCCTGCCGACGCGAGCGCGCCAGCAACTCGGCCTGCAACAGGTGCAGCGGGTCGAGGTAGGTGTTACGTAAACGGATAAACTCCAGGGTGTCTGGGCTGTGGGCCAGCAGTTGCGACTGGCCAGTCAGGCCAAGGACCACGCTGCACGCCTGCGACAATAGGTCGCGTAAGTGCGCACCCAATGGCAGAAGGTCAGGCTGCACCAGACGCTCGTCATATAAACGCGCTATATCGGCATCGGCCTTGGCCAGCACCATTTCCAGCATATCGATGCGGGTGCGAAAGAACGGCCATTGCTCACGCATCTGCCCCAGCAATTCGCCTTCGCCGCGCTCCAGCGCCTTGCTTAAGGCCGCTTCCCAGCCGAGCCAGGCAGGTAGCATCAGGCGGGTTTGGGTCCAGCCGAAAATCCACGGGATCGCCCGCAGGCTTTCGATACCGCCCGCACGCCGCTTGGCCGGGCGACTGCCCAAGGGTAAGCGGCCCAGTTCCTGCTCCGGCGTGGACTGGCGGAAGTACTCGACGAACTGGGGATTTTCTCGCACGACGGCGCGGTAAGCGCTGACACCGTCTGCTGCCAATTCGTCCATCAAATGGCGCCAGGCCGGCTCGGGCGGCGGCGGTGGCAACAGCGTGGCTTCCAGCACTGCGGCCAGGTAGAGGTTGAGGTTCTGCTCGGCAATGTCCGGCAAGCCGAACTTGAAGCGGATCATTTCGCCTTGTTCGGTGGTGCGGAAACGCCCCGCCACCGAGCCGGGCGGTTGCGACAGGATCGCCGCGTGTGCCGGACCACCGCCACGCCCAACGGTGCCGCCACGACCGTGGAACAACAGCAGTTCCACCTGCTGCTCGCGGCAGATATCCACCAACCGTTCCTGCGCCCGGTACTGCGCCCAGGCGGCCGCTGTGGTGCCGGCGTCCTTGGCGGAGTCCGAGTAACCGATCATCACTTCCTGCGGGCCTTGCAAGCGCGCGCGGTAGCCCGGCAATTGCAGCAGCCGCTCCATCACCGGCCCAGCGTTATCCAGGTCGGCCAGGGTTTCGAACAGCGGGACCACGCGCATCGGTCGTTGCACGCCCGACTCTTTAAGCAGCAATTGCACGGCCAGCACGTCCGACGCGGCGCCCGCCATCGAAATCACGTACGAGCCGAGCGACGCGGCCGGTGCGGCGGCAATTTCCTTGCAGGTATTCAACACCTCGGCGGTGTCCGCCGACGGTTTGAAATAACCCGGAAGCAACGGTCGACGGTTGGTCAGCTCTTTGGTCAGAAAGCTGATACGCGCCTCTTCATCCCAGTCTTCGTAGCGACCCAGGCCCAGGTAATCGGTGATTTCAGTCATGGCCGCCGAATGGCGACTGGAATCCTGGCGCACATCCAGCCGCACCAGGAACAAGCCGAAGGTCACCGCACGGCGCAGGCAATCGAGCAGCGGGCCATCGGCGATCACGCCCATGCCGCACTCGTGAAGCGACTGGTAGCACAGCTCCAGCGGGTCCAGCAGGTCGCGGTTGTTCTGCAAGACCTCAACGGGCGCCGGGGTGTTGGCGCTCAACGCGGTGTGCGCCCATTGCCGCGTGGCACGCAGGCGCTCACGCAATTGCTTGAGCAAGGCGCGATACGGCTCGACGCTGTCGCCGACCTTGGCTTGCAACGCCGGGCTGGCCTGTTGCATCGACAACTCGGACGCCAAGTGGTCGATATCACGCAAATACAAATCCGCCGCCATCCAGCGCGCCAGCAACAGCACTTCGCGGGTGACCGGCGCGGTGACATTCGGGTTGCCATCACGGTCGCCGCCCATCCACGAGGCAAACCGAATCGGTGCGGCCTCCAGTGGCAGGTGCAGGCCAGTGGCCGCGTGCAAGGCGTGGTCAGCCTTGCGCAAGTAATTGGGGATGGCCTGCCACAACGAATGCTCAATGACTGCAAAGCCCCACTTGGCTTCATCCACCGGGGTGGGCCGCACGCGGCGGATTTCTTCGGTGTGCCAGGCTTCGGCGATCAACCGCTGCAAACGTTCGCGGATCTGCTCGCGCTCGGCCGTGGTGAGGTCGCGGTGATCCTGCAGCGCCAGTTGCGCGGCGATCGCATCGTATTTCTGGATCAGGGTGCGGCGCGCCACTTCAGTCGGGTGGGCGGTCAGCACCAATTCAATCTCCAACCGCGCCAACTGGCGGGCCAGGGATTCGTTGCTATGACCTTCGCTTTGCAAGCGGGCCAGCAGTTCCGGCAATACGCGGGATTCGAACGGTGCCGGTTGCGACTCATCGCGCCGGTGGATCAATTGATACTGCTCGGCGATGTTGGCCAGGTTGAGGAACTGGTTAAAGGCTCGTGCCACAGGCAACAGTTCGCTTTCCTGCAATTGGTTCAAGCTGGCGCTGAGTTCCTCGCCGGCGGTTTGCTCGGCTACGCCACCTCGGCGGTCGGCCTTGGCGCCTTTGCGGATCTGCTCGATCTTGTCGAGAAAATCATCGCCGTATTGCTCTCGAATGGTGTTGCCCAACAGCTCACCCAGCAGGTGAACATCCTCACGCAAGCGTGCATCGATATCACTCATCAGCCAATCTCCAGCCAGAAATCCGGGACGCGCAGGCCTTCCAGAGTGCCGCTCGCATCGGTTTCTGACAAGACACTTTAAACCTTGCCGGTTACAGCTAGTCTCAACAGTGAGTCGTCGCGTTTATCCACGCAGGCGGCTGGACACTCATCACCGCCTGCCATCGCGGGCTTATTGAGGTTGCCATGAAAATTCGAGAACTGGCCCAGCATTGGGAAGAGACCGCCAAGGGTCGCCTGACCAAAACCGAGTATGCGATCCATCTGGACATGGAGTCCGCCGCACGGCTGGCCGCGATCGCCGAAATGTACCCCAAGCGCCACCCCGAAGAACTGCTCGGTGAGCTGATCGGCGCCGCCCTTGAAGAGCTGGAAGCCAGCTTTCCCTACATCAAGGGTCAGCACGTGATCGCCACCGATGAAGAGGGGGACCCGCTGTACGAAGACGTCGGCCCTACTCCGCGTTTTCTCACCCTGTCGCGGCGCTATCTGCATGATTTATCGGCCGGTACCGACGAACAGAAGCACTGATTACCCTCCGTTAAACCCCTTCCAACCCCAGGTATTCCGGGCCTCGCGCAGGCTCGGCGTACCTTTGCGCAAAGCAAAAGTTCAAACTTTTAAACGCTGACCAAACAGTCAGATATTTTTTTAGGCAAATCGCCATCTTCTCTGAACTTTTGAAAAAAGCATCAGGTCACAGCCAGTAAGCCATCAGTTGGAACGGCCGTTTGAAAAGGCACCACGCGCTTTACCGCAGGGGCCGCGACCGCTGACCAACGAAGTGGATTTTGATGTTTTTGAGGAGTAATCCAATGGAGTTGAAGACGATGAAGACCAGCACTGCCAAATCCTCGTTTAACCACCTGCGCGGGCTCAAATTGGCCGCGCTGGCAATCGGCACCAGCTTCGTACTGGCGGGCTGCGCCGGTAACCCACCGACCGAGCAATACGCCGTGACCCAATCTGCGGTGAACAGCGCCGTCAGCGCCGGGGGTACCGAGTACGCCGCCGTAGAAATGAAGTCGGCTCAGGACAAGCTCAAAGAAGCTGAAATCGCCATGCACGACAAGAACTACGACAAGGCGCGTCAGCTGGCCGAACAAGCCGAATGGGATGCCCGCGTCGCTGAGCGCAAAGCCCAGGCTGCCAAGGCTGACCAGGCTGTGAAGGACTCCCAGAAAGCTGTTCAGGAGCTGCGTCAGGAAGGCATGCGCCCGGCTGTTATCAAACAGCAATAAGCCGCCGCCACTGATTGCAGTGCACCCGATATCGAATTGAAAGGACGACACGACTATGCGTAAACAACTGATGATCCCTGCCCTGCTGGCGATGAGCGTTGCTCTGGCGGCCTGCTCCACCCCGCCGAACGCGAACCTGGAAAACGCACGGACCAACTTCTCGGCCCTGCAAGCCAACCCGAATGCCACCAAGGTAGCGGCGCTGGAAACCAAGGACGCCCAGGATTGGCTGGACAAGGCTGACAAGGCCTACCGTGACAAGGAAGACCAGAAGAAAGTCGACCAACTGGCCTACCTGACCAACCAGCGCGTTGAAGTGGCGAAAGACACCATCGCCCTGCGCCAATCCGAAGCCCAGCTGAAAAACGCCGGTGACGAACGTGCCCGCGCCCTGCTGCAAGCCCGTGATGCGCAGATCAAGCAACTGCAAGACAGCTTGAACGCCAAGCAGACTGATCGCGGCACCCTGGTGACCTTCGGTGACGTGCTGTTCGCCACCAACAAGTCCGACCTGAAATCCAGCGGCCTGGTGAACATCACCAAGCTGGCGCAGTTCCTGCGTGATAACCCGGACCGTAAAGTGATCGTCGAAGGCTACACCGACAGCACCGGTTCCGACTCGTACAACCAGAGCCTGTCCGAACGTCGTGCGGCGTCCGTACAGCGTGCACTGGCTCAACAGGGCGTGGATATCTCGCGCATCGTGACCCAGGGTTACGGCAAGGAATACCCGGTTGCCGACAACGGCAGCGTCTCGGGCCGTGCCATGAACCGCCGCGTTGAAGTGACCATCTCCAACGACAACCAGCCAGTGAAGCCACGTTCGTCGATGGCGAACTGATTGACTGAAGCTGGATAAAAAAACCCACCTTACGGTGGGTTTTTTTTCGGCTATCCGAAGGTAATGGGACGCTCCGGCTCGTCCGCATGCATGACCTTTTTGCGCTCATCGGTGTTGTCCGACAGCCGCTCCATCAGCTGCCTTAGCCCCTCAGCCTGCGCATCCTGCCGCGTCAGCGACTCATGCCCTCTGGCCATGTCCAGCATGTTGCGTATTGCGCCAATATTTATGACCACCTTCCCCGCCCCGTTTGCGTAAGTTACATCGCCCTCTGTGGCGTGTTACGCAAGACGGTTCCAGATATTTCGGTGATCGGGCTATTCCTGCAGTTGCGGGGTTTCCTGCCCCATGCAACGCACCGCTTGCTTCTTGTTGTTGACCAGCACGCCACTCAAGCCTTTCTGCTCGGTATCGAACATCACCAATACGCCATCAACGCATTGCGCGATTTGTGCGGCCGGGGTCAGGGAAATTTTATAGTCCTCGCCCGGTACGGTCTTGAGCATCGTGAAGTCGCTGAGCAGCAATGCATCTTCCGGCTTGGCGAAGTGCAGGTAGCCATAGAACCACAGGCAACCGACGGTACCGATGATGGTGCCGATACCGGTGAGGATCAGCGGGATCATATTGCGTTCTTCGCTCATTGCGGGCTCTCTGATGAATCAACTTTAGGAACAGGGTAATTCGGAATTTCACCCAGGCGGCGCAGGCCGTTGAAGTGCTGCGGGTCGTCCAGGTAACGCAGCATCACGGTTTGCCAGGTCTTGTCGGCAAAGGTCTGCACATGGCCGCCACGGGTCAACTGCAACACCCTCGGCGGCGGCGCGGCCTGATACAGGCGAATACCGTTAGCCACCGGCACAATCGGATCATCCAGGCTATGGAACAGCAGCTTCGGCACACCGGTCAGTCGGGGCATGGCGTTGATCGCACTGTCAGCGTCCGGCACCAGCCAGGACAGCGGCACCTGAAACGGCCATGTTAACCAGGACGTGCTGAGCGCGAATTGTCCTACGTCACGATAACTGGCAGGCACGCCATCCAGCACCAGCGCCTTCAGTTGTGGCTGACGTTCCGGGTGCGCCGCCAGGTAATGCACCGCCAGCGCACCACCCAGGCTTTGGCCCAACACCACCAGCGGCTGGCCCTGGGTTTCGGGCGCCTTGTCGATCCACTTAAAGGCAGCATCGATGTCTTGGTAAACCGCTGGCAACGACGGCTTGCCTTGCGACAGCCCATAACCGCGATAGTCCAGCAGCAGCACTTGGTAGCCCTGCTCCGGCAACCACCAACTGCCGCCCAAGTGCCAGGCGAGGTTGCCGCCGTTGCCGTGCAGGTGCAGCACCGTGCCTTTGACGGGCACCCCGGGTTTGGCCGGCAGCCACCAGGCATGCAGCTTGACGCCGTCGGCGGTGGTCAACGTGACATCGCGGTATTGCAGGTGGGCTTTTTCCGGCGTGAACGGCAGCCCGGGTTCAGGGTAGAACAGCAGCGAACTGCAGCCGTTCAATGTGAGTAGCAGGCAAAGAATGCCGAGGATTCTCATCCGTTGAAGCCTCGCGATTTGGCCGCGATCTGCAGCCTTGTGGAGATCCAAATGTGGGAGCGGGCTTGCTCGCGAAGGCGGCGTGTCAGTCGATACATGTGTGGCTGATGCACCGCTTTCGCGAGCAAGCCCGCGCCCACATTTTTTAATCGGTTTCGTCAGTTAAATTGCCTAAAGGATATTCGAGTAATCCGCCTCGATCCGGTCCAGGCTCAAGTGGTTGAGGAAGTTGGAGAAACACATCCACGCCGCCAGTGCGTTCATGTCGCGAAACTGCTCGGGCAGGTACTTGGGCGGCACCACCAGGCCTTCATCGACCAGTTGGCGCAAGGTACGCATGTCTTCCAGGGTGGTCTTGCCGCAGAACAACAGCGGCACTTGTTCCAGCTTGCCTTTGCGCACGGCCAGCTGAATGTAGTTGTAGACCATGATAAAGCCCTTGAGATAGGACAAATCCTTGGTAAACGGCAGGCCTGTGGGCGTCGAGCCACGGAACACCCGGCTGGCGTTGCCGTAGCTTTCGGCCATTTCAAAGCCTTGCTCGCGGAAGAACTCGAACACCTGCAGGAAGTCGGCGCCCTCCTCCACCATGTGGATGGCGCGGGTGCGGTTAGTCAGTTTGCGCAGGCGGCTGGGGTAGGACGCAAAGGTAATGATTTCCATCAGAATCGCCAGGCCTTCCTGGGTCACCGTGGACGACGGCGGCCCCTTGGACAGGAAGGTGCAGATCGGCTGATTCTGGCCATTGAGCGTGGTGCCGACGTGCACCAGGCCTTCGTGCACTTCCAGTGCGCGTACATCACGCTCGTTGAACATCGCGTCGGCGCGGATCTTGATGTAGTCGGCGCCCGCCGCCGCGTCGGCGACGATCCCGTCAGACTCGAACACGCGAATGGTTTCTTCCGCTTCGCCAAACACCTTGTTGAGGCGGGTTTGCAACAGCGCCACGGCATCTTTGGCGGTAAGGGTCTTGGCTTCGTCCTTGAGGTCGCCACGGCCGTCGATGTTGTTGAGGTAGTCGGAGAGCATCAAGCCCAGGTCCGCCAGGGTCGGATCGCCGGCGTGGAAAGCATCGGAGGCGGCGCCGTAGAGTTCCTGGGAGATCAGGCCGAAGTCCTCGGTGCCACGGGCTTCCAGCATACGCACCACCATGCGGTATTCGCGGCACATGCGACGCATGATCTGCCCCACCGGGCTGAACTGGCCGAGACGTCGGGTAATGTCGCGCTCGATGTTCTGGAACTCCAGCTTCACCGCACTGGAGTCGAACGACAGCGGCCGGTTCAGGTAATAGTCGCGGTCCACGGCGGGCATCGCCTTGCCCTTGGCCTTGAGGAATCCCTGGCGAATGTTCTCGTCCCACTTCACGGCGTCGAGCACGCGAATCGGTGTTTGCGCCAGCACTATGCGATCGGACAAGGTGCGTATCGTCTGCTGGTAATCGTCCACCCGGTGCTTCCTCTTTAAACGTTATTTGCCCGCACGCTGGTAGCGCACGGCTTCAACGAACACATCGGCATTGGCCGGGTCATCCAGGTAGGCAAACACCTGGTCCATCGGGCTGTCCACCAACACGCCGGCGCCCTCGACGGTGTCCACGCTGCTGCCATGCAGCGCCTGTTGGCCGATGGCTTGATGGATTTGCTCAAGGTCGAGGTTGTAGACCACCAATTCATGCTTTTTGTCGCGCTCGCCTTCAAAGTCGAAACCCGCCAGGAAGAAATGCCCGCCGAATGTGTCCGGTAATGGCGCCGACAGGTACCAGCGGTTGCCATGGCGAGAGACCGTGAACAGGTATTCATCGCGCTGGCCCGGCTTGGCTTTAGGGTAGCTCACCGCTTTGTAACGGTGCTCACCGACGCGGGTAATCTGCAGGTTGAGCGGCTCGCCCCAGGCATTTTTACTCGACCAGCGGCCGAGCAAGGCATCCGGTGCGGCTTCTTTGGCCGGCAGCGGGTCCTTGAACGTCACCAGGCACCCGCTGAGTAACAGGAACGACAAGGTGATGACTGCGACACGCCAGGCTTTCATTGAGCACCCCATCCTGTGTGGGCGCTGGTTTACCTGCGATACAGGCACCTCGGTGCGTCAGGTGACTCGAGGTGATGCTATCGCAGGCAAGCCAACTCCCACATAAAGCAGATCCCGCATTCAGCTAGACCGAGGCCAACACCAAATGCATGTAACGCTTGAGAATCTCAAGCATCTCTTCAGCGGTCAGAGGCTCTGGGCCGCCAAGCAGGCCCTGATATTCCATCCGACCGATTATCGCCGTCAACACTTTGGCATCCTGTTGCGGCTCGCGGGAACCCAATACCTGGAAAAACTGCCCGGTGCCCTGCAACAGAATTTGCTGATGGGAACGCACCAGTTCCGCCAGACGCGGGTTGAGCAAGGCCTCCTGGCGAAAGGCCTGTTCAGCCATCAAGTGCTCACGGCGGTTGGTCAGTTGGCGCATGACGTAATCGGCGGTCAGCTTTGCGATGTCATCCGCCAGTTGCGAGCGTGATGCCTGGCTGCCATCGCCATAGGCGACCATCTCGCGCAGCAGGCCTTCGTTGCGCACCCACAATTTGCCCATGAAGGCCGCGCTGCGCTCGACGTATTGGGCGAAGGTATCGGTGAGCAAGTCATCGATGTCCTTGAAATAGTAGGTGGTGGCCGACAATGGCACACCGGCTTCCGCCGCCACCGCGCGATGGCGCACGGCCCGTACACCATCGCGCACGACAATGCGCATGGCCGCATCGAGAATGTCTTGCCTGCGTTGCTCGCTGCCCCGGCGACTGGCCTTGCGGCCCTGGTATTGGACGCTTTCAGCCACGGCAGCAGCAATGCCGGCGGCGCCTTCTTGAGCCATTACGCGGTTCACCACAGATCTTCCTTTAAAAGGTGACGCGGAGCGTCACGGGCTGCATTCCCACGCAAACCAATCGCCGTGGGAACGATCACCTGGCGCCGTTCTCTTGACGGCTAAATACACCCCATAAAAAAGCCGCCTTATAAAAGGCGGCTTCGAATTTCGCTACGGTTACGCTTGTGGCCGCATGTGCGGGAACAAGATCACGTCGCGGATCGACGGCGAGTTGGTCAACAACATCACCAACCGGTCGATACCGATGCCTTCACCGGCAGTCGGCGGCATGCCGTATTCCAGCGCGCGGACGAAGTCGGCGTCGTAGTGCATGGCTTCGTCGTCGCCGGCGTCCTTGTCGGCCACCTGCGCCATGAAGCGTTCAGCCTGGTCTTCCGCGTCATTAAGCTCGGAGTAGGCGTTGGCAATTTCACGGCCGCCGATGAACAGCTCGAAACGGTCGGTGACGTTCGGGTTGTCATCGTTGCGACGGGCCAGCGGCGACACTTCGAACGGGTACTGGGTAATGAAGTGCGGCTGCTCCAGCTTGTGCTCCACCAGCTCCTCGAAAATCATCACCTGCAGTTTGCCCAGGCCTTCAAAGCCGAGCACCTTGGCGCCGGCTTTCTTGGCGATGGCGCGAGCCTTGTCGATGTCGGTCAGGTCGTCAGCGGTCAACTCGGGGTTGTACTTGAGGATCGAGTCGAACACCGAGAGGCGCACAAACGGCTCGCCGAAGTGGAACACCTTGTCGCCGTAAGGCACGTCGGTGCTGCCCAGTACCAGCTGCGCCAGTTCGCGGAACAGTTCTTCGGTCAGGTCCATGTTGTCTTCGTAGTCGGCGTACGCCTGGTAGAACTCCAACATGGTGAATTCAGGGTTGTGACGGGTCGAGACGCCTTCGTTACGGAAGTTACGGTTGATCTCGAAGACTTTTTCGAAACCGCCAACCACCAGGCGCTTGAGGTACAGCTCAGGCGCGATACGCAGGAACATTTCCAGGTCCAGCGCGTTGTGATGCGTTTCGAACGGCTTGGCTGCGGCACCACCGGGGATGGTTTGCAGCATCGGCGTTTCCACTTCCAGGAAGTCACGCTTCATCAGGAAGCTGCGGATGTGCGCGATAACCTGGGAACGCACGCGGAAGGTCTGACGCACGTCTTCGTTGACGATCAGGTCAACGTAACGCTGGCGATAGCGCTGTTCGGTGTCGGTCAGGCCGTGGTGCTTGTCCGGCAGCGGGCGCAGGGATTTGGTCAGCAGGCGCACGTTCGTCATTTCAACGTACAGGTCGCCCTTGCCGGAACGCGCCAGCGTACCTTCGGCGGCAATGATGTCGCCCATGTCCCAGGTTTTCACCGAGGCCAGGGTTTCTTCGGGCAGGGTTTTACGGTTGACGTAAACCTGAATGCGCCCGGTCATGTCCTGGATCACCATGAACGAGCCACGGTTGAGCATGATGCGACCTGCCACCTTGACCGGGATTGCAGCCTCTGCCAGCTCTTCCTTGGTCTTGTCCGCGTACTGTTTCTGCAAGGCATCGCAGTAGTTTTCGCGGCGGAAGTCGTTCGGGAAGGCATTGCCCTTGGCGCGCTCGGCAGCAAGCTTTTCCTTGCGCAGGGCGATCAGGGAGTTTTCTTCCTGTTGCAGGGCTTGCGGGTCGAGTTGTTGGTCGCTCATGTCTTTTGAAATTCCATCACAGGTACGTTTTCCCCAGCCTTCGGCAGGGGATCGCCGGGCAAGGACTAGACGTCCGCCCGGCTCCTACAGTCTTTTTACAGGCCCGATTTCAGGCTGGCTTCCAGGTATTCGTCGATATCACCGTCGAGCACCTTGTCGCAGTCGCTGCGTTCGATGTTAGTGCGCAGATCCTTGATCCGCGACGCATCGAGCACATAAGAACGGATCTGGTGACCCCAGCCGATATCCGACTTGGTGTCTTCCAAGGCCTGCGAAGCCGCGTTGCGCTTCTGCATTTCCTGCTCGTACAACTTGGCCCGCAGCATTTTCATGGCGGTGTCCTTGTTCGCGTGCTGGGAACGTTCGTTCTGGCAGCTGACCACGGTGTTGGTCGGTACGTGGGTAATACGTACGGCCGAGTCGGTGGTGTTTACGTGCTGACCACCGGCACCGGAGGAGCGGTAGGTGTCGATTCGCAGGTCGGCCGGGTTGATCTCGATTTCCACTTTGTCGTCGATCTCTGGGGAGACGAACACCGCGGAGAACGACGTGTGGCGACGGTTGCCGGAGTCGAACGGGCTCTTGCGCACCAGGCGATGCACACCAATCTCGGTACGCAGCCAGCCAAAGGCGTATTCACCCTTGATGTGCACGGTCGCGCCCTTGATACCGGCGACTTCACCGGCCGACAGTTCCATGATGGTGGCGTCGAAACCGCGCTTGTCAGCCCAACGCAGGTACATGCGCAACAGGATGTTGGCCCAGTCCTGGGCCTCGGTGCCGCCGGAACCGGCCTGGATGTCCAGGTAGGCGTTGTTCGGGTCCATTTCGTGGCTGAACATGCGGCGGAATTCAAGCTTGGCGAGGTTTTCCTCGAGACGGGCCAGCTCGGCGACGACATCGCCCACTGCGCCTTCGTCGTTTTCTTCAACGGCCATGTCCAGCAGGTCGCGGCAATCGCCCAGACCGGTGTTCAATTCGTCGAGGGTGTCGACGATCTGCGCCAGCGCAGCGCGCTCGCGGCCCAGTTCCTGGGCGTATTCAGGTTTGTTCCAGACAGCCGGATCTTCAAGCTCGCGATTGACTTCGGTCAGACGCTCATGCTTTTGATCGTAGTCAAAGATACCCCCGAATAGTTTCGGAGCGCTCGGACAGGTCCTTGATGGTGTTAAGGATCGGGTTGATTTCCATGGCGGGCAGCACTCGTTGGCGAACTTTTGAAAGCCGACGAGTATAACGACAAACACACGCGAACGGCAGCCCGCTTGGCGAAAAGGCGGGTTTGCAGGCGATCACAAGAACAATCAAGATCCAAATGTGGGAGCGGGCTTGCTCGCGAATGCGGTGGGTCAGTCACTGATTCATTACCTGACATACCGCATTCGCGAGCAAGCCCGCTCCCACAAGGGATTAGCGTTGTACCGAATTATTCGATACCCACCTGGTTACGCCCATTATGCTTGGCCGTATACAAACCCTTGTCGGCCGCCATGATCAGCAGCCGACAGTCGCTGCTCTGCTGCGGGGTCATGGTCGACAGGCCGATGCTGATGGTCAGGCTCGAGCCTTCAGCCGGTGCGATATGCGGGATTTTCAGCGCGGCAACGGCCATGCGCAGCTTTTCCGCCACCAGGCGCGCACCACCCGGCGAGGTGTTCGGCAGCACCAGCGCAAACTCTTCACCGCCGTAACGCGCCGGCAGGTCGGAAGGACGGCTGCTGGCTTCGCGGATGGCAGCGGCGACTTTACGCAGGGCTTCGTCACCCTCGACATGGCCAAAGCTGTCGTTGTAGGTCTTGAAGAAGTCGACGTCGATCATCAACAGCGACAGCTGCGTCTGGTCACGCATGGCACGGCGCCATTCCAGCTCCAGGTATTCGTCAAAGTGGCGGCGGTTGGACAGCCCGGTCAAGCCGTCGGAGTTCATCAACCGTTGCAGCACCAGATTGGTATCCAGCAGCTGTTGCTGGCTGACCCGCAGCGCGCGGTAGGCCGCATCCCGCTGCAACAGCGTCATATACGAGCGCGAGTGATAGCGAATGCGCGCCACCAGCTCGATGTTATCCGGCAGCTTGACCAAATAATCATTGGCCCCGGCCGAGAACGCCGCGCTTTTGATCAGCGGGTCTTCCTTGGTCGAGAGCACGATGATCGGGATGTTCGCCGTGGCCGGGTGGTTGCGGTATTCGCGCACCAGCGTCAGGCCGTCGAGGCCCGGCATGACCAAGTCTTGCAGGATGACGGTGGGCTTGATACGGATTGCCTGGGCAATCGCCTGGTGCGGATCGGCGCAAAAGTGAAAGTCGATGTTCTCTTCATGGGCCAGCCCACGCCGCACGGCCTCGCCGATCATGGCCTGGTCGTCGACCAGCAACACCATGGCTGCGTTTTCGTCGGTCTTGATGTCGTCGATCTGTAAATCACTCATGTGCAGTCACCTGAATTACTACCTGCAAGCCAGCAGCGGGAGGTACGGATCATTTCGCAAATACCTCCAGCAATCGGGGCGCAATTCTATCCAGTGGGCGAATTTCAACAGCAGCATCAATCGCCGCCGCCGCTTTGGGCATGCCATACACCGCCGAGCTTTGCTGATCCTGGGCGATGGTCAAATATCCTTGTTCACGCAACAACTTGAGGCCCTGGGCGCCGTCGCGCCCCATGCCGGTGAGCAATACGCCGACGGCATCGCCGTTCCAGTAGCTGGCGACGCTCTCGAAAAACACGTCGATGGACGGCCGGTAAATCTCGTTCACCGGCTCTGCGGTATAGGCTAGCGTGCCATTTTTCAACAGGCGAATATGGTGGTTGGTGCCGGCCAGCAACACCGTACCCGCCTGTGGCGGTTCACCTTCACGGGCCAGGCGCACCGGCAGGCCAGAGGCGCTGCTCAGCCACTCGGCCATGCCGGCGGCAAACACCTGGTCCACATGCTGCACCAGCACAATGGCCGCAGGAAAGTCTCGCGGCAAACCCTTGAGGAGGATTTCCAGGGCGGCCGGCCCGCCCGCCGACGACCCGATCGCCACCAGGCGCTGGCGCTTGCCGGTGGCGCGCGGGGGCGCGGTTTCGGCGCGTACGCGGGTGCCGCGCTGGCCGATCAGCCAGCCAATGTTGAGGATCTTGCGCAGTAACGGTGCCGCCGCATCCTTGGGGTTGCCCACGCCCAGCGCCGGTGTATCCACCACGTCCAGGGCGCCGTGGCCCATGGCTTCAAACACCCGACTGACATTGGCCTGACGGTCCACGGTGACGATCAGGATCGGGCACGGGGTCTCGGCCATGATCTGCCGGGTGGCTTCCACGCCGTCCATCACCGGCATGATCAAGTCCATCAGGATCATGTCCGGCGTCAGTTCGGCGCAGCGCTGTACCGCTTCAAGGCCATTGTTGGCCACCCACACCACTTCGTGCGCGGGTTCATAACTCAAGGCGCGCCGCAAGGCTTCCACCGCCAGGGGCATGTCATTGACGATCGCGATTCTCATGCCCGGGCGCCTCCAATCAGTTCGATCACGGCGTCCAGCAAGGCGTCATCATGGAAACTGGCTTTAGCCAGATAATAGTCGGCACCGGCGTCCAGCCCACGACGCCGGTCTTCTTCGCGATCCTTATACGAGACCACCATCACCGGCAACGATTGCAGGCGAGTATCACGGCGCAAGAGTGTGACCAATTCAATACCGTCCATTCGAGGCATATCAATGTCAGTGATCAACAAGTCGAAGTCTTCGGAGCGCAGCGCATTCCAACCGTCCATGCCATCCACCGCTACGGCCACTTCATAACCACGATTAAGTAACAATTTGCGCTGCAGCTCTCGCACGGTGAGCGAGTCATCCACCACCAGCACCCGCTTACGCGGCGCTTCGGTAGCCTGCTGGCTGCGCCGGGCGATGCGCTCCAGGCGGCCGGTGTTGAGCAATTTATCCACCGACCGCAGCATGTCTTCGACGTCGACGATCAATACCACCGAGCCGTCATCCAGCAAGGCCCCGGCGGAGATGTCCTGGACTTTGCCCAGGCGATCATCCAGCGGCAACACCACCAGGGTGCGCTCGCCGACAAAGCGCTCCACCGCAATGCCATACACCGCATCGCGCTCGCGGATCACCACCACCTTCAAGGTTTCTTCATTACTCTGCCCCGGGGGGCGCTGCAACAACTGGCTGGCGGCAACCAGGCCGACATGCCGGCCTTCGTGCCAGAAATGCTGACGGCCTTCCAATTGCACGATGTCGTCGGGTGCCAGGTCGCACATACGCTCGATGTGGGCCAATGGGAATGCGTAGGCCTCTTCGCCGACTTCCACCACAAGGCTGCGCACCACCGACAGGGTCAAGGGCACCTCCAGATGGAAGCGACTGCCCTGCCCCGCCGTCTGCTCCAGCACCACCGCGCCGCGCAGTTGGCGAACCATATGCTGCACCGCGTCGAGGCCGACGCCACGCCCGGACACTTCGGTAACCTTGTCGCGCAGGCTGAAACCCGGCAGGAACAGGAACGTCAGCAGTTCTTCTTCGCTCAAGCGCTGGGCGGTTTCCAGGGGTGACAGGTGCCGGTCGACGATGGTGCCGCGCAGGCGCTCCAGGTCAACACCATTGCCGTCGTCACTCAGTTCCAGCACCAGCAGGCCGGCCTGGTGGGAGGCGCGCAGGCGGATCAAGCCTTCAGCAGGTTTGCCGGCGAGCATGCGCTGCTCGGGCATTTCGATACCGTGGTCGACGGCATTGCGCAGCAAGTGGGTGAGCGGCGCTTCGAGTTTTTCCAGCACGTCGCGGTCGACCTGGGTCTTTTCACCCTCGATCTCCAGGCGCACCTGCTTGCCCAGGCTGCGGCCAAGGTCGCGGACCATGCGCACCTGCCCGGCGAGGACATCGGCAAACGGCCGCATGCGGCAGGCCAACGCCGTGTCGTAAAGCACCTGGGCACGCTGCCCGGCCTGCCAGCCGAACTCATCCAGCTCGGCGGTTTTTTCCGCCAGCAAGGCCTGGGCTTCGCTTAAAAGACGGCGGGTGTCGGCCAGGGCCTCCTGCGCTTCAAGGCTCAAATCCAGCGCCCTAAGTTGCCCATCCAGCGTTTCCAAGGCGCGCGCACTGTTGCTTTGAATGCGTTTGAGGCGCTGCATGCTGGCCAGGTAAGGCTTGAGGCGCTGGGTTTCCACCAGCGATTTGCTGGACAGATCCAGCAGGCTGTTCAAGCGCTCGGCGGTCACCCGCAGCACGCGCTCGCCGCCTTCGGTCATGGGTTTGTTCTGGCGCGGCGCTGAAGGCATCACCGCGGGCGCAGGCTCGGGCTCCGGTGACAGTTCCTCGATCACAGGCGCCGGAGCGGGCGTGGGCGCTGGCGCCGGCTCAACCCTGACGGTCGGCTGCGACGGGTCGAGCAGGCGTTCCATCAGGGCCACATAGGCGTCGATATCCGCCGAGCCCACGTCGTTGCCGGGCGTGGCGATACGCATCAGCAGGTCGGTGCCTTGCAGCAAGGCGTCGATGTGCTCGGGTTGCAGGTACAGGCGGTTTTCCTGGGCGCTGACCAGGCAATCCTCCATGACGTGAGCCACGCTGACGCCGGCGTCCACCCCGACAATCCGCGCCGCGCCCTTGAGCGAGTGCGCGGCGCGCATGCAGGCTTCAAGCTGGTCGGCCTGGGTCGGGTTGCGCTCCAGAGCCAACAGGCCGGCGCTCAATACCTGGGTCTGCGCATCGGCTTCCAGGCTGAACAGCTCCAGCAGCGAGGCGTCACGCATCTGGTCGGGGGTCATGTAAGGCTCCGGGTCACGGCAGACAGCAATTGCTCCTCATCCAGCCACCGCAGGCTGCGGCCTTTCCACTGCAACACACCTTGGGTAAAACGCGCACTGGCCTGGGTGCCGGAGGCCGACGCCGCCTTCAAGGTGCGTTCGTCGATGGCATGAATGCCGTCGACCTCATCCACCGGCACCACCACCGGGCCGTCCTGCGCGGCAATAATCAACATGCGCGGCATCACACGCCCGCCCGTCGCGCCAGGGTTGGCGGGGTCCAGCCCCAGCAACTCGACCAGCGATAAACACGCCACCAGCGCGCCGCGCACATTGGCCACACCGAGCAGTGCGCGGGAACGCTGATGCGGCAGCGAATGAATCGGTTGCAGCGGCGCCACCTCCACCAGGCAACGGGTTGCAATGCCCAGCCATTCTTCGCCAAGACGGAACATCAACAGCGATCGAGTGACGACGTCACTCTCGACTTCAGCGGCCGCCTGCGGGCGTTGGTCGTCTTGCTGCAAAGCGTAACGATCGAGCAAGCGCGTGGCGGCGGCGGAATACACCGAGCAGTTGCGGCAGTGAATGTGCTCGGGCAGCAAAGGGCAGGACTTGTCGCCATGGATGCCGATACGGTTCCAGCAATCATCAATGGCTTGGGTGTCGGCCAGGGTCAGGTCCAGGCCTGCGGTATTGAGTGCGTCAGGGCTACTCATCGTTTGGACTCACTGTCAGCTCGCTCGCTACGGGCGGCACGCGCCTGCAATCGGCGCGCCCCCGCACGGTCGCCCTGGGATTCGAGCAACGCGGCCAGGTGCATCAGGGCCTGCGGGTGCTGCGGTTCCAGGTACAAGGCTTTCCGATAATAACCCTGGGCTTCCAGGGCGCTGCCGGCCACATCGCTGAGCAGCCCCAGCCAGTAAAACACTTGGGCGGCAGGCGGATGGTTACTCAAATACTGTTCACAGGCGGCGCGGGCCTCAACGCTTTTACCTTCGTTGGCCAGGGTCGCGATCCGACTCAGCAAGTCGCCGGTATCGGTGTGCGGCGCCTTGATGGGCACCACCTGGGCACTCACGGTGCTGAACGGCCGCGGCTTGAGCGGCATCGGCGCCGCGCTGCGCTGTGGCACCGGCGCAGGCATGGGGATAAAAACCGGCTCCGGCTTGACCGGCTCGTCATGCCGGCTGAACGCAAAGGATTGCGGTACGCCAATCGAGCGCATGCCATGACGCCCCAACAAACTGCCTTCGGCCGGGCCGATAAACAGTACACCGTCGACATGGGTGAGGGCCTTGAGCACGTCGAACACTTGCTTCTGGGTCGGCTGGTCAAAGTAGATCAGCAGGTTGCGACAGAACACAAAGTCGTAGCTCGACTCATGGGCCAGCAGCGCAGGGTCCAGCAGGTTGCCGACGTGCAGGCGTACTTGTTCACGCACCCGGTCAGCGATGCGATGACCATCGGCCTGCTCCGTGAAATGGCGCTCACGAAACTCGATGTCGCTGCCGCGAAAGGAATTCTTGCCATACACCCCACGTTTGGCACGCTCCACCGACAACGGGCTGACATCCATGCCCTGCACCTTGAATTGGTGCGGCGCAAGCCCGGCATCGAGTAAGGCCATGGCAATCGAATACGGCTCTTCACCGGTGGAGCACGGCAAGCTGAGAATGCGCAGGGCACGCATGTGCTTGATCTCGGCCAGACGTGCCTTGGCCAAGCGGGCCAGGGTCGCAAAGGATTCGGGGTAACGGAAAAACCAGGTTTCAGGGACGATCACCGCTTCGATCAGCGCCTGCTGCTCATCATGGGAGCTTTGCAGGTGCTGCCAATAAGCCTCGGCGGTGGACGCTTGCACGGCCTGGCTGCGTTGACGCACCGCGCGTTCGATAATCGCCTCACCCACCGAAGCGACATCCAGGCCGATGCGTTCCTTCAAGAAGGCAAAGAACCGCGGGTCGTGGTTCATAGGCTCAGCTCGGCGGAAAACAGCAAGGTGCGCACAGGCTCAGTGAGCAGTTCGTTGACACCAATCCACTGCATCAAGCCCAAGGCATCTTCACGCACCAGCCCCAGGTATGGCGTTTCGCGATTATCCAGCCCATACGGCTTGAATTCCTCAAGGCTGCAACGCAGGGTGTCGGTGGCTTGTTCCAGGATCAACCCCAGCCAGCGCGCCTGCACCCATGGCTGCGGCTGGTAATTGACCAGCACCAGGCGCGTGCTGGTGCGGGCCTTTGCCGGCGTACCGAAGGTCAAGGCACACAGGTCGATAACAGGCACCAACACACCCCGGTGGGCAAAGATCCCCGCTACCCACAGCGGCGCGTGGGCAATCGGTTTGAGCGGCAGGCGCGGCAGCACCTCGGCCACTTCCGTGGCCCTCAGCGCGTAGCGTTCACCGCCGATGTGGAACACCAGGAACAACGCCTTTTTCGCTGCCGGGACGGCACCGCGTTTAGCCGCGAGGTCGCTCATCAGACTTTGAAACGCGAGACGCCGCTGCGCAGGCCGACCGCAACCTGGCTCAGCTCATCAATGGCAAAGCTGGCCTGGCGCAGGGACTCCACGGTCTGGCTGCTGGCATCGCCCAATTGCACCAGCGCGTGATTGATTTGCTCGGCGCCGGTGGCCTGGGCCTGCATGCCTTCGTTGACCATCAACACCCGCGGCGCCAGGGCCTGTACCTGATGGATGATCTGCGACAGTTGCTCGCCCACTTGCTGCACTTCGAACATTCCGCGACGGACTTCTTCAGAGAACTTGTCCATGCCCATCACGCCGGCCGACACCGCCGACTGGATCTCGCGCACCATTTGCTCGATGTCATAGGTGGCCACGGCGGTCTGGTCGGCCAGGCGCCGCACTTCAGTGGCCACCACGGCAAACCCTCGACCGTATTCACCGGCCTTCTCGGCCTCGATGGCGGCGTTGAGCGACAGCAGGTTGGTCTGGTCGGCCACCTTGACGATGGTGACCACCACCTGGTTGATGTTGCCGGCCTTCTCATTGAGGATCGCCAGCTTGGCGTTGACCAGGTCGGCAGCGCCCATTACCGAATGCATGGTTTCTTCCATGCGCGCCAGGCCTTGCTGGCCGGAACCGGCGGCGACCGATGCCTGGTCGGCGGCGGTGGAGACTTCGGTCATGGTGCGAACCAAGTCCTTGGACGTGGCGGCGATCTCGCGTGAAGTCGCGCCAATCTCGGTGGTAGTTGCCGCCGTTTCGGTGGCAGTGGCCTGTTGCTGCTTGGACGTAGCCGCGATCTCGGTGACCGAGGTGGTCACCTGTACCGACGAACGCTGGGCCTGGGACACCAGGGCCGTCAGCTCGGTCATCATGTCGTTGAAGCCGGTTTCGACGGCGCCGAACTCGTCCTTGCGATCCAGGTTCAGGCGTTTACTCAGGTCACCGTCGCGCATGGTGCCCAGGATCGCCACGATGCGCTGCATCGGCGCCATGATCGCGCGCATCAGCAGCAGGCCACACAGGCCGGCGGCGATGACCGCCACCAACAGCGATACAAACATGCTGATTTTTGCAGCCGATACCGCGTCATCAATGGCATTGGTTGCACGGTCGGCGACGTCTTTGTTTTCGGTGATGATGTCGTTGAGCTTCAATCGCCCGGCCGTCCATGCCGGCGTCAGGTTGTTATTGAACTCATTGCGCGCGGCGACCAGATCATTGCGCGCCAGGCTCTCAAGCACCGTGGCCAGGCTCTTGTTGTAGGCCTGGTGGAGGGCTTCGAATTGGTTGAACTCAGCCTGGTCTTCACGACCGTTGATGGTTTGCTGGTAGTTGGCCATCTGTGTCTGGACGCGCCCTTCGAAGGCTTTGAAGTCGGCCTTGTCGGCGTCGGTCAGGCGCTTGTCGTCACGCAGACCGAGCATAGCCAGGGTGTGCAGGTAGCTGTCGACCCACGCGCTGCGGATCATCGAACTGAGATAAACCCCCGGCACTGCATCATCACGGACCGCAGTCTCGCCAGACTCAATCTTCAACAACCGTGAATAAGAGACCACAACCATTAACAGCATGATGGCGATAATGACCGCAAAGCTAGCCAAGATCCGTTGGCGCAAGGTCCAGTTCTTCACAGTAATTCCTCGAAGGGCCATTCAAATGGAGGGAGTATAGCTGAGCGCAAGCCCTCATTAATCAATGGGTTTTGATGCAGCCCGCACAGAATGCAAAAACACCCCGATCCATTGTCTGGACCGGGGTGTTGGATCACGCTGGATGTGGGTCAGAGGGTGGCTTGGCGAACCTGTTTTTCCAGCTCGGTCTTCAGGCCGGGCTCGAGTTTCAACTGACGCGCCAATTCATCCAGATAGGCCTTCTCCATGAAGTTTTCCTCGTCCACCAACATCACGCTGGCGACATACATCTCGGCGGCCATTTCCGGGGTGCCCGCCGCACGCGCCACATCGGCAGGGTCCAAGGGCTTGTTCAGCTCGGCATGCAGCCAGCTTTGCAGTTCACGGTCGTCGTCCAGCTTGGTGAATTCGCCCTCGATCAGTGCGCGTTCGCGCTCATCCACGTGCCCGTCGGCCTTGGCCGCCGCGACCAGTGCCTTAAGAATGGCCTGGCTGTGCTGCTCGACCTGAGCCGGTGGCAGGCGGTCGATGGTTTGCGGTTCGCCTTGAGGCGCGCCGGCCTGCTGCGCCTGCCAATTGCCATAAGCTTTGTAGGCAATCACGCCCAATGCCGCCAGGCCACCGTAGGCCAGGGCCTTGCCACCAAATTTACGCGCCTTCTTATTCCCCATCAGCAGCCCCATCGCACCGGCTGCCAGGGCTCCGCCACCCGCACCGCCGAGCAAACTGCCCAGCCCACCACTGCCGAGCAGACCGCCGAGGGCACCTTTGTCGTCCGACTTGCGCTGGCCGCCGGCCTTGTTTTGCAACATGTCCTGGCCTGATTTGAGCAGTTGGTCGAGCAATCCACGGGTATTCATTCATAGCCTCCAGACACTTGGGTTCATAGGACCAGTAGGCCCCCAGCGTAAAACTAAGTGCCAAAAAGCCACGATCTAGAGTGCTTCCAGATGTAACGCCGTCGCCGTGGTAACGGAAACGTCTTGTTTCATATGCAAAGCTATCACTGCGCTATCAAGCAATTTTCCTTCCCCACCGAACCGCTTAAGCTATCCGGCGTCTGTTTATAGTCCGTTGCGTTTGGCCGAAGGCATGTCCGAACCGTTATTTCTGATCCAGCACGTGCCAGGAACGGCGCGGGATTTGCTCACGACAGGTTGTCTCTATGCACCGCAGGAATTTGCTCAAAGCATCCATGGCCATTGCGGCTTACACCGGTTTGTCGGCCACAGGCCTGCTCTCCGCGCACGCCTGGGCCGCAAACCGTGCCGCCGATGGCAAGGCCGTCGCGTTTGATTTTGAAACGCTTAAAGCCCAGGCCAAGCAGCTCGCCGGCACCGCGTATAAAGACACCAAACAGGTGCTGCCGCCGACGCTGGCGACCATGACCCCGCAGAATTTCAACGCCATTGGCTATGACGGCAACCATTCGCTGTGGAAGGAGCTGAACGGCCAACTCGACGTGCAATTCTTCCACGTCGGCATGGGCTTCAAGACCCCTGTGCGCATGCACAGCGTCGACCCCAAGACCCGCGAAGCGCGCGAAGTGCATTTCCGCCCGTCGCTGTTCAACTACGAAAAGACCACAGTCGACACCCAGCAGCTGACCGGCGACCTGGGTTTCTCCGGCTTCAAGCTGTTCAAGGCGCCGGAACTGGATCGCCATGACGTGCTGTCATTCCTCGGCGCCAGCTACTTTCGCGCAGTCGACTCTACTGGCCAGTACGGCCTTTCGGCGCGCGGCCTGGCGATTGATACCTACGCGAAAAAGCGCGAAGAATTCCCCGATTTCACGCAGTTCTGGTTCGAAACCCCGGCCAAGGACGCCACGCGCTTTGTGGTCTACGCCCTGCTCGACTCGCCGAGCGCCACCGGCGCCTACCGCTTCGATATCGATTGCCAGGCCAACCAGGTGGTGATGGCCATCGACGCGCATATCAATGCGCGCACCACCATCGAACAGTTGGGCATCGCGCCAATGACCAGCATGTTCAGCTGCGGCACCGTTGAGCGGCGCATGTGCGACACCATCCACCCGCAAATCCACGATTCGGATCGCCTGGCGATGTGGCGCGGCAACGGCGAATGGATCTGCCGCCCGTTGAACAACCCGGAAAAGTTGCAATTCAACGCGTTCGCCGACACCGACCCAAAAGGCTTCGGCCTGGTGCAGACCGACCATGAGTTCGCCAGCTACCAGGACACCGTGGACTGGTACAGCAAGCGCCCAAGCCTGTGGGTAGAACCGACCACCGCCTGGGGCGAAGGCTCGATCGACCTGCTGGAAATCCCCACCACCGGCGAAACCCTGGACAACATCGTGGCCTTCTGGACCCCGAAAAAGCCGGTGGCCGCGGGCGATTCGCTCAACTATGGCTACAAGCTGTATTGGAGCGCACTGCCGCCGGTAAGTACCCCGCTGGCGCAAGTCGACGCCACCCGCTCAGGCATGGGCGGCTTTATCGAAGGCTGGGCACCGGGCGAGCACTACCCCGAGGTGTGGGCACGCCGGTTTGCGGTGGATTTCAAAGGTGGCGGCCTGGACCGACTGCCCGCTGGCACCGGCATTGAGCCGGTGGTGACCTGTTCCCACGGCGAAGTGAAAGACTTCAGCGTGCTGGTGCTCGACAACATCAAGGGCTATCGCATTCTGTTCGACTGGTACCCGACCAGCGACAGCGTTGAGCCGGTGGAACTGCGCCTGTTTATTCGCACGCAGGACCGCACCTTGAGTGAAACCTGGCTGTATCAGTACTTCCCGCCTGCGCCGGACAAGCGCAAATACACCTGATACAACGCGTTCCCACGCTCGCGTGGGAACGCTTCCCGCCTGCGGTTCAGTACCGCGACACGCTCTTCATTGCCCCGATCAAATACCGCATCGCCATTTGATCGCTTTCGGTCAATGCCCGATATTGCGCCAACAGCTCCCTTTCATCCGAACTCAACCTTCGCCCTCGCAAGGGCAGGTGGCGACTCAGAAAAGACGCCACCGCACCCGCTATGCCATAGGATTTGGTCATGGACCGTTACTCCTGATTTCAGTCAAATACTTCGAGTGCCCACCTCCAAATTCCCTTGAGGCGCGATACCTTCGGGGCCAAGCCGGCTGACTCCCTGGGCCAGAAATCAGACTTACCCTAAGCGTAGAAACAATCTCGTCACGCGTGGGATTTTTTTAGAGCATTCACTTAAAAAACGCTTCGATAACAAATACCTACAGCTATTTCCTACACAGAGGTCGGTACATGCACGGTGCGTCGACCTTAGCTTGCATGACCTGCGAGCAAGAAAAAACCCACCGGGTCAGGGTGGGTTTGAATGCAACCGGCGACGGATCAATCCCTCAGGTCAGACTCATGAATCGGCTGATCGCGGTGGGTCGCCCGTTGGTATTGCGCTGGCCAGATCGCCTTGCGCCCGCCCAAGTCATCGTCGGCATGCAGCGGCCAATACGGATCACGCAACAACTCACGGGCCAGGAAGATAATGTCCGCCTGGCAGGTGCGCAGGATATGCTCGGCCTGGGCCGGTTCGGTGATCATGCCCACCGTGCCGGTCGCGATACCCGATTCTTTGCGCACACGCTCGGCAAAGCGCGTCTGGTAACCCGGGCCCACCGGGATTTCGGCATTGGCGGCAGTGCCGCCGGAGGATACGTCGATCAGGTCCACCCCCAGGTCTTTGAGGCGACGCGCCAGTTCCACGGTTTCATCGGGGTTCCAGCCGTCTTCCACCCAGTCAGTGGCCGAAACCCGCACAAACAGCGGCAGTTCCTGCGGCCAGACCTCGCGCACGGCCTTGGTCACTTCCAGCACCAGGCGGATGCGATTTTCAAACGAACCACCGTAGTGGTCCTGACGCTGGTTGCTGATCGGCGACAGGAATTGGTGCAGTAGATAACCGTGCGCAGCGTGGATTTCCACCACTTCAAACCCGGCGGTCAGTGCACGCTTGGCGGCGGCCACAAAGTCGCCAATCACGCTCTGGATCTGCGCTTCGTCCAAGGCTTTGGGCTGGGTGTGATTCGGGTCAAAGGCAATTGGCGAAGGGCCTACCGGCACCCAACCGCCGTCTTCCGGCTTGACGCTGCCATGCTTGCCGATCCAAGGCCGGTGAGTGCTGGCCTTGCGCCCGGCATGGGCCAATTGAATACCCGCGACCGCGCCTTGGGCGGCAATAAAGCGCGTAATGCGTTGCAACGGCTCGATCTGTGCGTCGTTCCACAAGCCCAGGTCCTGGGCGGTGATGCGGCCCTCTGCGGTCACAGCGGTGGCTTCGGTGAAAATCAGCCCGGCGCCGCCGACGGCGCGACTGCCCAGGTGCACCAGGTGCCAGTCATTGGCCAGGCCATCCTCGGCTGAATACTGGCACATCGGCGACACGGCAATCCGGTTGAGCAAAGTCAATTGGCGCAGGGTATAGGGTTCGAGCAGCTGACTCATGACGCACCTCTTCTGGGTTCTGTGGGCACTCTTCAAACAGTGCTTAGAGCCTAGTCGACAACGGTAGCTTGCACAGGGTTCAGACGGAAAACGGGAGCCGATTGCCGGCTCCCGTGTTGCAGTGGCTTACATTTCGACCTGGGTGCCCAGCTCGATCACTCGGTTTACCGGGAGCTTGAAGAAGCGCAGGTTACCGTTGGCGTTCTTCAACATGAACGCAAACAGACTTTCCCGCCAGCGGGCCATGCCCTTGATACGCGAGGCGATCACCGTTTCGCGGCTGAGGAAGTACGTGGTGCGCATCGGGCTGAAATCCAGATCGTCCAGATGGCACAGTTTCAGGGCTTCGGGCACGTCCGGCTCATCGGTAAAACCGAAGTGCAGGATCACCCGGAAGAACCCTTCCCCGTACGCATCCACCTCGAACCGCCGAGAGGCTGGCACGCGCGGAATATCTTCATAGACCACCGTCAGCATCACCACCTGCTCATGCAACACCTGGTTGTGCAGCAGGTTATGCAACAGCGCGTGGGGCACGGCGTCCGGGCGCGCGGTGAGGAACACTGCGGTGCCCTGCACGCGATGGGGCGGTTGCACGCGAATACTGCTGATAAAGATCGGCAACGGCAGGCCACCTTCGTCGAGGCGGTCCATCAGCAGTTCCTTGCCGCGCTTCCAGGTGGTCATCAGGATAAACAGCACAATCCCCGCCAGTACCGGGAAGGCGCCCCCCTGGACAATCTTCGGCACGTTGGCGGCAAAGAACAGGCCGTCCACCAACAGGAAGCCGATCAGCACCGGAATCGCCAGCACCGGTGGCCACTTCCAGAGCAGCAGCATCACCGCCGACACCAGGATGCTGGTAATCAACATGGTGCCGGTGACTGCCACGCCGTAGGCGGAGGCCAGGGCATTGGAGGATTCGAAGCCGAGCACCAGCAGGATCACGCCGACCATCAGCGACCAGTTCACCGCGCCGATGTAGATCTGGCCTTGCTCGGCGCTGGAGGTGTGCTGGATGTGCATGCGCGGGATGTAACCCAACTGGATCGCCTGACGCGTCAGCGAGAACGCGCCGGAAATCACCGCCTGGGATGCAATCACGGTGGCCAGGGTCGACAGCGCGACCAATGGCACCAAGGCCCATTCCGGCGCGAGCAAGTAGAACGGGTTGCGCGCCGCTTCGGGGTTTTCCAGCAGCAACGCGCCCTGGCCGAAGTAGTTGAGCACCAGCGCCGGCAGCACCAGCGCGAACCAGGCGCGGGCGATCGGCTTGCGGCCGAAATGGCCCATGTCGGCGTACAGCGCTTCGGCACCGGTCAAGGCCAGCACCACGGCGCCAAGAATCGCGACGCCCATGCCCGGATGGGACACAAAGAAACGCACGCCCCACACGGGGTTCAGCGCATTGAGCACCTCGGGATGTTGCAGGATGCCGTGCACGCCAAGACCGCCCAGCACCAGGAACCACACCACCATCACCGGCCCGAACAGCTTGCCGATGCGGTCAGTGCCGTGTTTCTGGATCAGGAACAGCCCCACCAGCACCACCAGCGACAGCGGCACCACCCAACGTTCAATCCCGTCAAAGGCCAGTTCCAGGCCCTCAACCGCCGACAATACCGAGATCGCCGGGGTAATCATGCTATCGCCGTAGAACAGCGCCGCACCGATCAAGCCGAGGATCACCAGCACCGAACGCAACTTGGGGTACGGCGACGCCGCCCGTCGCGCCAGCGCCGTCAGGGCCATGATGCCGCCTTCGCCCTGGTTGTCCGCGCGCAGGATAAACAGCACGTACTTGATCGACACGACCCACACCAGCGACCAGAAAATCAGCGCCAGAATGCCAAAGACCCCGTCGTGATTGACTTGAACCCCATAACCACCTGTAAACACTTCTTTAAGGGTATAGAGCGGGCTGGTACCGATATCGCCGTAAACCACCCCGACTGCCGCCACCAACATGCCGATCGGCTTTGCATTGGAATGCTCGGCACCTGCTGCCTGACTATTTGCCTGACCCATCAACCACTCCTGCCCTTTGACCTGAGGTCTTATATAAACAACGCGTCTAAGCTGACCCTAGCATGCGCTGTTTTACTTCTCGTAACAGACGTTTTATTGACCCCGAGGTTTTACCCGCGTGCAACGGCGCGAAGCATAGCGCAGCACTCGTCGCATTTCCCTGCATAAAGCTGGTCAAGTGCGTTGCCCGTCGCTAGAATTGCGCACTTTTTGATCAGAGGCGCGCTAAGCGCCCGTCCGCTGCCCTGCCCTCCTGGGCGGCGGCGTCATTCAATACCGAGGTTAGACATGTCCACCACCATCGCAAAAGCCAACCCAAAGGTCGGCTTTGTATCCCTGGGTTGCCCGAAGGCTCTCGTTGACTCCGAGCGCATCCTCACGCAACTGCGTATGGAAGGCTATGACGTCGTGTCCACTTATCAGGACGCCGACGTGGTGGTGGTCAACACCTGCGGTTTCATCGACTCGGCAAAGGCTGAGTCGTTGGAAGTGATCGGTGAAGCGATCAAGGAAAACGGCAAGGTCATCGTGACCGGCTGCATGGGCGTGGAAGAAGGCAATATCCGCAACGTGCACCCAAGCGTGCTGGCCGTAACCGGCCCGCAGCAGTACGAGCAAGTGGTCAACGCCGTGCACCAGGTGGTGCCGCCTCGCCAGGACCACAACCCACTGATCGACCTGGTGCCGCCGCAAGGCATCAAGCTGACGCCGCGCCACTATGCGTACCTGAAGATTTCCGAAGGCTGCAACCACAGCTGCAGCTTCTGCATCATCCCGTCGATGCGCGGCAAGCTGGTCAGCCGCCCGGTCGGCGACGTGCTCGACGAAGCCCAGCGTCTGGTCAAATCCGGCGTGAAAGAGCTGTTGGTGATCTCCCAGGACACCAGCGCCTACGGCGTCGATGTGAAATACCGCACCGGCTTCTGGAACGGCGCGCCGGTGAAAACCCGCATGACCGAACTCTGCGAAGCCTTGAGCAGCCTGGGCGTATGGGTGCGCCTGCACTACGTTTACCCGTACCCGCACGTGGACGAGCTGATCCCACTGATGGCCGCCGGCAAGATCCTGCCGTACCTGGACATCCCGTTCCAGCACGCCAGCCCGAAAATCCTCAAGGCCATGAAACGCCCAGCCTTCGAAGACAAGACCCTGGCGCGCATCAAGAACTGGCGCGAGATCTGCCCTGAGCTGATCATCCGTTCGACCTTCATCGTCGGCTTCCCTGGCGAGACCGAAGAAGACTTCCAGTACCTGCTGGACTGGCTGACCGAAGCCCAACTCGACCGCGTCGGTTGCTTCCAGTACTCGCCGGTAGAAGGCGCGCCAGCCAACCTGCTGGACGCAGCCATCGTTCCAGACGACGTCAAGCAGGACCGTTGGGAGCGCTTCATGGCCCATCAACAGGCCATCAGCTCGGCACGCCTGCAACTGCGTATCGGCAAGGAAATCGAAGTGCTGATCGACGAAGTCGACGAGCAAGGCGCCGTTGGCCGTTGCTTCTTCGATGCGCCGGAAATCGACGGTAACGTGTTTATCGACGATGCCAGCGGCCTGAAGCCGGGCGACAAGGTCTGGTGCACGGTGACGGATGCCGACGAATACGACCTGTGGGCTGAAAAGCGCGATTAAGGGTGTAAAAAATTGAAAAAGCCCCGCCTCTGAACAAGATGCGGGGCTTTTTTAGGTCTATCGTTTGCCCATCGGCGCCGATCATCGGCAAGGGGCAGCGGGCATGCGTCAGCATTCGGTTATCCACACACCTAAAATCAGCGACTTCGCGCAATTGGCGCAGATCTGGGAAGCGTCCGTGCGCGCGACCCACGACTTCTTGCCGGACAGTTACATCGTGCTGCTTAAGGAACTGGTGCTGAGCCGCTACCTGGACGCCGTCATGCTGATCTGCACCAAAGACGCGCGCCAGCGTATTACCGGGTTTGCCGGGGTAGCGGCGGGTAAAGTCGAGATGCTGTTTATCGACCCGCAGCACCGCGGCCAGGGCTTGGGCCGACAATTGCTGCGCTATGCGATCGAGCACATGAACGCCGAGGTATTGGACGTCAACGAACAGAACCCCCAGGCCCTGGGCTTTTACTTCAAGCAGGGCTTTGAGGTGATCGGACGCGCGGAGCATGATGGCCTGGGCCAACCGTACCCGTTGCTGCACATGCGCTTGCGCCAACAGCAACGGCGCAGTGGCTGACGAAACACAGTGCCCGCTCCCACATTTTGAACCGTGTACCCACCAATAAAGCCACTACGCTGAAATGGGGCCGGGATTAACCGCGCCCACACAGGTACAATAGCCGCCCCCTTTTGCTACGGCCCTTGTCATGACTGACCCCATACGCCTTTCCAAACGCCTTATTGAACTGGTCGGTTGCTCCCGTCGGGAGGCTGAGCTGTTTATCGAAGGCGGCTGGGTCTCGGTGGACGGCGAAGTGATTGACGAACCGCAGTTCAAGGTCACCACCCAGAAGGTCGAGCTCGACCCTGAGGCCAAGGCCACCGCGCCGGAGCCGGTGACGATTCTGTTGCATGCGCCGGTAGGCGTGGACGCCGAAACGGCGATGGCCTCGATCAGCGCCGAGACCCTGTCCGAAGAACACCGCTTCAGCAAACGCCCGCTCAAAGGCCACTTTCTGCGCCTGACCGCCAGTGCCGACCTGCAAGCCAAGGCCAGCGGCCTGCTGGTGTTCACCCAGGACTGGAAGATTCTGCGCAAGTTGACCGCCGATGCCGCCAAAATCGAGCAGGAATACGTGGTGGAGGTCGAAGGCGACATGGTTGCCCACGGCCTCAATCGCCTGAACCACGGCCTGACCTATAAAGGCAAAGAGCTGCCGGCCGTTAAAGCCAGCTGGCAGAACGAAAACCGCCTGCGCTTCGCGATGAAAAACCCGCAACCGGGCGTAATCGCTCTGTTCTGCGAGGCGGTTGGCCTGAAAGTCATCGCCATCCGCCGTATTCGCATTGGCGGCGTGTCCATCGGCAAAGTGCCAGTGGGCCAATGGCGTTACCTGTCCGGCAAAGAGAAGTTCTAAGCCGCACCCCTTTCCTGACACCGCCTGACTGGGCGGTGTCCTCAGTTGAATACCAGGATTGCCCACCATGATTCACAACGACGTACTGCGCAGCGTGCGCTACATGCTCGACATCAGCGACAACAAGATGGTCGAGATCATCAAACTCGGCGGCATGGACGTGACCAAGGAAGACCTGCTGACCTACCTCAAGAAAGATGAGGAAGAAGGTTTTGTATTCTGCCCGGACGACGTCATGGCTCACTTCCTTGATGGCCTGGTGATCTTCAAGCGCGGCAAGGACGAAACGCGTCCGCCGCAGCCGATCGAAACCCCGGTGACCAACAACATCATCCTGAAGAAGCTGCGCGTTGCCTTCGAACTGAAAGAAGACGACATGCACGCCATCCTCAAGGCCGCCGAGTTCCCGGTGTCCAAGCCTGAGCTCAGCGCGCTGTTCCGCAAGTTCGGCCATACCAACTACCGCACCTGCGGTGACCAGTTGCTGCGTAACTTCCTCAAGGGCCTGACCCTGCGGGTTCGTGCGTAAGCCATGAGTTACCAGGTCTCGCCCGTCGGCTTCGTGCGCTCCTGCTTCAAGGAGAAGTTCGCCATCCCGCGCCAGCCGCAACTGGCCCCGGCCGCCCGTGGCGTGCTGGAGCTGGTGGCGCCGTTCGACCAGGGCGAGGCGGTGCAGGGCCTGGAACAGGTCAGCCATGTCTGGTTGCTGTTTTTGTTCCACCAGGCTCTGGAAGACAAGCCTCGGCTCAAAGTGCGCCCGCCACGCCTGGGCGGCAATACCTCCATGGGTGTATTTGCCACCCGCGCCACCCACCGCCCCAACGGCATCGGCCAGTCAGTGGTCAAGCTGGACAAGGTTGAGCCAGGCCGGCTGTGGATTTCCGGGATTGATTTGCTTGATGGCACGCCAGTGCTGGATATCAAGCCGTACGTGCCGTATGCCGACATCATCGACAGCGCCACCAACCGCATCGCGAGCAGCGCGCCGCAGTTGATTCCGGTGCAGTGGCTGAAGACCGCCCTGCTCCAGGCCCAAGGCCACGCTCAGCGCCTTGACGAGCCATTGGTGGCGTTGATCGAGCAGTGCCTGGCACAGGACCCACGGCCGGCGTATCAGACGCCGGGGCCTGAGCGTGAATACGGGGCGCAGTTCTGGGATGTGGATGTGCGCTGGCACTATCCGGAGGCGGGCGTGATCTGTGTGCTGGAAGTGGTTCCAGCCAAATAAGCGCCGAAAACAAATGTGGGAGCAGCTCCCACAAAAGCCAGCTCCCACATTCATTTGGATCGGTGATTACTTCTCGACGAACGCGCGCTCGATCAAGTAGTCACCCGGCTCACGCATACGCGGCGAAACCTTCAGACCGAAGCTGTTCAGCACTTCGCTGGTCTCGTCCAACATGCTTGGGCTGCCGCACAGCATGGCGCGGTCGTCTTCCGGGTTGATCGGAGGCAGGCCGATGTCGCGGAACAGCTTGCCGCTGCGCATCAGGTCGGTCAGGCGGCCTTCGTTTTCGAACGGCTCGCGGGTCACGGTCGGGTAGTAGATCAACTTGTCACGCAGCGCCTCGCCGAAGAACTCGTTCTGCGGCAGGTGCTCGGTGATGAATTCGCGGTAGGCGACTTCGTTGACGTAACGCACGCCGTGGCACAGGATCACTTTTTCGAAGCGCTCGTAGGTTTCCGGGTCCTGGATCACGCTCATGAATGGAGCGAGGCCAGTACCGGTGCTGAGCAGGTACAGGTGTTTGCCCGGCTTCAAATCGTCAAGCACCAGGGTGCCTGTCGGTTTTTTGCTGATGATGATCTCGTCGCCTTCCTTCAAGTGCTGCAATTGGGAAGTCAGCGGGCCATCGGGCACCTTGATGCTGAAGAACTCCAGATGCTCTTCCCAGTTCGGGCTGGCAATGGAGTAAGCACGCATGAGCGGGCGGCCGTTGGGCTGTTGCAGGCCGATCATCACGAACTGACCGTTCTCGAAGCGCAGGCCCGGATCACGGGTGCACTTGAAGCTGAACAGGGTGTCGTTCCAGTGATGAACACTGAGGACACGCTCGTGGTTCATGTTGCTCATGTACGGGGAACTCCTGGAAATAGGTCTGCGCCAAGGTTGATATGCGCAATTGCACAGCATTCTAATGGCGGCGACAATATCTGTTAACTGGATTATTAAGATAAGGGTTATCGGTTATATCGATATGCGATTTACTCTACGTCAACTGCAAGTCTTCGTCGCCGTCGCCCAGCAGGAAAGCGTCTCACGCGCTGCTGGCCTTCTGGCCTTGTCTCAATCCGCCGCCAGCACCTCGATTACCGAGCTGGAGCGTCAATCCAGCTGCCAATTATTCGACCGCGCGGGCAAACGCCTGAGCCTCAACGCCCTCGGCCACCAGCTATTGCCCCAGGCCGTGGCGCTGCTGGACCAGGCCAAGGAGATCGAAGACCTGCTCAACGGCAAGTCCGGCTTCGGCTCGCTGGCGGTCGGCGCCACCCTGACCATCGGCAATTACCTGGCCACTCTGCTGATCGGCAGCTTCATGCAGCAGCATCCCGAGAGCCAGGTGAAGCTGCATGTGCAGAACACTGCGAATATCGTGCACCAGGTCGCACACTACGAAATTGACCTGGGTCTAATTGAAGGCGACTGCAGCCACCCGGACATCGAGGTGCAAACCTGGGTCGAAGACGAGTTGGTGGTGTTTTGTGCGCCCCAGCATCACTTGGCCAAACGCGGCGTGGCGACCATGGAAGAGCTGACCCACGAAGCGTGGATCCTGCGCGAACAAGGTTCAGGCACTCGGCTGACGTTTGACCAAGCCATGCGCCATCACCGCAGCGCGCTGAATATCCGCCTGGAACTGGAACACACCGAGGCGATCAAGCGTGCCGTGGAATCCGGGTTGGGCATTGGCTGTATTTCCCGGCTGGCGCTGCGTGATGCGTTCCGCCGTGGCAGTTTGGTCCCAGTCGAAACCCCCGACCTGGACCTGGCCCGGCAGTTCTACTTCATCTGGCATAAACAGAAGTACCAGACCTCGGCGATGCGCGAGTTTCTGGAGCTGTGCCGCGCCTTCACCGCCGGGGTTCAGCGCAGCGACGAGATCGTGCTGCCGAGCATTGCCTGATCCTCAGATCAGGATCACGGCCCACACCAGGGTGATCATGGTCAGTGCCACGAATTGCGCGGCGCTGCCCATGTCTTTGGCGTTTTTCGACAACGGGTGACGGTCGAGCGAGATGCGGTCGATCGCCGCTTCTACGGCTGAGTTGAGCAACTCGACGATCAACGCCAGCAGGCACACCGCGATCAGCAAAGCGCGCTCGACGCGGCTGACGTGCAGGAAAAAGCTCAACGGGATCAGGATGACATTCAGCAACACCAACTGACGGAATGCCGCCTCGCCGGTGAAGGCCGCGCGCAGGCCATCCAGGGAATAGCTCCCTGCGTTGAAGATACGTTTGATACCGGTTTGACCCTTGAAAGGCGACATAGATGTAGGCAACTGAACCAAAGAAGTGGGGAAACTAGATGACGCAAAGTCAAAAAAGCGTGAATCGCTAACCGCTTAATGCTGCGAAATTGACTCAAGTTGTTGCAAGAGCAGCGCCGCCTGGGTGCGCGTACGTACCCCCAATTTGCGGAAGATCGCAGTGACATGGGCCTTGATGGTCGCTTCCGACACGCTGAGCTCATACGCAATCTGCTTGTTCAGCAAACCTTCGCAGACCATGGTCAATACCCGGAACTGCTGGGGCGTCAGGCTGGCGAGGCCATCGCGGGCGGCCTTGGCTTCGTCGGACACGTTGATTTCTTCAAACGCTTGCGGCGGCCAGGACACATCGCCATCCAACACCTTGCGAACGGCGTTCTGGATGTCCTCCATGGCACTCGACTTGGGAATAAAGCCACTGGCGCCAAACTCCTTGGAGCGCACCACCACGTCGGCGTCTTCCTGGGCCGAGACCATCACCACCGGAATTTGCGGGTATTGCCCGCGCAACAGCACCAGCCCCGAAAAACCGTAGGCACCCGGCATGTTGAGGTCGAGCAGCACCAGGTCCCAGTCGGATTTCTCGGTGAGGCGCGCTTCCAGCTCGGCAATGCTGGCCACTTCAACCAGGCGCACGTCCGGACCAAGGCCCAGGGTCACGGCCTGGTGCAGCGCACTGCGAAACAGCGGATGGTCATCGGCTATCAGGATTTCGTATGTGGCCATTGATTAAATGATCCTGTTTTTTATGGGAACCCTGATGGGTTCAGGGTTCGCCAGTACACAAGGCGACGGCCAGGCAGCCATCGCCACAGGGCACGTTCAACGTCAAAAACACCTGAAACGACGCTGAAAATTCACGCTCACGCCCCAATCGGCGCCCAGCATGCCCAGCGTAGCCTGGAGGGTCAAGCACTACACCCGTGGGCATTTTAGCCAGGTGAGGTTTTACGGTGCCATCATGCAAACGTCGTCTGGTTATCGCACCGGGATATAGGGTGCAAGACGAGTATGGACGCTATCCGTCGAGTCCAGTGATAAGTTGAACTTGGCCGCAAGGTAATGGGTGCTGAACACGTCGAGGTAAGCGTCGAGCACTTCGCTGGCGGCCAGGTCGTCAGCCAGTTCCAGGCACAGCGCGGCCACTTCGGCGGTGCAGAAGTGATCGTCACGCTTGGAACGACGCAGCTTGTAGCGCGACAACTGCTCGGGCGCCAGGCTCAGAACGGGCAGGTGTTCCAGGTAGGGGCTTTTGCGGAACATCTTGCGCGCTTCGCTCCAGGTGCCATCCAACAGGATGAACAGCGGGCGTTTGCCCTTCTCAACCACTGCTTCGCTGACAACCCGCTCAGGGGCCACAAACTCGCCCGGAAACACGATATAGGGCTGCCACTGCGGGTCGGCCAGCAGCGTCAGTAATTCGGGATCAACCTCGGTGCGCGACCAGGCAAACGCGGTGGTGTCAGCGATTACGTCGGCGATCAGCCAGCCAGTGTTACTGGGTTTCATCGGTTCGACATCGTGCATCAGCAGGCACATGGCGGATCGAGCCTGCACCGTCGGGCGCCAGGCGCACAGGCAGTACTCGGGAATCACCCGGCAACCAGGGCAACGCTCGGCGCGCGAGCCGCGGTTGAGAAACGGCCTGACGGCCCGCGCAAGGCGCTGGGTACGCAAGCGGGAGACGGCGTGGCTCATCGGATGCGCCGCGTAGCAGGGGAAATCGACACTGAAGGAACTCGAGGCAGGCTTTAAGTGGCGGCAGTTTACCAGAGCCACTGACACTTCTCAGCGATACGCCTGGCTGTAGTGGCAAGCGCTCCCCTATAATTGCGCGCCACTGAACGCACAGCGCAGTGGCTGGTCTATGCACCAGTAACCGAATCAGGAGAGTTTCATGCTGCGTTCCATGCTGCGTCTTGTTGCCCCATCCGTCGCCCTTGCGCTGGTTCTGCCCATGGGCGCCCACGCGGCCTCGCTGCTGGAGGCCCAAATGAACAGGAAGCTGCAAAGCGTCGCGGCAGAAAGCAACAAGGACCTGCCCCGGGAAATCGATGAAAAAACCCTGGAAGTGGCCTACACCGTTGAAGGCATGCAACTGATCGATCACCTCAGTGTGCAACCTGATCGTGCCGAACAGATGCGCGCCAACCCGAAGGCCGTGTATTTCCAACTGGGCCAAAGCGTGTGCCTGAACAAGGGTTACCGCGAGTTGATGGCCAAGGGCGCAGTGATGCGCTATGAAATCACCGAGAACAAGACCAACCGCCCGGTGGCATCGGTCAAGTTTGTCGAAGCGGATTGCCCGGCGCCCGCTGCGGCCAAGAAGAAAAAGTAACTGTTGCTCGATCATCGCGCGCTGCTGTCCAGTGGCGCGCACCTCCCCCGCCGCATTGGCCAGCCGCCAACCAAACTGCTTGATGAGTGACCAATAAGCGGTTGCCAGCCAAGGGTTTTTCGGCTCATGATCAAGTCATCCCAGTCGCCCCTCCACAGCGTTTCCCACGCCGTTCTGTAATATTTTCAGGGCAAAAGAGGGTTGCCCTCCTGCGACTTGCAGTGCAAAGGTTTCTAAATCACAAGGAACATACAGAGCCCGCTTTGCCGCTTGGCGAACACCGTGCAATGCCTTGGGCATGCAGCGACACATGCAGTGTCGTGGCCGCGGACGAATATCTCGCCGACGGCCCAGGTTCTGTGAAGAAGGAGAAATTGAATGCCTTACGAATCGAATGACCACCTGCACCGTCATTTTGACGAAAACGGGGCGGACCTCACGCAGCAGGTCGACGCACAACTCCAGTTGATCGCCCCCAACAGCCCGAATATCCCCCTTTATCGCGACATGATCCTCACCGTGCTGCGCATGGCCCAGGATGACCGCAACCGTTGGAATGCAAAAATCACGCTGCAGGCAATCCGTGAGCTGGATAACGCCTTCCGCGTGCTGGAACAGTTCAAGGACCGCCGCAAGGTCACGGTGTTTGGCTCGGCGCGCACACCGGTCGAAAGCCCGCTGTACGCCTTGGCAAGGGAAGTCGGCACGCTGCTGGCGCAATCCGAGCTGATGGTAATCACCGGCGGTGGCGGCGGCATCATGGCGGCTGCCCACGAGGGAGCAGGCCTGGAACACAGCCTGGGGTTCAACATCAACCTGCCGTTTGAACAGCACGCCAACCCAACCATTGATGGCACCGAGAACCTGCTGTCTTTCCACTTCTTCTTTACCCGCAAACTGTTCTTCGTCAAGGAAGCCGACGCATTGGTGCTGTGCCCGGGCGGTTTTGGCACGCTGGATGAAGCCCTTGAAGTGCTGACCCTGATCCAGACCGGCAAAAGCCCGCTGGTGCCGGTGGTATTGCTGGATGCACCCGGCGGTGGTTTCTGGCAAGGCGCACTGGACTTCATTCGCAGCCAACTGGAAGCCAATCGCTATATCCTGCCCACCGACCTCAAGCTGGTCCGCCTGGTGCACAGCGCTGAAGCAGCCGTGGACGAGATAAACCAGTTCTATGCCAACTTCCATTCCACACGCTGGTTGAAGCGTGAGTTTGTGGTGCGCATGAATCATCCGCTCAGTGAGCGTGCACTGGCCCACTTGCAGAGCGAGTTTGCCAGTCTACGGCTAAGTGGTGAGTTCCAGCAGCTGGCTTACACAGGCGAGGAACATGATGAACCCAGGTTCAGCCATTTGACCCGGCTGGTGTTCAACTTCAACGGCCGTGATCAGGGCCGGTTGCGGGAGTTGGTGGATTACATCAACTTGCCGGAGAACTGGGCACAGGCTCAGGGCAAGACCCAGCAGCGAGTAACGCCAGAGCCTGCGTGATTTTCAAGGCAAAAAAAAAGGCCCACTATTTTCATAGTGGGCCTTTTTTGCAGGATCTAACGGATGCAGCAGATTCGATCTGGGATCTCAACGCTCAGTCATCCATGTCACGGCCGCTCAGTAAGCGGCTGATCATCTCCATCGAAAACCCGCGATAGCTCAGGAAGCGCCCTTGCTTCGCACGCTCTCTGGCATCAATTGGTAGATGCCCGGAAAACTTGCGGCGCCAGGTATCTTCCAGCTGCGACTGCCAACTGATACCGCACTCACGCAGGGCGAGGTCGATATCGGCACGTTGCAGGCCACGCTGGCTCAGCTCTTCGCGAATTCGCGCAGGGCCATAGCCGGAGCGCGCTCGGTAGGAGACAAAGCTTTCAAGGTAACGGGCTTCCGACAGCAGCCCCTCTTCCGTCAAACGGTCGAGGGCGCTTTCGATCATCTCGGGCTCTGCGCCTCGCTGACGCAGTTTACGCGTCAGCTCGACTCGACCATGCTCGCGGCGAGCGAGCAGGTCCATCGCAGTGCGCCGAACGGCGACGAGTGTATCCAGTACAACAGTCATCGTTTGCTTCAGATGTCAGTGTCGACTTCTTCTACTTCTTCAACCGGCTCGCGGTTGGCAGCAGCTTTCACGTCTGGTGCCGGGGTCAGCAGCTTGTCGCGAATCTGCTTCTCAAGCGTGGCAGCGATATCCGGGTTGTCCGCCAGGAACTTGGCCGAGTTGGCCTTGCCCTGACCGATCTTGCTGCCGTTGTAGGCATACCAGGCACCGGACTTCTCAACGAAACCGTGCAGTACGCCCAGGTCGATCATCTCGCCGTTCAGGTAGATACCCTTGCCGTAGAGAATCTGGAACTCAGCCTGACGGAATGGCGGGGCCACCTTGTTCTTCACAACTTTAACGCGGGTTTCGCTACCCACCACCTCGTCGCCTTCCTTCACCGCGCCAGTACGGCGGATATCCAGACGGACCGAAGCGTAGAACTTCAACGCGTTACCACCGGTGGTGGTTTCCGGGCTGCCGAACATCACGCCAATCTTCATACGGATCTGGTTGATGAAGATCACCAGGCAGTTGGCGTTCTTGATGTTACCGGTGATTTTACGCAGCGCCTGGGACATCAGACGGGCTTGCAGGCCCACGTGCATGTCGCCCATTTCGCCTTCGATTTCAGCTTTTGGCACCAGGGCAGCCACGGAGTCGACCACGATCACGTCGATGGCGTTGGAGCGCACCAGCATGTCGGTGATTTCCAAGGCTTGCTCACCGGTGTCCGGTTGGGAAACCAGCAGGTCGTCAACGTTGACGCCCAGCTTGCCGGCGTATTCAGGGTCAAGAGCGTGCTCGGCATCGACGAACGCACAAGTGGCGCCCATTTTTTGCGCCTGGGCAATCACCGACAGGGTCAGGGTGGTTTTACCGGAAGATTCAGGGCCGTAGATTTCAACGATACGGCCTTTTGGCAGGCCGCCAATGCCGAGTGCGATGTCCAGACCCAGAGAGCCAGTGGAAATAGCCGGGATCGCCTGACGGTCGTGATCGCCCATACGCATTACGGCACCCTTGCCGAATTGACGTTCGATCTGACCCAGGGCCGCAGCCAAGGCTTTCTTCTTGTTGTCGTCCATTAAAGTCCTCACGTAATCAATAAGGCCTGACGGCCAACACCTGTATAAGTAGACAGTATTGTTCCACAAAGATCCGGGATCGCCTACCCCTGATTTTCGATTTCTGCTGCAGCTCGTCGCAACAAGCCCTCCAGGGCGGCCTTTACCGTTTGTCGGCGGACCTCGTCACGGTTGCCGGGGAAGTGCGCAAGCTCAGCGCTCACGTCCTCGCCAACACCAAACGCCAGCCATACGGTGCCCACTGGCTTGTCCGGCGAACCGCCGTCGGGCCCCGCGACACCGCTGACGGCCACGGCAAAGCGCGACAGGCTTCTTTCCTGCGCGCCCCTGACCATCGCCTCCACCACGTCCTGGCTGACGGCGCCGACTTTGCGGAACAATGCTTCCGGCACACCCAGCTGCCGGGTCTTCTGTCGATTGGAGTACGTGACATACCCGGCCTCGAACCAGGCCGAACTGCCCGGAATCCGCGTGATCGCTTCGGCAATACCGCCGCCGGTGCAGGACTCGGCAGTGGTGACGTGAGCATTGAGCACCTGCAAACGGCGACCCAGTTCAGCAGCCAGTTGAGTGATTTCCTTCACGGTCGTCTCCAGGAATGGGCGGGGGTTTGCCTACCCTACAGGAGCCCATCGGCCATGCAAGTTACAGAGTGCATCAAGACGCTAACGCCCGACGACACGCACGCCACCTCAGCAAACGCCCAGCACCGCCTTGGCCCGCGCCCACCGTTGCAAACGCTCGTCCAGCCCGTTCAGCCCGCCATTGATGCGCCGGGTAATGGTGGTGAACTGGTCTTTGTCGGCGAGTTCGTTCAAACCATTGCTGTGCCAGAACCATGCGGCGGACTCACACGCCCATTGCGGCTGCTCCAGCAGTTGCGGTTGCTGCAACAGGCGGTCGTCGCCGAACAACGCTTGGCTGCAGGCGAGGTAGTTGCGGCGCCCCGTGATCTGAATAAGCCCCCTGCCCCGGAACTTCTGGCCATCGCCGTCGGCTTCGGGGGTGTTGCCCAAACGCGCGGCCAGGGTGCCGGTGTCGTATTTGCTCAAGTATTGATCGCTGCCCAGTTCGCGGACGTAGCGCAGTTCGCCGGATTCATGGCCGATTTGGGCGAGGAACGCGGCGCTGCGTTTTGGCGTGCTTATGTCGTAGCGAAGAAGCGCCGCGTTTAACGAAGATAAAAAAATACCCGCGCTAAGGCGGGCTCCAGGCATCACTTGAAGCAGTTGAGGAAGCGTTATCACCATCGGGCTTTACCTTTGAAAATGTCTATGCCGACAACCCATTCGCCGTGATTGAACTGCGATACCCCGTTACCGGATCGCCAACATGCACCACCTGTTTCATCGACCACTGGCCCTGCATATACGAAGGCCAGGTTTCATCCAGCACCAGCAACCCCTCAGCGGCCAGCAGCGGGTTGCCAGGGCAATCGATCAGCAGTTTCAAGCCTTCGCGTCCCACACGACGCAGTTCGCCTTCAGCCACGGCACGGGCCTCGGCTTCGTTCTGGCAGCGCTGACGCAAGGTTTTGAACGGGGCCACCCCAACCTCAACGATCTGTTGTTTGCCACCGGCGCCATCCCACCAGGTCACGCGGCTGCCCATGTATTTGGAGCGAGACTTTTCGTCGAGCTTGGCGGTGATGAAGGCCTGGTCACCGGGACGATTGTCCTGGGTCACAGACAGCTTCACCTGCGGTAACAGTTGGCCGGACAGCGATTTGACCTGCCCCGCTTCGGCCAGCACATACAACGCGTTGATCGGTTTGGTGACCGCGCTGTAGCGCCGGGCAAGGCGGGTGATGAACGCCATGTCGCTTTCGTTGGACTGGTCGATATGCGCAATCGCAATGCCTTCCAGCGCAGGTGCCACACGCGGTGAAAACCCGTGGCGACTGACCAGTTGGCGAAACAGTGCGCCCAGCGTGGTTGGCCCGTAACTGGCGGACCGACGCTGGCGATAACCGCTGGCGTCGAGCATGCTGAAAGGCGCGGCAGTCGCCACGATCATCAAGCGCATGGGAAACAGCACGGGCGTGCGCTGGGTGATCACGAACTCGCCTTTTTCCACCAACCCCGATTCCTGGTAACCCACGCGCAAACCGATCTTGCCGCTCAGGCTGGGCAAGCCTTCCAGCCCTTCGATATTGAGGGTCAACTCCAGCCGGTCAGACTCGATGCCTGCGGCGTCGGTATGGCTCCAATGCATCAGGCGTTGATTGAGCAGCGCGGCATTCGCGCCATAAAACTCCACGATCGGCGTAAATCCCTGTGCCATGTTGCCTCCTTAATCCCACGCCAGAACAGGCCGCACAGCAGCCGGCCGCGCTTGCATTTCCGGCACGATGACCCACACACCGGCGGGCAGTACCGGCCCGTACTCGGCAAGTTCGGGGTTCAGGCGCCAAAGGGTTTCTTCCGCCGCGTCATCGCAACGGCCCAATTCGCGGTAGAGCAACAGGTTGACCGAATCACCGGCAATACTTCGCACTCTACGCATTGACGAATTCCTCCAGTTCCATAGTCCAGGCCATGACCATGGCCGTGCCGTCATCAATCACGTTGCTTTGGGTTTCCATCACCGAGTTGATTCGCCACAGGCCCCAGTTACGGCCGATGCCATCGACCAGCGGCAACGGTATCCGGGCATTTTGCAGGGCGCGTAACTCGTCCAGGCGCTGCATGCCGATGGCGTACATCGCTGCCCCAGTGAACGTGAGTTTCTCCAGCTTCTGGCCGCTTTGCCGCGACTGGGGCTTGCTGGCAATAATCGCCAGGTCACTCCAGCCACCGTCGCTGGTACGCACCAGCGAGGAATAGGCGAAGCCTCGGGACAGGCCAAAAATAAACTCGCCGAGGACCATTTGTTGTCGCATCAATCACCTCCCGGAGGATCGGCCAGTGCCGCGTTGCGCCGAATCCCCAGGCTGTCGGTGACCATCGGCATGCATTGAAATTGCAGGGCCTGGATCACCTGGTTGACGACTTGCTGGGCATCGGCGGGGTTCACGCCAGTAATTTGAATGCTCGGCGCGAGGGTGACTTGCACGTTGTCGGTACGCGCAGCGTTGAGTTCTTTGCTCACCGCACCGGGTGCAGGCAGGCGATCACTTGAGCCGAACAATTTGTCTCCCAGCCAGGTGCCCGCTTCACTGCCGAGCAAGCCGCCGATAGCGCCACCGACAGCCGTGCCGACACCGGGAAATACCAGCGTGCCGATCGCGGCGCCGGCAGACGCGCCAGCCCAGGCGCCACCTGCCGTTGAGAGGCCGGCACCGACAGCTTTGGCGTCGCCGTTGCGCACGCCCTGAACCACGTCCAGGGCGGTGTCTACGTACTTCAACGGGCCGAGGCGGCGGGCGGCGGACGACTCCAGTTTGCCCATCGCCCCCCACACGCCTGAAGCGGGCATTTGCAGTGAACGCGCCGTTGGAACGGGCAGATGCTCACGGCTGACAGGCTGCACGCGTGACGGGGTATTGGCATGAACGTCGGAGGGCAACGGCACACGTCCTCGCTCCAAGGCTTCGATCAACCCAGGCCCTCTGCCTGTGGGTAATTGAGATGACGCCGTGTTGTTCTTACGCCTGTTTGTACTGGCTGCGCGAGGCTGTAAACCTGGCGCCGCGGGCCCAGCATGGAAACCGACAGACTGTTGCCGGGAAAACAACGTGGAAAGACGTTCGCCCACGCCACGCAGCGATGCCCCCCAACCAGCGCCTTTTGCCGAAGAGCGTTTTGTGGCGGCTGGTTTCGGTGCAGACGTTTGCTTCTTGGGTGTGTTCTGGGATTTTTTGGGGTTTGGCGACTTTTTTGTGTTTTCGGACTGTGGTTTTCGGGCGTTCTTTTTCCCGGAAGAACCTTGCGGTGCAGAACGGCTACTTGTGATGGGCTTTTCGGCCGCCGCTGAACAGCAGCAGGACTTTTCCTTTTCAAAGCCCTTGTCCTTGAACAACTTGCCAACCCCGCCGCCCAACTTACCCAGTGTCACATCGATAAGATTACCGGTCACACGGGTTTTGATCGTGTCCCCCAAGCCCGCGAAAAACCCGGTGAACACCGGCGAAACCACCGGCAAAATGACCGCCTCAGCCGTTTTAACCGTCTTGGCCATAACCGGCGATTGACTGGCCAAATCATTGGCCGTATTCATCACGCCAGTCTTCACTTGCAGCCATGTGGGCTCAAGCAAAACCGACACAGGCTCCAGCGTCTTGGAAAGCCGTTTTTCGCTTGCGCTGGACTCCTCGCGCAGAACCGTTGTCGACTTTTCCGAAGTCGCCGTCGCATCAAACGAACGGTGGGCATTCGTGTACCGAAGTGCTGCGACCGGGTCGAGAACCTGCCCGCTGCCCACCGTCATTGCTTCCCGAGTAATGCGCCGGTCTTCAGACCGGGTCGATTTAAACTCGGCAACCTTGGTTGTGTCGGTGTGTACCTGTGTGTTCACCAATGGCGCATCAGCCGCCTTCAGCGAAGACAACGACGTTGCAAGCGAATCCACGTTCTCGCGCAATACGCCCAACGACTGTGCGAATTCATTCAGTTTCAAGCCGGCATTGGCCAATTCCAGCACCATCCCGGATAACGGCTCCAGCGCCGTGGTGTCGACAGTTTTGTCTGGCCCGAGAGCACCTGAGCTGACGATATCGGCATCAGATGCGCCGTCTGCACGACCGAAAATGTCATGGCTATCCTTGGCCATGGCATTCGCGAGCGAATACTTGTTCTGCATCCCGCTTACTCCTGTTTAACGCCAAGGCGAGTGATCGCAATGTCGTAGCGGCGCAATGCTTTGCCGGCGTCCCAGTCGAGGATCTCCGCCTCATTGACCGAGTAAATCAACGGCACCACATCGAGAATTACTTCGATGTCGCGCTGCGAAAGAAGTCCGCCGGTTGATTTAAAAAATCGTCGATGCGCTCCTGCAGTTGCGTCCAGTCGGGCACCGTCAGGCCGGCGAGATCGGGGATCATCAAACCGGTGCAGTGCGCGGTGATGAACTCGGCACGCTCTTTGTTGGTGGTGAGTTTTTTCATCACTTTGGTGGCGCGCAAGGCGGGCATTTCCAGCGATAGTTCGGTGAGGCTGCGACCGGCAGCGTCGAGGGGCAGCAGCAGATGCACGGGCTCGTCGTGGGACGCCTCCTGGTGTTGATCCAGGAAGAACGCCGCAGGGCGCGTCGATATTTCATGCACGTACTGCGCGATGCTCACGTAGTCCGGACGCTTGAGTTGGTCGAGCTCTTTTTCCGACAGGCCGGTGGCGAGTTTCGCCAGTTCAAAAAACTGCTCGTCCTCGTCATCACCGGCCCGGGCCAGCGCGTCTTTCTGCGCGGCGTAAAACAACGGCTTGAGTTGAATCTGCTGGATCGTCGCGCCCGTGTCGGCGGTGATCGGGGACAGCAGAATGTGCAGCGGTGGCATCCAGGCCATGGGGCAATTCCTTGATGAGAAAGTATCTGCAAGACAACACCGGTCCATGTGGGAGCGGGCTTGCTCGCGAATGCGGTCTATCAGTCACACATGTATTGACTGACACTCCGTATTCGCGAGCAACCCCGCCCCCACACTGACAGTGTCCACTTCAGGTGCCGTGAAGGCTTACGGCATCAGCACCGCGCGGCGTGCATCGCCGAGAATGTCGACGCCGTTAAGCACAAACTTCTGGGTGCGCACGTCGATGTCGATCACCGAAATGCCATTTTCCAGACGGTTGTAGGTGCGGCAGGACAATTCCAGGGTGGTGGTGACCTTATCGCCCATCTTCAGCTTCGCCTCGGCCAGGGACTTCAATTTGCCGCCGACGGTGTGGTAGGTGAAGTAGGTCTTGCCGTCCTGGTCTTGCCCGGCTTCACGCACGTTGAGCAAGATGTCGTCACCCAGGCGCACGCCCAGGGCCAACATGATTTCCGGCCCCGCACCTTGCAGCACCAAAGTGGCGCCGAGCACCTTGCCGCTCTTGGCCATTTCTTCGGCAATAAAGCGCCCGCCGGACATGGCCTCCATGTCGAACTCGATCTTCGGCGGGGTGAACTCCTCCACGGTCGCGGACAACGGCAGGCCTTGAAGGGTGGCCGCAATGGCCTGTCTTACACGGTTGGTAAACATTAGAGAACGTCCTCCAGGAACTGCTCGATGATTTCATCGCGGGCATTGAGTTGATAAATCATGTGTTCGTTTGGCGCGTAACGACCGTAGTCGATGACGATGAACCAGGTGCCGTTCTTGTACTTCTCGACACTGTTCAGTTCCGGGTGCAGGTACACACTGCCGCCGGGAATGGTTTCGTCGGCCACCAGGGTTTGCAGCCAGTCGTTGATGCGCTTGACCTCCTGGTCCATGAACGACTTGGTGAGGTTCTTGGCCATGGCTTTCTGGCCGGCCTTGACCAGCTTGCGGCTGATCGCATCTTCCAGGCCGACATAGCTGATGAACTTGCCGGTGAGGGAGCGGTTACCCAGCAGCGAGAAACCACCGAGGATGGTGCGCGCGTAGTAGCTCACGCCATAGCGGTTGAGCAGATCGCCTTCGGTCGAGGTGTCGAGGATGTTGTACTCGACCACGCGGGACACGTCCTCGGCGAACGTCACCTGGTTGCCTGGGCTTTCCCACTGCTTGACCTTGGCCAGTGCAGCAATAGCCAGCGAGGATGGCGACAGGAACACGTTTTTCTTCGCCGCTTTGGAGTACACCGACGGCATGTTGTGCACCAGCAGGCAGCGGTCGAAACCGAGGTCGGCACCGCCCAGCTCGCCGCTGTAGGTCACTTGGTCAGCGACGGACGCATCCTTGCCGTCCAGCACCACACGGGCCTTGATGCGCTTGCCAAAGGCAGCGAACTCACCGGCCACGGCCTTGGTGCCGGTGAAGCCTGGGGCGCCAATGATGGTCAGGTCTTCAGGCACGCTGCTCAAGGCCGCCAGGCCCAGCTTGCGGCCGGTGGTCGGCTCGTTGCCGCCGATCACATTGTTGATCGTATCGGCCGGGGTTGCGCCCTCCTCCACGATCACCACATAGACCGGCACCTTCACCACTTTGAGGATCTGGTAAACCGCCTGAAATAGCGTGCCCGACTCAGCGCCGGTCGGGTCCAGCAGCGCCTGGGTGGTAAAGCTGTTGATGCGGAACGGCGCGTTTTTCGGGATCGACGCGTGGGCATTCGGCGCGGTGCCGACCAGACCGATAACATTATCGCCCAGGCCACCCATGGCCTCCGGGGATTCAGTGGCATTTACAGTGATGCCGTTGTGCTCGAAGTTAAGAACCTCAGCCATGGTTAGTCAGCCTTCTTGGGGGTGGAGTTGAGGACGCTGGTCAGTTCCAGGCGGCCAGCGGTGCGTAGAGCGGATGCTTCGACGTCGAGCAGTTCCAACTCCTCGCCGACGGTGGACCAGTGGCCACCTCCGGTGGGGAATGGGATGAGGACGGTGTAGGTTTGGCGGTTGTGCATGGGTGGAATTCTCCGTATGGAAAACGCCAAAGCCCCTACGGGAGGGACTTTGGAGAGGCGAAAAAAAACCGCTTTCGCGGTGGGTTACTTCAGGAAGGTGGGTAGTACGGGCCAGTCAATCTTCGAAGGTTCTGCCGCCTGCTCTGGGATGTCACGCAAAGCCTTACGATAGGCCGCTATTTCTGCTCGCTGCGCCGCAATTGCAGGATAGTCCGGCAATTGAGTGAAGTCGGTTGAGCGCAATAGTTGATCGCGACGAGCACGAATGGCTGCCCATTCAATTTCAGGCGTCGGCACAGCTATACCTACAGATGGACTCTCATTGCTAGATATTTCAGACATGCTCTATTTCCTTAACTAAAAACGACGGTATCTGCCAACGAAACCTTGGTTTTGAGATCACCCAAATTAAACAGACGACCATTACCCACTCGCATAGTGTCGATACGGACGGTGGTGTAATAAATATTAGGAATCAAAATTCGCATAACAATGTTTCCGTTCGCATCAACGTAAACAGCAGGTGTCATATTGCCAAAGGTTGAAACATTGTGCAGCGTTCGATTCGGTTTATAGCAATACCCGACCAACGTTTCATCGATAATTTTTGCCGTCCCGTAGCTGTAACCTTTGATATTGAACCAGAACATTTCTGCGTTGACATTAAGATTCAACGGAACCTGAAAATGCATATAGACATTGGTACTCGCGCCCAAGTCGGTAGACTTAAAATCGCCTATTGCCAATGCTTCATATACGCCTCCCGTACCGTAAACATGCCCTTGAAGAATAGTGCTGCGAATGGTGCCTGGATAGTTCGGGTCTCCCTCGACATCCTTTAGGCTGCGCCACTCGTTGAACTGGGACAAGGCCCCAGCCATTGTCGCATTGATACTACCGATCTTTCCATTGACCGATGTGGTCAAGTTATTCGCCGCTGTCACCAGCGACGCAATAGTCGTTTCTAGACTCACGTTTAAAACTCCTTAACTGTTTACGCCTTAACGGCCAGATTCCAGCGACATCACACGAAACAGCAACTCAGTATGACGCGCCATGTTGTCGATATTCGCCGTCGCTAGCACTGCAATATCCTCCCCCAACAAAATATTGAGGTTGTCACTCCCCACCACAATCGTCACGCTGTCCACCGGCAACGGTGAAATATCCAGCGTAAACTTCTGCAGCACCCGCGCCGCTGCCGCTTTATAGGTCAGCAACTTCCCCGCCACGGAATACACCGCCAGCAAGGTCCCACTGGCGAGGTAAAAACCAAACTCGCCAATCTCATATTCGGCCTCGCCATCAAACAGCGCGGCCATTCTGAGTTGCCGGTTGCTCAGGTCCTCGTAATCCACGATGGCGGCCCGTTGGCGCTCATCACGCAAAGCCACTTCTGTGCCGTCTGGGTTGTAGCGGCCGGTGCCAGCACCGATATGGGTGATTTCGCCTTTCAAACCCTGGTTCTTTGCCTGCAGCACTTCATCCAAACCCTTGGAGGTGAAGCGCACCAGGCGCGTAATGTCATCTGTCATGGCTGCGCCCTGAGGTCGTAGTCGTTAATGGTGAAGTGCCGGGCAAACCCGGCACTATTAAGCCGGGCGGCTAACCCGAATTCAGGCAACACGCCTTCCAACTGCAGCTCGCCATCAGTCAGTGGTGTGTGAGCTGCGCTGCAGAAGGATCCAGTGCTGTGTAGCTTCATGTCGGGCAAAGCACCCGGTTGGCTGTCGTCCAGAATACTCAGCCCCGGATCAGCCGCTGCGGCGAGTCGCAACCCCTGCGAGGTTTCATGCACGATGGTGATCGTCGCCCGGTCGCGTTCGCTTTGTGCCGCGTTGATGCGGCGAATCAGCCGGTTGTGATCACCACTGGACCAACTTCGCCCGATGATCGCCTGTATGTCGAAGGTGTAAGGTAATCCCGACGGACGCTGCTGATACCAGGCGATGATGTTGGGGGTGAATCCAAGTGACTCCACCGCGTAGCTCAATGCTTTGGGCATACCCGCCTGGCGCTGAATCTGCCAGGACAATGCGACCGTCAAACGTTTTTCAGGTTCGCTGGCATCGGCATCCCATTCACTGACGCCTCGGTCGGCGGCCAGGTAAGGCAGAAACTCGCCAGGCGTTTGCAGTGGATTCATCAACACCGGAAACGGCGGAATGACGCGGTCGAGCAATTGCCCGAATCCCAAATCCAGGGCCTTTTCCAACGGTGAGCTGTTGCCAGGTAACAAACTCGCTTTGGGCTCACTCATAGCGTGCGCACCTCCACCTCGACACCCGTGCAATACGGGGCCTGGAAGGCGTTGCTGATAATGGGTTCGAGCGGTTCAACGATTTGCAACTGCGCTGCACCCGCGCTGTGAATCGCGTAGTCGATCCAACTGGGGTCTACCCGCCCCTCGAGGCGATGACAGGATTCTGCATAGTCTTGCAGTAATTTCTGCGCCGCTACCTGAGTGAGCCCCGAGTCCGGACCGGCGTTGATCTTCGCGACCACACGGATTTTGTAGCGCAGGATGTGCGCGCCTTGCACGCTGACCAGATCGGTCTCTGGCCTCACATCCGGCCGTGCGAAATGGCGACGAACGCCGTCAAGCAAATCGGCGGATGGGCTGCCGTCGGCCTCACGAGAAAGCACCGTGACCATCACTTCGCCGGGCGCCGTTCGACGCGCGTTGCCGTCCTTGACCTGCGCCGCGTAGCCGTCCGGGTCAAAGGTGTAGCTGACCGTCACCACGCCCGGCGTGGCACTTTGCACCTTCACCGACGGTCGCTCGCCCAAGGTGAACACCTCGCGGCGATACTGCATCCGCGAGCCGGCTGCCGGTGCATGCGGCGCCAGGTAATAACGCAAGCGAGCGTCGTCGTCACTCTCCAACGTCGGCGGCACCGGCGGAAACGCCGCCGGGTCGCCGGGGTCGAGCACTTGGCGTTCCAGGCCCATATCGGCCAAGCGTGCATCCAGGTTGCTGCCGGTGGCCCACCACGCCAGCATCTGCTTGATACGCGCATTGTATTTGCGTTCGTGGGTTTGCAGACGTACACAAAACGCTTCCAGAGCGAGGGTCAGCAACTCGCTTTCGTTGTCGAGGCTGACCTTCAGTTTGGCCGCGCTTTGCGGTGCTCGGGTGGCGACGTAGTCAACAACGAACGCCTTGAATTCGGCCAGCAGCGGCTCGAACGCATCCACCGCAATGATGGCCGGTTCCGCCAGTTGATTCTGGCCGGGGATCAGCATGCTCATGTCACGACCTCGAAGGTTTGTTGGCGGTTTTTCCAGGTGCCGGCGAAACGCAAGAGCAGGCCGGCGCCTTGGCGGGTGGCGACGATGACTTGGGGTTGAAAATCGCCGATGCCGTTGTGGCTGTTGTAGAACGCTTGCGCGGCGTGGCTTTGGGCGAGGATCAGCAGGTCGTCGCCAAGGTTTTGGCCGAGCAGTTGCGGGATCAGCGAGCCGTACAGTGGGCGTTTCTGCCGAGTGCCCACCGGGGTGGTCAGCGCTCGGGTGGCGCGCTGCACGAATTGCAGCCAGTCATCGACGGCTGCCCCGGTGTTTCGATCGATGCCGAGCATGGAATGTCCTTATCGAGGGCTGATGACGCGGCCTTGATGGTCCACCAGCGGGCCGCTGAAGTGCGCGCCGCCAGCGTCCAGTACCAGGCTGGTGCCGCCGATTTGCAGGGTGATGTTCTGGGCGCTCATGACCAAGCTGGCGGCGCCGACCTTGACGTCTACCTGTTCGCGGGAACCGCTGAATGTGGTGGGGCCGTTGGCCCAGTTGAAGGTGTGGCTGGCGTCGTCATAGTCACTTTGGGTGCCGTCCTGATGGCGCCGCCGGGTCACTGTGGCAACGTCGGAAACTGGCGGAAACTGACGACTGTTGAGGCCGAACAAGGCCACCGACTGACCACCGCCTTCGCCGCCGCCGTAGTTGAGTAACAGGCATTGTTCACCCACGGACGGGATGCGCGTTTCGGTTTGCGCACCCGCGCTGGGGTTGAAAAAACGGATCGCCGGCGTGAGCAAATCACCATGGCTGACCTTGCAGGTATTGCTGGCGGCGTCGACTGACTGACACGTGCCGATCCGACAAAAACTCTCGGCGCGTCGATACAGGTCTTCAAGTTGCGTTTCCATTTCTGCCAGGCGCTCGACAATCGGCCCCAGTTGCATGCGTAACAGCGCGTCGAACATGGGCTACTCCGCCAGGGGTTTGTATTGGTCGGGATCGTCGATGTTCGACACTTCCCAGGTGCGGGCAAACAGCGGCTGGCCGGTAGGATCTGTGAGTAATACCGGCCCGATGTAGACGGTCTGGGTGAAGGAGACAGTCCAGGTGTCGTAGTCCGTTTCTGCTGTTGTTGCAGCAACCGGAGCGGCGACGATATTTATCGGCAAATCGCACTGGGCCAAGGGCAGGCCCCAGCGGTTATCCAGCACCTGGTCCATAAGCTGGCTGGCCAGGTCGCAGGCATCAAACGGCAGCGCACCCGGCGCCACCATGGCCCGGAGCGAAATCGTCAGGGCATGCGCTTTGCGCCCTTCGCGAGAGCGAATGCCTGGGCCATTGCCTTCGACCGTGATCAACACGCCGGTTTTATCCACGGCGCCCTGAAAATCCTGGTGATTGCCAACCTTCAAGTCCGGGAAGGCCGCGTGCAGCGCCGCGCCGATGGCGAGGGGCAGTTGGGAGGTTTTTTCGATAAGGGTCATATTAAGTAGCGTCCTTGCAACGGTTACTGCGGGTCTTGGCCGGAGCCTTGGTTGACCCCGATACGCTTGGCGGCCCAGCGTTCATAAAGGCCGATGGCGACATCGGCACCGGCCATTGCGGTGAGGCAACCAATCGCGCCGGCGGTCCAGATCGACATGCCGGCGGCGTAGCACAGCATCAAGGCCGAAACACCGCAGACCATGCACGCGCCGGAGCGCAGGGCCAGGCGGCGGATCAGCGACCAGCCACGTGCGCCTTCCTTGTCGGCGCGCCACATTTCACCGGACACCCCGCCGATCACTGCCAATACGATGACCAGCCAGATAGGCATTTCCGCTAACGCTTGCTGTTCATTTGTCATGTCACGCCTCCTGGCTGAGCACTCAATAGTCCGTTTTTCATTCACACATGCTTCGATAGGTCGGCATTCCAAAAAGCCCGGTTGCCCGGGCTTTTCAGTAATGATTTCCTCGAACGTTCGGCGCTACTGGCGCGGTACGGTTCTTTCCTCAATGTTTTTCCGACCACGATCCCTGTCTGCCGGATAACTGCTTCTGGTGCTTTACGCTGCACACCCGGGTCAGTTGCCAACCCTCTGAACCGTTAAGGCCGGTTCATCGCTGCCTGTTTTTTGAAGCGGTGTAACTAAAGAGCGTCGGCATCCTTGCCGGTGTTACCTGGCATCCCTGCCATCGCTTCGATGGCGTCCTTGCCGATGTTGCGTGCCGTCCTTGTCACTTTCCTTGGCAGCATCCTTGCCGCCTCCACCACCATGTTGGCTGGCTTGAGATGGAGAATATGCATGTATGCATATACAGTCAATGCACAAATGCATTTATTTTTCCCCATTAAATGCACGAATGCATTTCAAGCCTTGCGGGTGAAGGGTTTACCGGTTTTTTGCAGGCGAAAAAAAGCCCGCTCGGTGGCGGGCTTTGTCTTACGCAAGGAGGTTAACGGGCGTACATGCCCCACCAGAACACATGACCGAGGATGCTGATTTGCTCATCCTGGATATCCTGGAAGCTGTAGTCTTCGTCCGGGTGCTCATCGCGATTAAAGCTGCGCAGACGAATGCCGGAAGGCAGGCGGTAGAGCTGTTTGACCCGCAATTGGCCATTGTGATTGATCGCATACAGGTCGCCATCAACGATATCGCCAATGCCGCTCTTGCCCGCATTCACCCCCACCGTCGCGCCATCGCGCAGCACCGGCAACATGCTGTTGCCGCGCACCGTCACACACTTGGCCTGGTCGAACTGCACACCGTTATGGCGAAGGCTGCGCTTGCCGAACCGCAGGCTGGCCTTCTCGCTTTCCTCGATGACGAATCTTCCTGATCCAGCAGCCAATTCAACCTCGCGCAGAAAGGGGATCGACACCTCGTCATCATTAACGGGCGTGTCGTCATCCCACAGGCTTATGTCCTTGAGTTCCGAATGCATCGGGTCACGCCCGTCATCGCGCAAAGCGCCCACGGCTGCACGCCCACGCAAGTGGTCGGTGCTGACGCGGAAATACTCGGCGATGCGGGAGATGTGCTTGTCCGACGGATCAACGATCTTGCCGCTGAGGATCCGTGACAACGTGGATTGAGGCACGCCGGTACGCCGGTGAAGCTCCGTGGGGGAGATCCGGTCGCGGTCCAGCAATTCTCTTAAGACGATAGAAACGTTGCGTTTTTGCATAACGGGGATAATGGCGGGAGTTTTGGGGGTTGGCAAATGCTAAATTGCATATTTTATGCAAAATAAGGATGTGTTAAGTGAAGTTTCGGCCCGTCGCGATGTTTTAACCGAGTGATAGTCTTTGACACACCGCTGGAGCAGATGGGGATGCTTTTGATGGAACACACCGCATTTCACGACACCGACAGGATGACACCCGCGGAAATCGAGATTTCAGAAGAAGCACTGCGTTTTGCGCGCTCAAATAAAAAGTCAATTGCCAGACGCCTGACAGACAAAGCGATCTATCCGTCGGAGGAGTCGCCAGTTTCCGTCTTCATGGCAGGATCGCCCGGCGCAGGAAAAACAGAGGCATCGATTGCTCTTGTAAATCTATTCGCCGACACCCCAATTCTGCGAATCAACCCTGATGAACTTCGCAACGAATTTGCCGCTTACAAGGGGCCCAATTCGTGGCTTTTCCAACGAGGGGTATCGATTTTGGTCGAAAAAATAATTGATCAAGCACTGAATCAACGACAGTCCCTCCTACTCGACGGCACCTTTTCGAATCTCAAAGTCGCCAGAAGTAATGTTGAACGCTCATTGAAAAAGGGAAGATTCGTACAGATCTTATACGTATATCAAGACCCCATGCTCGCTTGGGATTTCGTGAAAGCTCGCGAGGAGGCCGAAGGCAGAAGAATTCATAAAGAGCATTTCATCGAGCAATACTTTGCAGCGCGTGACGTAGTGAATGCCCTTAAGCTAGAGTATCGAGGCGACGTTCATGTGGATTTGCTCATCAAGCATATCGACAACTCTGGACGGCTTTACAAAGCGGGCGTGGATAAGATTGACTACCATATCCCTGAGCAGCATACGCGGGCCGATCTAGAGGCCAGGCTCGGGCCACCATCAGGAGCGCATTGATGATTTCGATCAAGCTGGGCTTGTCCAAAGGCGCAAAAAGCTCTTTTGCCGACTTTATTCGTGACGCAAAATCCGATCAAAAAAAGCGCGTTTACAGCGAAGTTCTGACCGAGGCTACCAAGCAGCAGAATCTCGTGATGATGAAAGCAGAGGCGAAAAGAGCCTGATTGCTTCCCACACCGCTTTCTGAAGCCCGGCACTGTGCTGGGCTTTTTATTGGGCCAACTTATTAGTTGGCCCTAGAAGACACGTTCATTATCCATGCCCCAATGTGCTTTTCGACAGCAGCATAGCGACATATCCATTTCCTCAGTTGCACCCAGCACGCCCCCACGCTACCCTCCCTTCCGTCGCTGCCAATTCAGCGACCGGGCCTGATAACCCGGCAAGATGCAGGCGCACCAAGCGCCCCCAAAACCCGATTTGCAGGCGTTTTTTTCGCCCACCATTTCGTGCAATGGCGGCTGTGCGTGGGAGACCTTCGGGTCTGCCGGGTTCCTGTATCTCCGGTTTATCAGCCTGCGCACAGCTGCCACCCAATTCGCCTGATAACGAATGTGGTAGCTCTCAATTGATATGGGAGTTTTTACCGATGACCGCTACAAATCCGTCTGCATTAACCACCCTCGGCGTCACGCCCTTCTCCTTCCACTCCGACCAACCGCTATTTCGCGTCAACAGCGGCGTCTCCCTGCACGAAGCTTTACACCACGCCTCGGACCTCCTCCACGTCGCCAAGCAACTCGCCGAAGATGCGGCCATGACCAAAGAGACGGACCGTTACGCCTGGGCGTCGCATTACTTGCAGGAGATGGTCAAGGCCGTGGTTGATGATGTGGTGAAGGTGTTGGATTCGCCCGGTAACCTTCAGTAAGGGGCGAATCCAACACGGGCGCGGCGCCTGATTCCGATCAGTTAAGCGATAGCACAAGCACCGCGAACCCGTGGCGAGGGAGCTTGCTCCCTCGCCACGGGTTCGGTGTTCCTTACTGAGTGTTCATCCTTAATAGTGATGGCCATTGGGCGTTGCGCCATTTTTGGCTTTTACCTGGCTGTTTGTGACCTGCGAACCCTCGACCTCGCGTGTTAACCTTGCCGCCATCGCAAAATTAGCAGGGCCAAGCGCCCCATCTTTGCCCCACTCCTTTTAACGAATTTGCTAACTATCTGATGAGTAAAAACACGTCCGATCTGTCCTCCCACACGCCGATGATGCAGCAGTACTGGCGTCTGAAAAACCAGCACCCTGATCAGTTGATGTTCTATCGCATGGGCGACTTCTACGAGATCTTCTATGAAGACGCGAAGAAGGCCGCCAAGCTGCTGGACATCACCTTGACCGCGCGCGGGCAGTCGGCGGGGCAGTCGATTCCGATGTGTGGGATTCCTTACCATTCGTTGGAGGGCTACCTGGTCAAGCTGGTGAAGCTGGGCGAGTCGGTGGTGATCTGTGAGCAGATCGGCGACCCGGCCACCAGCAAAGGGCCCGTTGAACGTCAGGTGGTGCGCATTATTACGCCGGGCACGGTGAGTGATGAGGCGTTGCTGGACGAGCGTCGCGACAATTTGATTGCCGCCGTTTTGGGTGATGAGCGTTTGTTCGGCCTGTCGGTCCTGGATATCACCAGCGGTAATTTCAGCGTGCTGGAGATCAAGGGCTGGGAGAACCTGCTGGCGGAACTTGAGCGTATCAATCCGGTGGAGTTGTTGATTCCGGATGATTGGCCAAAGGATTTGCCGGCGGAGAAGCGTCGCGGGACCAAGCGCCGCGCGCCGTGGGATTTCGAGCGTGATTCAGCGCTGAAAAGTCTGTGCCAGCAATTCTCGGTGCAGGACCTTAAAGGCTTTGGCTGCGAAACACTGACCCTGGCCATCGGCGCCGCCGGTTGCCTGCTCAGCTATGCCAAGGAAACCCAGCGCACCGCCCTGCCGCATTTGCGCAGCCTGCGCCATGAACGCCTGGATGACACCGTGGTACTCGATGGCGCCAGCCGTCGCAACCTGGAACTGGACACCAACCTGGCCGGTGGTCGCGACAACACGCTGCAATCAGTGGTCGACCGTTGCCAGACCGCCATGGGCAGCCGTTTGCTGACCCGCTGGCTGAACCGTCCGTTGCGCGACCTGACCGTGCTGCAAGCGCGTCAGACGTCTATTACCTGCCTGCTGGATGGCTATCGCTTCGAAAAGCTGCAGCCACAGCTGAAGGAAATCGGCGATATCGAGCGCATCCTGGCGCGGATCGGCCTGCGCAATGCGCGACCCCGTGACCTGGCGCGCCTGCGCGATGCCTTGAGCGCGCTGCCACAGCTGCAAGTGGCGATGACCGAACTGGACACGCCGCACCTGCAACAACTTGCCGTGACGGCCGGCACCTACCCGGACCTGGCAGCGCTGCTGGAAAAGGCCATCATCGATAACCCGCCAGCGATCATCCGTGACGGCGGCGTGCTGAAAACCGGTTACGACAGCGAACTGGATGAGCTGCAGGCGCTGAGCGAAAACGCCGGGCAGTTCCTGATTGACCTCGAAGCACGCGAAAAAGCCCGCACCGGCCTGGCCAACTTGAAGGTCGGCTACAACCGCGTGCACGGCTACTTTATTGAGTTGCCGAGCAAGCAGGCCGAGTCGGCGCCGATCGACTATCAACGTCGCCAAACCCTTAAAGGTGCCGAGCGCTTTATCACGCCGGAACTTAAAGAGTTCGAAGACAAGGCGCTATCGGCCAAGAGCCGTGCCCTGGCGCGGGAAAAGATGCTCTATGAGGCGTTGCTCGAAGACCTGATCAGCCGCCTGGCGCCATTGCAGGACACCGCCGCCGCCCTGGCGGAACTGGACGTGTTGAGCAACCTGGCCGAGCGGGCGCTGAACCTTGATTTGAACTGCCCGCGGTTTGTCAGCGAGCCGTGCATGCGTATCGAGCAGGGCCGCCACCCGGTGGTGGAGCAGGTGTTGACCACGCCGTTCGTCGCCAACGACCTGTCGCTGGACGACGATACCCGCATGCTGGTGATTACCGGTCCGAACATGGGCGGTAAATCCACCTACATGCGTCAGACCGCATTGATTGTGTTGCTGGCACATATCGGCAGCTTTGTGCCGGCAGCCAGTTGCGAATTGTCGCTGGTGGACCGCATTTTCACGCGGATAGGCTCCAGCGATGACCTGGCCGGTGGCCGTTCGACCTTTATGGTGGAAATGAGCGAAACCGCCAACATCTTGCACAACGCCACTGAACGCAGCCTGGTGCTGATGGACGAAGTCGGTCGCGGCACCAGCACCTTCGACGGCCTGTCGCTGGCATGGGCAGCAGCCGAACGGCTGGCGCATCTGCGCGCCTACACGCTGTTTGCTACCCACTATTTTGAGCTGACGGTGCTGCCGGAAAGCGAGCCGTTGGTGGCCAACGTGCACCTCAATGCGACCGAGCACAACGAGCGTATCGTGTTCCTGCACCATGTGCTGCCAGGGCCGGCGAGCCAGAGTTACGGCTTGGCTGTGGCGCAGTTGGCCGGTGTGCCGAGCGAGGTGATTACCCGTGCCCGTGAGCACCTGAGCCGCCTGGAAGAAACCGCGCTGCCCCACGAGATTCCCGTGGCCAGCCCGGCCAAAGCCAGCACCAAACCCAGCGCGCCGCATCAAAGCGATATGTTCGCCAGCCTGCCCCATCCGGTGCTGGATGAGTTGGCCAAGCTTGACCTGGACGACGTGACGCCGCGCAAAGCGCTCGAAATGTTATATGCACTGAAGACTCGGATATAACGCAGACGCTTGCAAGCTGATAGAATCTCGCGCGGTTTGGGATGCTGCGGGCTTTTAGCCTGGCCTGCAGACTATCGCTCCCGAACCTCGCGAGCCCCACCATAAGGGGTTTCGCTGCCGCCGCCTGAGGAGAAAATTAGAAATGACCTTCGTCGTTACCGACAACTGCATCAAGTGCAAGTACACCGACTGCGTCGAAGTGTGTCCGGTGGACTGCTTCTACGAAGGCCCGAACTTCCTGGTTATCCACCCGGATGAGTGCATCGACTGCGCCCTGTGTGAACCAGAATGCCCGGCCGTCGCTATTTTCTCCGAGGACGAAGTCCCGGCAGAGATGCAGGAATTCATTCAGTTGAACGTCGATCTGGCGGAAATCTGGCCGAATATTACTGAGCGTAAAGATCCGATGCCGGATGCAGCGGAGTGGGATGGCAAGAAAGGCAAGATTGCCCAACTCGAGCGCTAAAAGCGCCGCCGCCCAATAAAAAAGGCCCCTTGCGGGCCTTTTTGCATTTCCACAGGGTAGGTTTCACTTTCCTGCAGACGAAAAAAGGGGCGGTATGACCCGCCCACATTTTTTCCCTAGTCCCTGTATTCCTTTTCATCATCCTGATGAATCGCATCCTGCGACGTTCCCTAACCATCGTTCCTTGATGGCTGTGTCAATCCGTGGACACAGGGCTGATCTTAGAGAGTTCCGAGGGAAGTTCAACGGGATCCAAGCTGCACAAAGGCAGAATTGAACGCCTGATCAAGTATAAATAACTGTTATTTTTCAACTAGATAGAAAAATCTCTCGATATTTCGAGATGTCTATGGCCGGTAAAAAACCCAAACACTTACGAAAAAGTAAGCGAATGCTTACACGCGCAATTGCGTAAATGAGTCATTGAGAACCGTTGACTGATCAGCAGGCATAAAAAAGCCCCGACAAGGTCGAGGCTTTTTTCCTTCAACCGGAATCAGTCGTCGCTGACCGTGATGGTCGGCATCGCCGGAGCCGCGGCTTCCTGCAGGACGATCCGCGCGCCGACGTGACGAGCCAGCTCCTGGTAGATCATAGCGATTGGCCCATCGGGTTCGGCCGCCACGGTGGGCTTGCCACCATCGGCCTGTTGACGAATTTCCATCGCCAACGGCAACGAGGCGAGCAATTCGACACCATACTGGGTCGCCAGCTTCTCACCGCCGCCTTCGCCAAACAGGTGCTCGGCATGCCCGCAGTTGGAGCAGATATGCACCGCCATGTTTTCCACGACGCCCAGCACCGGGATATTGACCTTGCGGAACATCTCCACGCCTTTCTTCGCGTCGAGCAACGCCAGGTCCTGTGGGGTGGTCACGATCACCGAGCCGGCCACCGGGACTTTCTGCGCCAGGGTCAATTGGATATCACCGGTGCCCGGCGGCATGTCGATCACCAGGTAATCCAGGTCGCCCCAGGCGGTCTGGGTGACCAATTGCAGCAGCGCGCCGGAGACCATCGGCCCGCGCCAGACCATCGGCGTGTTGTCATCGGTCAGGAAGGCCATGGACATGACCTCCACGCCCATCGACTCGATCGGCACGAACCATTTCTGGTCCTTGACCTTCGGTCGGGTGCCTTCGGCGATGCCGAACATCACACCTTGGCTCGGGCCATAGATGTCGGCGTCGAGAATCCCCACGCGGGCGCCTTCACGAGCCAGGGCCAGCGCCAGGTTGGCCGCCGTGGTGGACTTACCCACGCCGCCCTTGCCGGACGCCACGGCGATCACGTTCTTGACGTTGGCCAGGCCCGGGATCTGCGCCTGGGCCTTGTGCGGGGCGATCACGCACTGAATGTCGACCTTGGCCGAACGCACGCCGTCCAGGCCCTCGATGGCCATTTGCAGCATCTGCGACCAGCCGCTCTTGAACAGGCCTGCGGCATAGCCCAGTTGCAACTGAACCGAAACCTGGTCGCCCTGGACCTCAATGGCACGTACACAGCCGGCACTGACCGGGTCCTGGTTCAAATAGGGGTCGGTGTATTGGCGAAGAACGGCTTCCACCGCTGCGCGATTGACGGCGCTCATGGGCTACTCCCGAAAAAAGACTGACTGAAACAGGCGGCTATCCTAACCGTTCCGGGCGCCCAACGGCATGCTTTCGCAGGCCTGGGAAGATTCAGAAACAGCACCACGGGGTGAAATATATTTCCCGGCGCTTTATAGTGGCCGACCTCCGTTTCATCAAGTAGCCGAGCCCCATGTCCGAGCCACGCAAGATCCTCGTCACCAGCGCCCTGCCCTATGCCAATGGTTCCATCCATCTTGGCCATATGCTTGAGTACATCCAGACCGATATGTGGGTGCGCTTCCAGAAGCATCGCGGCAATCAATGCATTTATGTCTGCGCGGACGACGCCCACGGATCGGCCATCATGTTGCGCGCCGAAAAGGAAGGGATCACCCCGGAACAACTGATCGCCAATGTGCAGGCTGAACACAGCGCCGACTTTGCCGAGTTCCTGGTGGATTTCGACAACTTCCATTCGACCCACTCCGACGAAAACCGCGAGCTGTCGAGCCAGATCTACACACGCTTGCGCGACGCCGGGCACATTGCCACGCGTTCGATCACGCAGTATTTCGACCCGGAAAAGAAAATGTTCCTGGCCGACCGCTTCATCAAGGGCACCTGCCCCAAATGCGGCACTGAAGACCAGTACGGCGACAACTGCGAGAAGTGTGGCGCCACCTACGCACCGACTGACCTGAAGAACCCGCGGTCAGCTATCTCCGGCGCCATCCCGGTGCTCAAGGATTCCCAGCACTTCTTCTTCAAGCTCCCGGATTTCCAGCAGATGCTGCAAACCTGGACCCGCAGCGGCACGCTGCAGGAGGCCGTGGCCAACAAGATCGCCGAATGGCTGGATGCCGGCCTGCAACAGTGGGACATTTCCCGCGATGCACCGTACTTCGGTTTCGAGATCCCGGGCGAGCCAGGCAAGTATTTCTACGTGTGGCTGGACGCGCCGATCGGCTACATGGCCAGTTTCAAGAACCTGTGCGACCGCACGCCGGAGCTGGACTTCGATGCCTTCTGGGCCAAGGACTCCACCGCCGAGCTGTACCATTTCATCGGCAAGGACATCGTCAACTTCCACGCCCTGTTCTGGCCGGCGATGCTCGAAGGCTCGGGCTACCGTAAACCGACCGGTATTGCCGTGCATGGCTACTTGACGGTCAACGGCCAGAAAATGTCCAAGTCCCGTGGCACCTTTATCAAGGCGCGCACGTACCTGGACCACCTGTCGCCGGAATACCTGCGCTACTACTACGCATCCAAACTGGGCCGTGGCGTCGACGACCTGGACCTGAACCTGGAAGACTTCGTACAGAAGGTCAACTCGGACCTGGTCGGCAAAGTCGTCAACATCGCCAGCCGTTGCGCCGGGTTTATCCATAAGGGTAATGCCGGGCTGCTGGTGGCAGAAAACGCCGCACCGGAGCTGACCGAAGCGTTCCTGGCTGCCGCGCCAAGCATTGCCGACGCCTATGAAGCCCGCGACTTTGCGCGCGCCATGCGCGAGATCATGGGCCTGGCCGACCGTGCCAACGCCTGGATCGCCGACAAGGCGCCGTGGTCGCTGAACAAGCAGGAAGGCAAGCAGGCGGAAGTCCAGGCGATCTGCGCCACAGGCGTCAACCTGTTCCGCCAGTTGGTGATCTTCCTCAAACCGGTGCTGCCGCTGCTGGCCGCCGATGCCGAGGCGTTCCTCAACGTTGCGCCACTGACCTGGAACGACCACGCCACCTTGCTCAGCAACCATCAGTTGAACGAGTTCAAGCCGTTGATGACGCGTATCGACCCAGTGAAAGTGCAGGCCATGACCGATGCTTCGAAAGAAGACCTGGTCGCCAGCCAGACCGACACCGGCGAAGCGGCACCGGCGGGCAATGGCGAATTGGCCAAGGACCCGATTTCCGCGGAAATCGACTTCGACGCCTTTGCCGCCGTGGACCTGCGTGTTGCGCTGATCGTCAAGGCCGAAGCCGTGGAAGGTGCCGACAAGCTGCTGCGCCTCACCCTCGACCTCGGTGGCGAGCAACGCAACGTGTTCTCCGGGATCAAAAGTGCTTATCCGGACCCGTCCAAGCTCGATGGTCGCCTGACCATGATGATCGCCAACCTCAAGCCACGGAAAATGAAGTTCGGCATTTCCGAAGGCATGGTGATGGCGGCTGGCCCTGGCGGCGAAGAAATCTACTTGCTGAGCCCGGACAGCGGCGCCAAGCCGGGTCAACGCATCAAGTAAAACAGCCTGGTGTGAGGGCTGTTGTGACAGGCGGGCTTGCCCGCGTTGTGGCACGCAGCAGCCCTAAACCGAGCACCCGGCGTCATCGGTGTAAAATGCAGTGGCCCTCAATGGGGCCGCTTCGCAGCCCTACGCGGGGCAAGCCCGCTCGCCACGACAGGCCTGCCCACCCCGACAGGCCCTGATTGCTTAACCGGCATGCCAGTGATTCCCTCATGACTCTGATTCAACGTATCGACGCGCTGCTACCGCAGACCCAATGCGGCAAATGTGGGCACCCGGGATGTAAGCCTTATGCCGAGGGCATCGCGCTTGGCGAGGCGATCAACAAGTGCCCGCCCGGTGGGCAGGAAACCATCGCAGGTCTTGCCCAATTGCTACGGGTGCCGGTTCTGGAACTCGACACCAGCCGAGGCGAGGCCCCGGCTCAAGTCGCCTATATTCGCGAAGCCGAGTGCATCGGCTGCACCAAATGCATCCAGGCCTGCCCGGTGGATGCGATTGTTGGCGCCGCCAAGTTGATGCACACCGTCATCATGGATGAGTGCACAGGTTGTGACCTGTGTGTCGCGCCCTGCCCTGTCGACTGCATTGAGATGCGCCCAGCGGCCACGGTGGTGCCGATTGTGGGTGGCCTGGCGGCTGATGATCAGCAACGCCAGGAACGAGGCCTCAAGCGCGACCGCGCGCGGCGGCGCTGCGAACAACGCAGTGCGCGCCTGCAGCGGGAAGAAGCGCACAAGCTCGCCGAGCGACTGGCACGGGCCAAGCGCTCGGCGCCGGTTGCGCCGGTACCCGCTGATACCGCTCAGGCGGCCAGGGATGCGGCGGTCAAGAAGGCCAAAATCACTGTCGCAATGAGCCGTGCCCAATTGCATAAGTCCCTGAAAGCGTTTGGTCACCCACCGACGTTCGAGCAACAGACGCAGTTGATCGTCCTGCAACAACAGTTCGAAGCGGCAGAGCAGGCACTTGCAGCCCTGGAAGTGAGCAGCCCGGCGCCCCCGCCGCCACAAAAAGACCCGGCGCTCAAACGCGCCAAAATCCAGCTGGCCATGCGTCGCGCCGAACTTAAAAAAGCCCAGGACCTGAACGCAGACGAACAGCAACTGGCGGCCTTGAGCGTCGCGCTGTCCAGCGCAGAGCAAGCCTTGCATGACGCCGAAGCCGGCAGTGAGCAACCCCGGCCAGACTTGCAGCGTGTGGAAAAACGCCCCATCGATGCCCAACTGCGTCAGCTGAAAACCGCCCTGGCCTATGCTCGCGCCGATGTGAGCAAGTTACAACGCCAAGCGCACGTCAGCGCAGATGAGCTGGAAGCCGCCCAGCGCAAGCTGGATGACGCGCAACGCCTGGTGGACACCTACGGTGGCACCTGATCGGCCACGGTCGCTGCCGGCCGTACTGGCGATGGTTTATCCTGCAACGCCTGCACCTACCTTGAACACCACGTTGATCGCCTGCAAGGAACCGCCTGCCCCATGAACGCCGCAAAACGCCTGGAAATTTTCCGCAGGTTTCACGAAGACAATCCGGAGCCCAAAACCGAACTGGCCTACTCTTCGCCGTTCGAGTTGCTGATTGCGGTGATCTTGTCGGCCCAGTCCACTGATGTCGGCGTCAACAAGGCGACGGCCAAGCTTTACCCGGTGGCCAATACGCCCGAGGCCATTTACGCCTTGGGCGTGGAAGGTTTGTCGGAGTACATCAAGACCATCGGGCTGTACAACAGCAAGGCCAAGAATGTCATCGAAACCTGCCGGCTGCTGGTCGAGTTGCATGGCAGCGAAGTGCCACAAACTCGCGAAGCCCTCGAAGCACTCCCAGGCGTGGGTCGTAAAACCGCCAATGTCGTGCTCAATACCGCGTTTCGGCAACTGACCATGGCCGTGGACACCCATATCTTTCGCGTCGCCAACCGAACCGGCATCGCCCGTGGCAAGAACGTGATGGAAGTAGAAAAGCAGCTGATGAAGTTCGTGCCCAAGCCATATTTGCTCGACTCCCACCACTGGTTGATTCTTCACGGGCGCTACGTTTGTCAGGCCCGCAAACCGCGCTGTGGCAGCTGCCGCATCGAAGACCTGTGCGAATACAAGGAAAAGACGTCCGACGATTGAGGGTTCATTGGTTTTCTCGATCAGTCGATTGAAAAAATCTTTTTTACCCGTTCATGGATTATCGTTATAAGGAGCGCCAACGGCAGTCTTAGCCTGGAGTTAACCTTATGAGCACTGGCAAAGAACAACTGGATGTAGACGACGACCTGGTTGCAGAGTCTGATGACGATGGGGAAGCACCTGTTGCAGAGGTGGCCAAGACCAATTTGAGCAAACGCCGCACCATCGACAACCTGTTGGAAGAGCGACGCTTGCAAAAACAACTGGCCGATTACGACTTCGATCTCTGATCGACCCGTTGACGACCGGAAGCCTCCCTGACGGAGGCTTTTTTCTGCCGGTGGTTCTAGCTTCGGTGCGCAATGGCACCCACCTCTAAACGAGGCCGTTGCGCTGGGCCAGCTCGATCAGATCCACTAGGGAGCGCGCATTGAGCTTGAGCAACAGGCGAGTCTTGTAGGTACTGACGGTTTTGTTGCTGAGGAACATACCGTCAGCGATCTCCTTGTTGGTTTTGCCACGGGCCAGTTGCTGCAACACCATCATCTCGCGCCCCGACAAGCGCTCGACCATGTCCGCTTCGCTGGCATTGCCCATGGTGGAGCGGACCGAGTTGAGTGCCTGGTTAGGGAAATAGCTGTAGCCGGAGAGGACGGCCTTGATGGCACTCAACAACTCGGTCAGGTCCTGTTGCTTGCATACGTAGCCTGCCGCCCCCGCCTGCATGCAGCGCATCGAAAAATGGCCAGGCGCCTGAGACGTCAGCACCAGCACCTTGACCGGTGCAGGCTGCTTGGTAGACGCCAGGCGACAAATAACTTCCAGCCCATCAAGTTTGGGTATCCCGATATCCAGTATGACAATGTCCGGCACATGTTCCCGTGCAAGTTGCAACGCATCGACGCCGTTATCAGTCTCGGCAACGACCTCATAACCATGACGTTCCATTAGCATGCGCACAGCAAGACGAATGACGGGATGATCATCCACGATCAGCACTTTATTCATGAGAAAGTCCAATTTCGCTGTTCGAATTATTTAGAGCAAGCACAATAGCCTAGTCGTTTCTTCGTTGGCATAGCGCTCCCCCCCAAGCAACAGCAAGCAGAGACCCAACCCACAACGATATAGGAATTACCCTACAAAAAATCACAACTTCAGGCGTATCGAGTTTTACGGAGACTTTCAGAACTTTCCGGGGTCTTGGATAGAGTGAGTTAAACATCCACCCCATAAGCGGCACGCGGTGTAAGCGCCGCACAGGGTGCTCAGGAAACACCCCTTGCTTGTCGCTGCCAGGCGAGCGAGCAGGTGAAATACAATCAACTGTTTCAGTTCCATCCAACATACCGACTTACACCCTTATTTCCTACGGAATATTCAGCGCCCTACACACTCACCTTAGTTATGTAGTGAATCTTCTGTAAGACATAGTTCCTATGCAGGTGTAAAAAATTCATTCAACCGTTCAGAAATAAACACACCACCATCCGAGAAGCCACTCATTAACTTCGAGATTCAACAAAACTTAAACAACCGAGCCAAACAATAAACATCACACCCTATTTAACCGCGCGCCTTTATAGACAGGCAAAAAAAATGGCCCCTTTGATCAAGGGGCCATTTTTTCACAACGAGGGGAGCACTCAGAACAGCTTGCGGCCCTTGTTGGCAGCAATGCGCATGCGCAGTGCATTCAACTTGATGAAGCCTGCCGCGTCCGCCTGGTTATAAGCACCGCCGTCTTCTTCGAAGGTGGCGATATTGGCGTCGAACAGCGACTCGTCAGACTTGCGACCGGTCACGATCACGTTGCCTTTGTACAGCTTCAAACGCACCACACCGTTCACGTGAACCTGGGAGGCGTCGATCATCTGCTGCAGCATCAGACGCTCTGGGCTCCACCAGTAGCCGGTGTAGATCAGGCTGGCGTACTTGGGCATCAGCTCGTCTTTGAGGTGAGCCACCTCACGGTCCAGGGTGATGGACTCGATGGCGCGGTGCGCACGCAGCATGATGGTGCCGCCCGGGGTTTCGTAGCAGCCACGGGACTTCATGCCGACGTAGCGGTTCTCGACGATGTCGAGACGGCCAATACCGTGTTCACCACCGATACGGTTCAGGGTCGCCAGCACAGTGGCCGGGGTCATTTCGACGCCATCCAGCGCGACGATGTCGCCGTTGCGGTAGGTCAGTTCCAGGTACTGGGCCTTGTCAGGAGCGTTCTCCGGGGAGACGGTCCATTTCCACATGTCTTCTTCGTGCTCGGTCCAGGTGTCTTCCAGCACGCCGCCTTCATAGGAGATGTGCAGCAAGTTGGCGTCCATCGAGTACGGGGACTTCTTCTTGCCATGACGCTCGATCGGGATAGCGTGCTTTTCAGCGTAATCCATCAGCTTTTCACGGGACAGCAGGTCCCACTCACGCCAAGGGGCAATCACTTTGACGCCAGGCTTGAGCGCGTAGGCGCCCAGTTCGAAACGCACCTGGTCGTTGCCCTTGCCGGTAGCACCATGGGAAATGGCGTCGGCGCCGGTTTCGTTGGCGATTTCGATCAGGCGTTTGGCGATCAGCGGACGTGCGATGGAAGTACCCAGCAGGTACTCGCCTTCGTAGACGGTATTGGCGCGAAACATCGGGAAGACGAAATCGCGGACGAATTCTTCGCGCAGGTCGTCAATGTAGATCTCTTTCACGCCCATGGCTTGCGCCTTGGCACGTGCAGGTTCGACCTCTTCGCCCTGACCCAGGTCAGCGGTGAAGGTCACCACTTCACAGTTATAAGTATCCTGCAGCCACTTGAGGATCACCGAAGTGTCCAGGCCGCCGGAATACGCGAGAACGACCTTGTTTACGTCGGCCATGCCATCACTCCACGGGGTTGTACGGAAAGCCGTTGATTCTACCGACCAAAACCGTGGATTTACAGAGGCGCGACAGCAAATGAAGATAAAGCGACAGATTATGTCGAGTGGGCGACTGATGGTCGCACCTTATAAGCGCATTTTATGACGTGTGCGCAGGGTTGCTCGGGCCAGTCGCCTGAGGCGCGGGTTTCTCGGGAGCTGCCACGCGTTCGAGCTGAATGTTCACGCGACGGTTACGTGCCCGGTTGGCGGCGTTGGTATTCGGCGCCAGGGGGTAGCTTTCACCGTGGAAGCGCATGGTGATCTGCGATTCGGGGATGCCATTGGCCTTGAAGTAGTCCGTGACCGCCAGGGCCCGACGGCGCGAGACGTCGCGGTTGGTCAGGCGGTTGCCGCTGTTGTCCGAATGGCCATTCAACTCGATATGGTTGACCGTAGGATCGGCTTTCATGAACGCGACAATGACGGCCAGCTTCTTCTTGGCTGCCGCATCCAGCTCAATGCCACCCCCCGGGAAGCCGACTTCAGTCTGTTTGACCTGATCGTAATTCATCGGCAACAGCTTGGTGGTACACAGTTGATAGTCGTTGTAGGCCTTGTTGAACTTCACCGGCAGCAAACGGATTTCCGAGTAGCCGCCTTCACGCGCGTAATGCCGCACGGTTGGGCTGCGCCCTTCCAGCAAGCCCATGAACAACCGGCCGGCCTGGGCCTGAGAGCTGTTGAACAACACGTCGCCACTGCCGGCACGCACAGCACCGAGGTTGATATCACCCCGGCCCGGCTGCCACGGGGCAGCGGCGGCCAACAAGGTCGCCGAGCCCGCGCCGAGTGCGCCGTTGTAGGCTTTCAGACGAAATGTCGCCTGCTCGCCGGCCCGGCGCACAAACTCACCCGAACCGAAATCGGTGATCGGTTGGGTCAAGCGGCACTCGAACTGGTCGCCTTCCACCTTCCACTCAATATTCTCCAGACGTGTCTGGAACGTGAGGGCCATCGCAGGCAGGCTGGCGAACACACTGAGCAGGGCTAGATAATGCTGGCGCACGGGCGGCTCCACTGGTTTCTACAACACTTCAAAGCGTCATACGTCGTTAAGGCATACCTTGGGATATCGGTAGCGTCCTGTAAAACTTGATAGCGAGTGCCTGCAAGAGTCTTTTCCGGTAGCATTCCCACCAGATTGACCCGCCTGGAATCCCCAATGTCCGACCGCCTGACCCTGCTGCGTCCCGACGACTGGCATATTCATCTTCGCGATGGTGCTGCGTTACCCCAAACCGTGGCTGATGTAGCGCGCACGTTTGGTCGCGCCATCATCATGCCTAACCTGGTACCTCCGGTGCGTAATGCCGCAGAAGCCGACGCCTATCGCCAGCGTATCCTCGCTGCACGACCGGCCGGCAGCCGCTTCGAACCGTTGATGGTGCTCTACCTGACCGACCGCACCCAGCCTGAAGAAATCCGCCAGGCCAAGGCCAGTGGTTTCGTGCACGCCGCCAAGCTGTACCCGGCGGGCGCGACCACCAACTCTGACTCCGGCGTGACCAGTATCGACAAGATTCTGCCGGCGATCGAAGCCATGGCTGAAGTCGGTATGCCGCTGTTGATCCACGGTGAAGTCACCCGTGGCGATGTGGACGTCTTTGATCGCGAGAAGATCTTCATCGACGAGCACATGCGCCGTGTGGTCGAGCTGTTCCCGACCCTCAAGGTGGTGTTCGAACACATCACCACCGCAGATGCCGTGCAGTTCGTCACCGAAGCTTCGGCCAACGTCGGTGCGACCATCACCGCGCATCACTTGCTCTACAACCGCAACCACATGCTGGTGGGCGGGATTCGGCCGCACTTCTATTGCCTGCCGATTCTCAAGCGCAATACCCACCAGGTGGCCTTGCTCGATGCCGCGACCAGCGGCAACCCGAAATTCTTCCTCGGCACCGACTCCGCGCCCCACGCCCAGCACGCTAAAGAAGCCGCGTGTGGCTGTGCCGGTTGCTACACCGCGTTTGCTGCGATCGAGCTGTACGCCGAAGCGTTTGAACAGCGCAATGCCCTGGACAAGCTCGAAGGTTTCGCCAGCCTGAACGGCCCGCGCTTCTATGGCCTGCCGGCGAACACCGACCGTATTACCCTGGTTCGTGAAGACTGGACCGCCCCCGCCAGCCTGCCGTTTGGCGAGCTGACTGTTATCCCGCTGCGCGCCGGTGAAACACTGCGCTGGCGCCTGCTGGAGGAAAGCAAGTGAGTGAAGACCATTACGATGACGAACACGAGCACAGTGGTGGCGGTTCCCGTCACCCGATGGCCGAGCGGTTTCGCGGTTATCTGCCGGTTGTCATCGACGTAGAAACCGGTGGCTTCAATTGCGCCACCGACGCCCTGCTGGAAATTGCCGCCACTACCATCGGCATGGACGAACAGGGTTTTGTGTTCCCGGAACACACCCACTTCTTTCGTGTCGAGCCATTCGAAGGCGCCAATATCGAAGCGGCAGCCCTGGAGTTCACCGGCATCAAACTCGACCACCCACTGCGTATGGCGGTGAGTGAAGAAGCGGCGCTGACCGATATCTTCCGTGGCGTGCGCAAAGCGTTGAAGGCCAATGGCTGCAAACGCGCGATCCTGGTCGGCCACAACAGCAGTTTCGATCTGGGCTTCCTCAACGCCGCCGTGACGCGACTGGACATGAAGCGCAACCCGTTTCACCCGTTCTCCAGTTTCGACACCGCCACCCTCGCCGGCCTCGCTTACGGTCAGACCGTGCTGGCCAAAGCCTGCCAGGCTGCCGGCATCGACTTTGACGGCCGTGAGGCCCACTCGGCGCGCTACGACACCGAGAAGACCGCCGAGCTGTTCTGTGGCATCGTCAATCGCTGGAAGCAGATGGGCGGCTGGGAAGACTTCAACGACTGAGGTCGTTTCCCGCGCATAAAAAAACCGGCCTTCTCAGGCCGGTTTTTTTTGCTTCGAGCGTGGCTTACAGCTTGCCAGCGTTCTCAGTCAGGTAAGCCGCAACGCCTTCTGGCGAAGCGTTCATGCCTTTGTCGCCTTTCTTCCAGTTGGCAGGGCAAACTTCGCCGTGCTCTTCGTGGAATTGCAGAGCGTCGACCAGACGGATCAGCTCTTCCATGTTACGGCCCAGCGGCAGGTCGTTGATGATCTGCGAGCGCACAACGCCCTTGTCGTCGATCAGGAACGCGCCACGGAAAGCCACGCCGCCTTCGGATTCAACGTCGTAGGCCTTGGCGATGTCGTGCTTCATGTCGGCAGCCATGGTGTATTTGACTTTGCCGATGCCGCCATCATTGATAGCGGTGTTGCGCCAGGCGTTGTGGGTGAAATGGGAGTCGATGGAAACGGCTACCACTTCAACGTTGCGCGCCTTGAAATCGTCCATGCGGTGGTCCAGAGCGATCAGCTCCGAAGGGCAGACGAAGGTGAAGTCCAGCGGGTAGAAGAACACCAGGCCGTATTTGCCTTTGATGGCTTCAGACAGCTTGAAGCTGTCAACGATTTCGCCATTGCCGAGGACGGCAGGTACGTCGAAATCCGGGGCTTGTTTGCCGACGAGTACGCTCATTGGATATCTCCTGATGCAAGGGTGACGATTGAAGTAAAAGGACCGCTTCCAAGTCTGCCGTTTATAAGCGACAGCCCTGTGACGCAGTCACGCTTCGTAAAGACCGACCATCATACACTGAAAAAACCGTTCGTCAGCGCGACGGCGGTGAGGCCGCAAACAGCTACGAATCTACTTTGACAATCATTCTCGTTAACATTAAGATCCATCGCACTTAAGCCTTAACCCGCGATGGTTCTCCCTTATGTATGTCTGCCTTTGTACTGGCGTCACCGACGGACAAATCCGCGAAGCAATCTATGAAGGTTGCTGCAGCTACAAGGAAGTACGTGAAACCACCGGCGTTGCCAGCCAGTGTGGCAAATGCGCTTGCCTCGCCAAGCAAGTGGTACGGGAGACCCTGACGCAGCTGCAGACAGCCCAGGCCGCGCTCCCCTATTCAGCAGAATTTACACACGCTTAAATCAGCGTGTTTTAAACAACCGGACCACGTGTCCGGTTTTTTTATGTCTGCAATTCAATTAGTTAGCGCCAAGACGCGGAACACAAACATTCTTATTCAGATTTATTTTCATTTATTATTCAATAACTTAGGTTTGACACTAGGGGGTTCGCCGCTCAAACTCCGGCTTATAGACAGCTATTACAGGGCAGGACCCCAGTCATGAAAGGCGACATCTCAGTCATCCAGCAACTCAACAAAATCCTTGCCAATGAACTGGTCGCGATCAATCAGTACTTTTTGCATGCGCGCATGTATGACGATTGGGGCCTGGAAAAGCTGGGCAAGCGCGAATACAAAGAGTCCATCAAGGCCATGAAGGACGCGGACGCGCTGATCAAGCGCATCCTGTTCCTGGAAGGCCTGCCGAACGTGCAGGACCTGGGCAAGCTGAACATCGGCGAACACACCCAGGAAATGATCACCAGCGACCTGAAGTTCGAACAGAAGAGCCACAGCGACCTCAAGGCCGCTATCGCGCACTGCGAAATCAAGGCCGACTTCGGTAGCCGCGAATTGCTGGAAGATATCCTGGAAGACCAGGAAGAACATATCGACTGGCTGGAAACCCAACAAGGCCTGATCGTCAAAGTCAGCCTGGAGAACTACCTGCAATCGCAGATGGGTGAATAACCCCCCCGCGCACAGGTACAAAAAAGCCCCGCTCTCTCAGGAGAAGCGGGGCTTTTTATTGCAGTGCTTTTTACACAAGCATCAAGCTTCAGTCTTGCCGGCTGCTTTTACCGCTGCCTCTTTGATCAACGCTTGCAGCGAACCATCAGCCGCCATCTCAACGATGATGTCGCTACCGCCGACCAGCTCACCGGCTACCCACAGTTGTGGGAAAGTTGGCCAGTTAGCGTATTTCGGCAGGTTGGCGCGGATTTCCGGGTTTTGCAGGATATCCACGTAAGCGAATTTCTCGCCACACGCCATAACGGCCTGGGACGCTTTCGCGGAGAAACCGCACTGAGGAGCGTTTGGCGCGCCCTTCATGTAAAGCAGAATGGTGTTGTTGGCAATCTGCTCTTTGATCGTTTCGATGATATCCATGGAACACCTCTGCAGGAACTTCGCGACTCACAGGTCGGCACGGTGGCGCATTGTAACGCAAAATTCCAGCGCGGTGCTCAGGCCTTATGCGGCTGCCACCTGCACCGGCACCCCGTTCAGCGAGGCGTTTCCAGACAATTCGTCCAACTGCCGCTCGTCAGTCAAGTCATTCGCACTCGCCCCTGGCTGCCCGCTGGCAATGGCCATCCGCACGCCCGGGCGACCATGGCCCCAACCATGGGGCAAGCTGACCACACCGGGCATCATGTCCAGGCTGGAAACCACCTCCACTTCGATCATGCCGATGCGCGAACTGACACGCACGCGCTGGCCATCGCTCAATTGCCGACGAGCCAAGTCATCCGGGTGCATGTGCAGTTGATGACGCGGCTTGCCCTTCACCAGTCGGTGATAGTTATGCATCCACGAGTTATTGCTGCGCACATGGCGACGGCCGATCAACAGAAGCTCATTCGCCACCGGCTCAGGTTGCGCCGCGAAGCGCGCCAGGTCAGCGAGGATGACTGCTGGTGCCGCCTGCACCTGGCCATTCGCGGTTTTCAAGCGTGCGGCGAGGTTGGGCGTGAGCGGCCCCAAGTCCACGCCATGGGGATGATCCGCCAGCATCGCCACCGACAGTTGGTGGCGGGACGCATCACCGTAGGTTCCCGCGCGCAGCCCGAGGTCGATCATCTGCGCAGGCGCCATGGTCGGTTTGAGCGCCACGCCGGTCTGCGCGGCGAAGGCCTTGGCCAAGCCGACAAAGATCTCCCAATCGTGCAACGCGCCCGCAGGCTTGGGCAGAATCGCGCGATTGAAACGGGTGACGTTGCGCACAGCGAACATATTGAACGTGGTGTCGTAGTGATCGTTTTCCAACGCCGAGGTGGACGGCAAAATCAGGTCGGCGTAACGGGTTGTCTCGTTGATATAGAGGTCGATGCTGACCATGAACTCCAGCCCGTCCAGGGCTTGCTCAAGTTGGCGTCCGTTGGGCGTCGACAGCACCGGGTTACCGGCGACCGTCACCAGGGCGCGGATTTGCCCGTCGCCTTCGGTGAGCATTTCTTCGGCCAACGCGGACACCGGCAACTCACCACCGTATTCGGGGCGCCCGGACACGCGGCTCTGCCAGCGATTGAAATGCCCGCCACCGGTCGATGCCACCAAATCCACCGCCGGCGTGGTGCACAAGGCGCCACCGACGCGATCAAGGTTGCCGGTCACCAGATTGATCAACTGCACCAGCCAATGGCACAGCGTGCCAAATGCCTGGGTCGAAACCCCCATGCGCCCGTAACACACCGCCTTGTCCGCCGCCGCGAAGTCCCGTGCCAGCTGGCGGATCTGCTCGGCAGGCACCGCACACTGGCGGCTCATGGCTTCGGCGGTAAACCCGGCGATCGCCTTGCGCACGGCGTCGAGCCCCTCAACCGGCAAATGACTGTCACGGGTCAGGTTTTCGCTAAACAACGTGTTGAGCAAACCGAACAACAGCGCCGCGTCGCCGCCGGGCCGCACGAACATATGCTGATCGGCAATCGCCGCCGTTTCACTGCGCCGAGGGTCAACCACCACCACCTTGCCGCCGCGCGCCTGGATGGCCTTGAGGCGCTTCTCCACATCGGGCACGGTCATGATGCTGCCATTGGACGCCAGCGGGTTGCCGCCCAGGATCAGCATGAAGTCGGTGTGGTCGATATCCGGAATCGGCAGCAACAGGCCATGCCCGTACATCAGGTGGCTGGTGAGGTGGTGGGGCAACTGGTCCACCGAGGTCGCGGAAAACCGGTTGCGTGTCTTGAGCTGACCGAGGAAGTAGTTGCTGTGGGTCATCAACCCATAGTTGTGCACGCTAGGGTTGCCCTGATACACCGCCACCGCATTCTGCCCATGCCTGGCCTGGATACCTGCCAATCGCTCGGCCACCAACGCAAACGCCTCATCCCAGGGAATCGGCTGCCACTCGCTGCCCACGCGCAACATGGGTTGGTGCAGGCGGTCGGGGTCATTCTGGATGTCTTGCAGCGCCACGGCCTTTGGGCAGATGTGCCCGCGGCTGAACGTATCCAGCGGGTCGCCCTTGATCGACGTAATCGCCAGGCTGCCGTCCTCGGCCTGGGTCGTTTCCAGGGTCAGGCCGCAGATGGCTTCACACAGATGGCAGGCACGGTGGTGGAGAGTCTTGGTCATGGCCAGTCTCTTTTATTGGGCTTTGGCCCAACTATGGGCCGTCGCCTGGGCGGGCACCAGCAACGTTCGTCTTGTGAATCGGCAAGCATCAGGCCAGGACATGGCTAAACATGTGCAAATGTTTCAGAACCTTACACAGCGTTGCTGAAACCGACACAACCCGCTCTGGGCCCGCCCTCACACATTGCAAAAGGTCTTGGCGCCAGTGTACAAATGGGGTGCTGCTGTCAGGAATCAGTCTTCAAAAGCGCTTTGGCGCCCTGCTTGAACACCCTTAAAAACCGTAGCCCTATTGGTAAGACGCGACATTTAATTATAAGATCGCGCCTTCCCCTATTTCGTCGCCCCGTGCGGCTTTCGCCGCAGGTCTCGCCCGTTGTAACAATAAACAAGGCTTTGAGTATCTGCGGTCTGTTGCAAAAAGGTAGTTAATGATGAGCGCAAGGCACTTTCTCTCCCTGATGGATTGCACGCCCGAAGAGCTGGTCAGCGTGATCCGTCGAGGCATTGAGCTTAAAGACCTGCGTAACCGCGGCGTACTGTTCGAGCCTTTGAAAAACCGTGTGCTCGGGATGATTTTCGAGAAGTCGTCGACCCGCACCCGCGTGTCGTTCGAAGCCGGCATGATCCAACTGGGTGGCCAAGCCATCTTCCTGTCCTCGCGCGACACCCAACTGGGGCGTGGCGAGCCGATTGCCGACAGCGCCCGGGTCATGTCGCGCATGCTCGATGCGGTGATGATCCGTACCTTTGCCCACAGCACCGTGACCGAATTTTCCGCGAACTCGCGGGTACCGGTGATCAACGGCCTGTCCGATGACCTGCACCCCTGCCAGCTGCTGGCCGACATGCAAACCTTCCTGGAGCACCGTGGTTCGATCCAGGGCAAGACCGTGGCCTGGATCGGTGACGGCAACAACATGTGCAACAGTTATATAGAAGCGGCGATCCAGTTCGACTTCCAACTGCGCGTCGCATGCCCGGAAGGCTACGAGCCTGACGCGCGGTTCCTGGAACAGGCCGGTGACCGGGTCACCGTGGTGCGCGACCCGCGTGACGCGGTCATCGGCGCGCACCTGGTGAGCACCGACGTCTGGACCTCCATGGGCCAGGAAGATGAGACCGCCAAGCGCCTCGCGCTGTTCGCACCGTTCCAGGTGACCCGTGCGCTGCTCGACCTGGCTGCGCCGGACGTGCTGTTCATGCACTGCCTGCCCGCTCACCGTGGCGAAGAAATCAGCCTCGACCTGCTCGACGATGCGCGTTCGGTGGCCTGGGACCAGGCGGAAAACCGTCTGCACGCACAAAAGGCGCTGCTGGAATTCCTCGTCCCGCCGTCGTATCACCACGCATGAGCCAGCCATTACTGCTGACCCTGCGCAACCTGGCGTGCGGCTATCAAGATCAACGGGTGGTGCAGAACCTCAACCTGCACCTCAACGCCGGCGACATCGGCTGCCTGCTGGGCTCTTCGGGCTGCGGCAAAACCACGACCTTGCGCGCGATTGCAGGGTTTGAGCCAGTGCACGAAGGTGAAATCAGCCTGGCCGGCGAAGTGATTTCCAGTGCCGGGTTCACCCTGGCACCGGAGAAACGCCGGATCGGCATGGTGTTCCAGGACTACGCGCTGTTTCCGCACTTGAGCGTGGCCGACAACATCGCCTTCGGCATTCGCAAGCACCCGCAAAAAGACCGTGTCGTCGCCGAGCTGCTGGAACTGGTCAACCTGAACAACCTCGGCCAGCGTTTTCCTCACGAGCTTTCCGGCGGCCAGCAGCAACGCGTCGCCCTCGCCCGCGCCCTCGCGCCGGAGCCACAACTGTTGCTGTTGGATGAGCCGTTCTCCAACCTTGACGGCGAACTGCGGCGCAAGCTCAGCCATGAGGTGCGCGACATCCTCAAGGCACGCGGCACCAGCGCGATTCTGGTCACCCATGATCAGGAAGAAGCCTTCGCCGTGAGCGACCACGTGGGGGTTTTCAAAGAAGGCCGTCTTGAGCAGTGGGACACGCCATACAACCTCTATCACGAACCACAGACACCTTACGTCGCGAGCTTTATCGGCCAGGGCTATTTCATCCGCGGTCAATTGAGCTCACCGGAATCGGTCAGCACCGAACTGGGTGACCTGCGCGGCAATCGCGCCTACACCTGGCCAACAGGTGGCGCGGTGGACGTGTTGCTGCGCCCGGATGACATCGTCTACGCACCGGACAGCGCGTTGAAAGCGCGGATCGTCGGCAAGACGTTCCTCGGCGCCTCGACGCTGTACCGCCTGCAACTGCCTACGGGCGCGCAGTTGGAGTCGATTTTCCCCAGCCATGCCGACCATCAGGTGGGTGCGCAGGTGGGGATTCGGGTGGCGGCGGAGCATCTGGTGTTGTTCCAAGCGTCCGGCAGTACGGCGGCGCAGATTCCTCAGGTCGAATCCGGCGTTCGCCGCTACAGCCCCGCGCACTAAGCAACTGACGAAACCGGGTAAAACATGTGGGAGCGGGCTTGCTCGCGAATGCGGTGGTTCAGTAATGAATCTATCAACTGACACACCGCATTCGCGAGCAAGCCCGCTCCCACATTGGCTCTCATACTCTTCAAAATATGAATTTCAGCCCCGACCAATCGGCGCAAATTTGGCCTGGGTATGCTCAGCCAACACCGCCGCGGGCAGTTCAACTTCCAATCCCCTTCTTCCCGCACTGACAAAAATCGTCGCGAACGGCTGCGCCGTTACATCAATGAACGTGCGTAAGCGCTTTTTTTGCCCCAACGGGCTGATGCCGCCTAACAGGTAGCCGGTGGAGCGTTGCGCTGCTGCCGGGTCGGCCATCTCGACTTTTTTCACCCCCGCCGCGTGGGCCAACGCTTTTAAATCCAGACTTCCGACGACCGGCACCACCGCCACCAGCAATTCACCTTTCTCACTGCTGGCCAGCAAGGTCTTGAACACCTGCGCTGGATCGAGCCCCAACTTTTCCGCGGCCTCCAAGCCATACGACGCAGCCTTGGGGTCATGTTCGTAACTGTGAATATGATGTTCGGCGCGAACTTTTTTCAACAGGTCCAGTGCGGGGGTCATGGCTACTCCGGTCGCGGCTAAAAGAGGCTCAATTCTAGGCCAAGCCCACGTAAAACGCTCTAGGGCGCGCCTCCTGAAATGAGTGCTGACAGGGCCAGGCATGATCATTCACCAGACCAATAGTTCGAAAATGACCAATGGTTCACTTTCGACCTTTGACAGCGGTCATTCTTGTCTATATTTTTTCGTTTCCGAATACTGTAGGAATAGCCCCTGAGTGTTCAGCAGTAAGCCGTCGCCAGGATGGGGATTCTGATGACGGTGAAAATTGCGCAACGGCCCGTTGAGGTTGTGCGCCCAACAAGAACAACAATCGAGGTTTGCCATGACAACTGCTCTTCAACAGCCTTCACTTTCGAGCCAATGCATGGCCGAGTTTCTGGGGACTGCGCTTCTGATCTTCTTCGGTACAGGCTGTGTCGCTGCGCTCAAGGTCGCGGGTGCCAGCTTTGGGTTGTGGGAAATCAGTATCATCTGGGGGGTCGGCGTGAGCATGGCGATCTACCTGAGCGCCGGTATTTCCGGGGCACACCTCAATCCGGCGGTCAGTATCGCCCTGTGCATTTTTGCCGATTTCGAAAAGCGCAAACTGCCCTTCTACATCCTCGCCCAGATCGCCGGCGCCTTCTGTTCCGCCGCGCTGGTCTACACGCTCTACAGCAACCTGTTTTTCGATTACGAACAAACCCACCACATGGTTCGCGGCTCCCAGGCCAGCCTGGAATTGGCGTCGGTGTTTTCTACCTACCCGCATGCGCTGCTGAGCACTGCCCAGGCGTTCCTGGTTGAAATGGTCATCACCGCGATCCTGATGGGCGTGATCATGGCCCTTACCGACGATAACAATGGCCTGCCACGTGGCCCGCTGGCCCCGCTGCTGATCGGCCTGTTGATCGCCGTGATTGGCAGCGCCATGGGCCCGTTGACCGGCTTTGCGATGAACCCGGCGCGGGATTTCGGGCCCAAGCTGATGACCTTTTTCGCCGGCTGGGGTGAAATATCCTTTACTGGCGGCCGCGATATTCCTTACTTCCTGATTCCGATTTTCGCGCCAATTGTCGGCGCATGCCTCGGTGCTGCGGCCTATCGCGGGCTGATTGCCCGTCATCTGCCAAGCGCCGCACCTGCTATAGCTGAAGTAACAACTGACACGGCAGTCAACGGCAAGACGCGTATTTCCTGATACCGCCAGCCTGGTGCCCACTGCCCTTTTGCGGCCCAGGCTGATTACTCACTTCCTTATTTCCGTCCAAGGCAATCGACATGACCGACATTCAGAATAAGAACTACATCATTGCCCTTGATCAGGGCACCACCAGTTCGCGGGCGATCATCTTTGATCGCGATGCCAACGTGGTCTGCACCGCCCAGCGTGAATTCGCTCAGCATTACCCGCAAGCCGGCTGGGTCGAACATGACCCGATGGAAATCTTCGCCACCCAAAGCGCGGTGATGGTCGAGGCCCTGGCACAAGCCGGTCTGCACCATGACCAGGTCGCTGCCATCGGTATCACCAACCAGCGTGAAACCACCGTGGTGTGGGACAAGATCACCGGCCGCCCGATCTACAACGCAATCGTCTGGCAGTGCCGCCGCAGCACCGAGATCTGCCAGCAGCTCAAGCGCGATGGCCACGAGCAATACATCAGCGACACCACTGGCCTGGTCACCGACCCGTACTTCTCCGGCACCAAGCTCAAGTGGATCCTCGACAACGTCGAAGGCAGCCGCGAGCGTGCGCGCAATGGCGAATTGCTGTTCGGCACCGTCGACAGCTGGCTGATCTGGAAATTTACCGGCGGCAAAACCCACGTCACCGACTACACCAACGCCTCGCGCACCATGCTCTTCAACATCCACACGCTGGAGTGGGATGCGAAGATGCTGGAGATTCTCGACGTGCCGCGCGAGATGCTGCCGGAAGTTAAGTCGTCTTCAGAAATCTACGGCCGCACCAAAAGCGGTATCGCTATCGGCGGCATCGCGGGCGACCAACAGGCTGCTCTGTTCGGCCAGATGTGCGTGGAAGCCGGGCAGGCCAAGAACACTTATGGCACCGGCTGCTTCCTGCTGATGAACACCGGCGACAAAGCCGTCAAATCCAAACACGGCATGCTCACCACCATCGCCTGCGGTCCACGCGGCGAAGTGGCTTATGCGCTGGAAGGCGCGGTGTTCAACGGTGGTTCCACCGTGCAGTGGCTGCGTGATGAGCTGAAGATCATCGCGGACGCCACCGACACCGAATACTTCGCCGGTAAGGTCAAGGACAGCAACGGCGTCTACCTGGTGCCGGCCTTTACCGGCCTGGGCGCTCCGTACTGGGACCCGTATGCCCGTGGCGCTTTGTTTGGCCTGACCCGTGGCGTACGCGTGGATCACATTATTCGCGCAGCCCTGGAGTCGATTGCCTACCAGACCCGCGACGTGCTGGACGCCATGCAACAGGACTCGGGCGAACGCCTCAAAGCCCTGCGCGTGGACGGCGGCGCGGTGGCCAACAACTTCCTGATGCAGTTCCAGGCCGATATCCTGGGTACCCAGGTCGAGCGCCCGCAAATGCGCGAAACCACGGCACTCGGCGCCGCTTACCTGGCAGGCCTGGCCTGTGGCTTCTGGGGCAGCCTGGACGAGTTGCGCGGCAAAGCCGTGATCGAACGCGAATTCGAGCCGATGCTCGATGAAGCCGCCAAAGAAAAACTCTACGCCGGCTGGCAAAAAGCGGTCAGCCGCACCCGCGACTGGGAACCGCACGAAGGCGCTGAATAAGCCAACCGCCGGATCCATATAGGGTTGTAACTGGCGGGGAGCCGCTTGCTGCGTCATCATGGGCCACTTTTGTATGGCAGCCCAAAGGACGCCCCATGAATCTGCCTCCCCGCCAGCAACAAATCCTCGAACTGGTCCGCGAACGCGGTTACGTCAGTATCGAGGAGATGGCGCAGCTATTCGTTGTCACCCCGCAAACCATCCGCCGCGATATCAACCAGCTGGCGGACGCCAATCTGCTGCGCCGCTACCACGGCGGCGCCGCCTATGACTCCAGTGTCGAGAACACCGCGTACGCCATGCGTGCCGACCAGATGCGCGATGAGAAACAACGCATCGGCGAAGCCATTGCCGCGCAAATCCCCGACCACGCCTCGTTGTTCATCAATATCGGCACCACGACCGAATCGATCGCGCGTGCGCTGCTCAATCACAATCACCTGAAAATCATCACCAACAACCTCAACGTCGCCACCATGCTCAGTGCCAAGGACGATTTCGATGTGTTGTTGACCGGCGGTAATGTGCGCCGTGATGGCGGTGTGGTCGGTCAGGCCAGTGTCGACTTCATCAACCAGTTCAAGGTTGATTTTGCCCTGGTGGGTATCAGCGGCATCGACGAAGACGGCAGCCTGCTCGACTTTGATTATCAGGAAGTGCGGGTTTCCCAGGCGATCATCGCCAATGCACGCCAAGTCATCCTGGCGGCGGACTCCAGTAAATTCGGGCGCAACGCCATGATTCGCTTGGGGCCGATCAGTTTGGTCGACTGTCTGGTGACGGATCAGCAGCCAGTGCCGGCACTGGTGCAGTTGTTGAACCAGCACAAGGTTCGGCTGGAAGTGGTTTAGCACCTGGGCTGACTTCATCGCGGGCAAGCCCGCTCCCACAGTTGACCGCATTCTCATGCTGGAACTCGGTCAGCTGTGGGAGCCGGGCTTGCCCGCGATAGCGTTAGATCCGACACCCCATCTCTTGAGCCTGCCCTAAGCTCATGTTCACAATTGTTCCTTTCCCCGCCCTTCGATGAGTTTTTTCAATCGAAGTCGGGTGGCTGTGCGCGCGTTTATCAGCTACCATTTTCGCAAATGAACATTAATGTTCGAATTCAAAGACGAATAAATCGCGAGGCCAGCCGATGAACCCTTCCACCTTGCCTGCTCCACCGCTTGCCGAAGTCTATGACGTTGCCGTAATCGGTGGCGGGATCAATGGCGTCGGCATTGCAGCAGACGCAGCCGGTCGCGGTTTGTCGGTATTCCTTTGCGAAAAGGACGACTTGGCCAGCCACACCTCTTCCGCCAGCAGCAAGCTGATCCACGGCGGCCTGCGCTACCTCGAACATTACGAATTCCGCCTGGTGCGCGAAGCCCTGGCAGAACGTGAAGTGCTGCTGGCCAAAGCGCCACACATCGTCAAGCAGATGCGCTTCGTGCTGCCGCACCGCCCGCACCTGCGTCCGGCGTGGATGATTCGCGCCGGCCTGTTCCTCTATGACCACCTGGGCAAGCGCGAAAAACTGGCCGGCTCTAAAAGCCTCAAGTTCGGCCCTGACAGCCCGCTGAAAAGCGAGATCACCAAAGGCTTCGAATACTCCGATTGCTGGGTCGACGACGCCCGTCTGGTCGTACTCAACGCCATGGCCGCGCGTGAAAAAGGTGCGCACATCCACACCCAGACCCGTTGCGTCAGCGCACACCGCAGCAACGGCATGTGGGAAATGAACATGGAACGCGCCGATGGCAGCCTGTTCTCGATCCGTGCTCGTGCACTGGTGAACGCCGCCGGCCCATGGGTCGCCAAGTTCATCAAGGAAGACCTGAAGCTGGATTCGCCCTACGGCATCCGCCTGATCCAGGGCAGCCACCTGATCGTGCCGAAACTGTACGAAGGCGCTCACGCGCACATCCTGCAGAACGAAGATCAGCGCATCGTCTTCACCATTCCGTACCTGAACCACCTGACCATCATCGGCACCACCGACCGTGAATACACCGGTGACCCGGCGAAAGTGGCGATCACTGAAGGTGAAACCGACTACATGCTCAACGTGGTGAATGCTCACTTCAAGAAGCAACTGAGCCGCGCCGACATCGTCCACACCTACTCCGGCGTGCGCCCACTGTGCAACGACGAGTCGGATAACCCGTCGGCCATCACCCGCGACTACACACTGTCGCTGTCGGGCGGCACGGGCGAAGCACCGATCCTTTCAGTGTTCGGCGGCAAGCTCACCACCTACCGCAAACTCGCTGAGTCGGCGATGGCACAGCTGGCGCCTTACTTCACGCAGATGCGCCCAAGCTGGACGGCCACCGCCAGCCTGCCTGGCGGCGAGAATATGACCACGCCAGAAGCGCTGGCCGAGGCGATTCGCGCCAAGTTCGACTGGGTGCCTAACGAGATCGCGCGCCGCTGGGCCACGACCTATGGCAGCCGCACCTGGCGCCTGCTGGAAGGCGTGCAATCCCTGGCCGACCTGGGCGACCACCTCGGCGGTGGCCTGTACACCCGCGAAGTCGATTACCTGTGTGCCGAAGAATGGGCGACTCAACCTCAGGACGTCCTGTGGCGCCGTACCAAGCTTGGCCTGTTCACCACCGCGCAAGAACAGGAAAACGTGCAACGTTACCTGTCCAAGGTTGAGCAGAACCGCACGAAGATTGAAGCGGCCTGATCCGCACCGCGTAAAAAAGCCCCTGCGCCGTATGGCCCAGGGGCTTTTTTATGCCGGTCGTGGCATTCGGTTTTCCGAACAGCACACCCCGCACCATTCGGTTTGCCGGACCTGATAGCCATAAATTGCCAGTAACACAAAGTTAATCTCCTTATAAATCAAACAGATAACCTTTTGTTTCAGGTATGGCACGACTCATGCTCTACACTCCCTGACGATTGCCTGAGGACGCTTCAGGAGCCGTTACGGGCATTCGCTGTACAAGAGAGCCGTTTAGCCGGCTTCATAAAAAAAACAAATGTCGAGGAAGTATTGATGCGCATCGTTCCCCATATCCTGGGCGCAGCTATCGCTGCTGCTCTGATCAGCACTCCAGTTTTCGCCGCCGAACTCACCGGCACACTGAAGAAAATCAACGACTCCGGCACCATCACTCTCGCGCACCGCGACAGCTCCATTCCGTTCTCCTACATCGCAGACGGTTCGGGCAAACCAGTGGGCTACTCCCACGACATTCAGTTGGCTATCGTCGAACAACTGAAAAAAGACCTGAACAAACCCGATCTGAAAACCAAGTACAACCTGGTGACCTCGCAAACCCGTATCCCGTTGATCCAGAACGGCACTGCGGACGTTGAGTGTGGTTCGACCACCAACAACGCCGAACGCGCCCAGCAAGTCGACTTCACCGTTAACATCTTCGAAATCGGCACCCGTCTGCTGGTCAAGAAAGACAAGGATGGCAAGCCGTCCTACGCTGACTTTGCCGACCTGAAAGGCAAAAACGTCGTGACCACCGCCGGCACCACCTCCGAGCGCATCATCAAAGCGATGAACGCCGACAAGCAGATGGGCATGAACGTCATCTCCGCCAAAGACCACGGCGAATCCTTCCAGATGCTGGAAAGCGGCCGCGCCGTAGCCTTCATGATGGACGACGCCCTGCTGGCCGGTGAAGAAGCCAAGGCCAAGAAGCCTGACGACTGGGTCATCACCGGTACGCCGCAGTCCTTTGAAGCCTACGCTTGCATGGTGCGTAAAGACGACCCGGCCTTCAAGAAAGCCGTGGATGACGCCATCGTCGCCCTGTACAAATCCGGCGAAATCAACAAGATCTACAGCAAGTGGTTCGAAAGCCCGATCCCACCTAAAGGCCTGAACCTTAACTTCCCGATGAGTGAAAAGGTTAAGGAGCTGATCGCTAACCCAAGCGACAAACCAGCGCCTGACGTAAAAATCTGATTCCTGACTAACCTTATCTCCTGAGGGAGCCAACCCTCCCTCAGGCGTCTGTTACTACCTGCTGGCTTTAATGTGGAACACTCGACCTGGCGGTTTTCGAGCCGATCGTGTGTGCCTGACGTTCAACGTCGGGCGGGAAAGGATCTTCCCCAAGCGGGTGCTTGTACATCGATCGATTTCGAGGGGAGACCCTAATGAATTACAACTGGGACTGGGGCGTGTTCTTCAAGTCCACCGGCGTGGGCAGCGAGACCTATCTCGACTGGTACATCTCCGGTTTGGGCTGGACCATTGCCATCGCCGTCGTGGCATGGATTATCGCCTTGTTGCTGGGCTCCATTCTGGGGGTCATGCGCACTGTGCCAAACCGCCTCGTATCGGGCATCGCGACCTGCTACGTGGAACTGTTTCGTAACGTGCCGCTGCTGGTTCAGCTGTTTATCTGGTACTTCCTGATACCCGATATGCTCCCGCAAAACCTGCAGGACTGGTACAAACAAGACCTCAACCCGACCACCTCGGCTTACCTGAGCGTTGTCGTGTGCCTGGGCCTGTTCACCGCCGCCCGTGTGTGCGAACAGGTGCGTACCGGCATCCAGGCGCTGCCACGTGGCCAGGAAGCCGCCGCGCGTGCCATGGGCTTCAAGCTGCCACAGATCTACTGGAACGTGCTGCTGCCACAGGCCTACCGCATCATCATTCCGCCCCTTACCTCGGAATTCCTCAACGTGTTCAAGAACTCCTCCGTGGCGTCCTTGATCGGCCTGATGGAATTGCTGGCGCAAACCAAACAGACCGCCGAGTTCTCGGCCAACCTGTTTGAGGCCTTCACCCTGGCCACGCTGATCTACTTCACCTTGAACATGAGCCTGATGTTGCTGATGCGCCTGGTCGAGAAGAAAGTCGCCGTGCCCGGCCTGATCTCCGTGGGGGGTAAATAATGGACTTTGATTTCAGCGGCATCATCCCCGCCATTCCGGGCCTGTGGAACGGCATGGTCATGACCTTGCAGTTAATGGTCATGGGCGTGATCGGCGGCATCGCATTGGGCACCGTGCTCGCGCTGATGCGCCTTTCGTCCAACAAACTGCTGTCGCGCCTGGCCGGCGCCTACGTGAACTACTTCCGCTCGATCCCGCTGCTGTTGGTCATTACCTGGTTCTACCTGGCAGTGCCGTTCGTGCTGCGCTGGATCACCGGCGAAGACACCCCGATCGGGGCGTTCGCCTCCTGCGTCGTGGCCTTCATGATGTTCGAAGCCGCGTACTTCTGTGAAATCGTACGGGCCGGCGTGCAGTCGATTCCCAAGGGCCAGATGGGCGCAGCCCAGGCAATGGGCATGACCTACGGCCAGACCATGCGTCTGATCATCCTGCCCCAGGCGTTCCGCAAGATGACCCCGTTGCTGCTGCAACAGTCGATCATCCTGTTCCAGGACACCTCGCTGGTTTACACCGTAGGCCTGGTGGACTTCCTCAACTCCGCCCGCTCCAACGGCGACATCATCGGCCGCTCCAACGAGTTCCTGATCTTCGCCGGTGTCGTCTACTTCATCATCAGCTTTTCCGCCTCGCTGCTGGTCAAGCGTCTGCAAAAAAGGTTTGCCGTATGATCTCTATCAAGAATATCAACAAGTGGTATGGCGACTTCCAGGTGCTGACCGATTGCAGCACCGAGGTTAAAAAAGGCGAAGTGATCGTGGTGTGCGGGCCATCGGGTTCGGGCAAATCCACCCTGATCAAATGCGTCAACGCGCTGGAACCGTTCCAGAAAGGCGACATCGTGGTCGACGGCACGTCGATCGCCGACCCGAAGACCAACCTGCCAAAACTGCGCTCACGCGTCGGCATGGTGTTCCAGCACTTCGAACTGTTCCCGCACCTGACCATCACCGAAAACCTGACCATCGCGCAGATCAAGGTGCTCGGCCGCAGCAAGGAAGAAGCCACCAAGAAAGGCCTGCAACTGCTTGAGCGCGTCGGCCTGTCGGCACACGCCCACAAGCACCCCGGCCAACTGTCCGGCGGCCAGCAACAGCGTGTGGCGATTGCCCGCGCGTTGGCCATGGACCCGATTGTCATGCTGTTCGACGAACCGACCTCCGCCCTCGACCCGGAAATGGTCAACGAAGTGCTCGACGTGATGGTGCAACTGGCTCAGGAAGGCATGACCATGATGTGCGTGACCCACGAAATGGGCTTCGCCCGCAAAGTGGCCGACCGCGTGATCTTCATGGACGCCGGCAAGATCATCGAAGACTGCCCGAAAGAGGAATTCTTCGGCGATATCAGCGCCCGCTCCGAACGTGCGCAGCACTTCCTTGAGAAAATCCTGCAGCACTAAGCCCTACATTGCTGCCACTGCTGAAAAACAAGGCCAATGTGGGAGCGGGCTTGCTCGCGAATGCGCTGGATCAGTCGATACATTCAGCGACTGACACACCGCATTCGCGAGCAAGCCCGCTCCCACACTGGACCGAGCAGGCCGGCAAGCTCTGGTTGACCCAAGGCATCTGTGATGAAATGCGACCCCAACCAATTTCGCGCCGCACCGCCATCACTTGCCGTGAAACCACGCCTGATTCGCCAACTGTTCCTGCCGCCGTTGATCATCGCCCTGATGATCGGCTTGGGTTATATCGGCTTCTGGGTCAGTGAGTACTATGGCATCCGCACCCTCAGCGACAACGGCGAACGCCAGTTGGAGCTGCACGCCCGCACCGTCGAAAGCGAGCTGAGCAAATACACCTACCTGCCCAGCCTCCTGGAGCTGGAGTCGAGCGTCTCCAAGCTGCTGGCCGACCCGAACCAGGAAACCCGCAAAACGGTCAACGATTACCTCGAAGGCCTGAACCGACGCAGTCGCAGTCGGGCCATCTACGTGATGGACACTACCGGCCGCGTATTGGCCACCAGTAACTGGCGCGATGCCGACAGTTACCAAGGTGAAGACCTGTCCTTCCGTGCCTATTTCCAGAATGCCGTGCGCGGCCAGCCCGGCCGTTTCTATGGCATTGGCAGCACCAACGGCGAACCCGGCTATTACCTGGCCCATGGCCTGGAAGAGCACGGCAAGATCATTGGCGTCGCGGTGGTCAAAGTGCGCCTCGAAGCCCTGGAAGAACGCTGGCAGCGCGCGCGCCTCGAAGCCTTTGTGAGCGACGAGAACGGCATCATCATCCTCTCCAGCGACCCGGCCCGCCGCCTCAAGGCCGTGCGCCCGCTGAGCGATGACACCAAGGAACGCCTGGCGCACAGCCTGCAATATTACTGGGCGACGCTCAACGAGCTGGAGCCACTGGCCCGCGAGCGCCTTAACGAAGGCACCGAGAAGCTGACCTTCCCCGCCAACAGCGAAGTGGTCAATGACGAGCATGAAGTCAGCTACCTGGCCCAGACCCGCCCGCTGAGTGATACACCGTGGAATTTCACCCTGCTGACCCCGCTCAACGACCTGCGGCGGGCCGCGATCAACCAGGGCATTCTGGTGGCCGTCGCGTTTGGCCTGGTCGCATTCCTGCTGATTGCCTGGAACGAGCGCCGCAAGGTTATCGCCACCCGCCTTGCCGCGCGCGAAGCCTTGCAGGAAGCCAACAGCCAGCTGGAGCGTCGGATTGCCGAACGCACTGCCGACCTGCGCGCCAGCAACGAACGGCTCAAGGGCCAGATTCGCGAACGGCGCCAGGCCGAAGAGACCCTGCGCCACGCCCAGGATGAATTGGTCCAGGCCGGCAAACTCGCCGCCATCGGCCAGATGTCGACCAGCATTGCCCATGAGTTGAACCAGCCACTGGCAGCGCTGCGTACCCTGTCGGGCAACACCGTGCGCTTCCTGGAGCGTGGCGCGCTGGACACCGCCAGCGCCAACCTCAAGACCATCAACGAACTGATCGACCGCATGGGCCGCATCACCGCCAGCCTGCGCTCGTTTGCCCGGCGTGGCGATGACCAGGGCGAAGCCAACCTCGGCAAAGCCGTGGACGCCGCGTTCCAGGTACTGGGCGCCCGCCTCGATGGCCTGCCGTTGACCCTGCACCGCGACTTCAGCAACGCCCAATTGCAGATCGACCAGACACGCCTGGAGCAAATTCTGGTCAACCTGATCGGTAACGCCCTGGACGCGATGCAAGCGCAGCCCACGCCCGAACTGTGGCTGGACGGCCACAGCGCCGACGGCAAGTACCGCTTGCATGTGCGCGACAATGGCCATGGCATCGACCCCGAAACCCGCAAACATCTATTCGAACCGTTCTTCACCACCAAACCCGGCGAGCAAGGCCTGGGGCTGGGCCTGACGCTTTCCGCCAGCCTCGCGGCGGCGACGGGCGGCACCCTTGCCGTGGAACACCCGGCCACCGGTGGTACGGCCTTTGTCTTGTGCCTGCCGCTGGCAGGCACCCAAAAAGCTGAGTCGACATGAATACAGACGCTACTGCCTCTAAAGACGACCTCACCGTTCTGATCGTCGAAGACGACCCCCATGTGCTGCTCGGCTGCCAGCAAGCCCTGGCGCTGGAAGACATTCCCAGTGTGGGCGTCGGCAGTGCCGAAGAGGCCCTCAAGCGCATCGGGGAAAACTTTGCCGGTATCGTCATCAGCGATATTCGCCTGCCGGGCATCGACGGCCTGGAGCTGTTGACCCGCCTCAAGGCCTTGGACAAAAGCCTGCCGGTGGTGCTGATCACCGGCCATGGCGATATCTCGATGGCCGTCGGTGCCATGCGCAACGGCGCCTATGACTTCATGGAGAAACCCTTCTCACCCGAGCGCCTGGTCGACGTGGCACGCCGCGCCCTGGAACAACGCGGGCTGGCGCGCGAGGTGTGGTCGCTGCGCCGCCAGCTGGCTGAGCGCGACTCCCTGGAAGGGCGCATCATCGGCCGCTCACCGGCGATGCAGACGCTGCGCGAGCTGATCGCCAACGTCGCCGACACCTCCGCCAACGTGTTGATCGAAGGTGAGACCGGCACCGGCAAGGAATTGGTCGCACGCTGCCTGCATGATTTCAGCCGGCGCCATTCCCACCAGTTCGTCGCCTTGAACTGCGGTGGCCTGCCGGAGAACCTGTTCGAAAGCGAGATTTTCGGCCACGAAGCCAACGCCTTTACCGGCGCGGGCAAACGCCGCATCGGCAAGATCGAGCACGCCCACGAAGGCACGCTGTTCCTCGATGAAGTGGAAAGCATGCCGATCAACCTGCAGATCAAATTGCTGCGGGTGCTGCAGGAACGCACCCTCGAACGCCTCGGTTCGAACCAGAGCGTGGCGGTGGATTGCCGGGTGATCGCCGCGACCAAGTCCGACCTCGACGAGCTGAGCCGCGCCAGTCAGTTCCGCAGTGACCTTTACTACCGTCTCAACGTAGTGACCCTGGAGCTGCCGCCGCTGCGCGAACGCCGCGAAGACATCCTGCAATTGTTCGAACACTTCCTGCAGCAGTCGTCGCTGCGCTTTGATCGCAGCGTGCCGGAACTGGACAACCAGACGGTGTCGAGCCTGATGAGCCACGATTGGCCCGGCAACGTGCGGGAACTGCGCAACGTCGCCGAACGCTTCGCCCTGGGCTTGCCCGCCTTCAAGAAAAGCGGCAACGGCACCAGCAACCATGGCCTGGCCTTTACCGAGGCGGTCGAAGCCTTCGAACGCAACCTGCTCAATGACGCCCTGCAACGCAGCGGTGGCAACCTGACCCAAGCCAGCCAGGAGCTGGGAATGGCCAAGACCACCCTGTTCGACAAGGTCAAGAAATACGGCTTGAGCCACTAAGGAGCACGGTGTGGATCTGTTTTTGAAAGCCGCCCTGGGCGCGGCGGTGGTGTTGATCCTGGCTGCACTGGCCAAGACCAGGAACTATTACATCGCAGGGCTGGTGCCGCTGTTTCCGACCTTTGCGTTGATTGCGCATTACATCGTCGGCAAGGGCCGTTCGGTGGACGACCTGAAGACCACGATCCTGTTTGGGATGTGGTCGATCATTCCGTATTTTGTGTATTTGGCGACGCTGTATGTGATGGTCGACCGCATGCGCCTGGAGGCGTCACTCGCCGTGGCAGCGGTGGCGTGGTTGATGGCGGCGACGGTATTGGTGAGTGTGTGGGTGCGCGTCCACACCTGACCCAACTGGGTAAACATGTGGGAGCTGGCTTGCCTGCGATGGCGGTATGTCTGCACCAGATCTGATGACTGATACACCGCAATCGCAGGCAAGCCAGCTCCCACATTTAGAGCAATGATGTGTGCCTGGGAGATCAGCGCACGATCTTGTCGACCTGAATCCCCAGCTTCTTCAGCCGATACCAGAAACTTCTCTCGGAAATCCCGATCTTCGCCGCCGCCGCCGCCTGCACGCCGTTGCTCTCATTCAACGCCGCCATGATGTAGGTTTTCTCCACCTCAGCCAGCGCCGCATCCAGATCGGCAGGCACACCCGGTGTGTCACCCAGCAGCGCCGTGACACCGTCCTCGGCAGGCTTGGACGCAAACAGGTAAGCCGGCAGGTCGATGTCTTCGATCACCGGCTTGGCTGCCACGATGGTCGCCCGCTCCACACAGTTTTGCAGCTCGCGAATATTGCCCGGCCAGTGGTAAGCGGCCATGGCCTGCAACGCCTCGGGGCTGAAGCCGGTGATGCGTTTACCGGCGGTCGCGCTCAGGGTCTGGGCGAAGTGTCGGGCCAGGGGCACGATGTCTTCAGCGCGTTCGCGCAGGGCCGGCAATGGGATCGGGAACACGTTGAGGCGGTAATACAGGTCTTCACGAAACTCTTTATTGGCCACCGCATCCAGCAGGTTTTTGTTGGTGGCGGCGATTACCCGCACATCCACCTTGCGCTCGCGCGGGTCGCCCACCGGCTCGATCACTCGCTCCTGCAAGGCACGCAGAATCTTGGCCTGCAACGCCAGGGGCATATCGCCCACTTCATCCAAAAACAGCGTGCCCTTGTCGGCCTGCATAAAGCGCCCGACCCGATCCGCCACGGCGCCGGTAAACGCGCCTTTGCGATGGCCGAACATTTCGCTTTCGAGCAGCCCTTCGGGGATGGCCGCGCAGTTGACCGCCACGAACGGTTTGTCGGCACGGCTGCCGTGTTTGTGGATGGCACGGGCAACCATTTCCTTGCCGGTGCCGCTTTCGCCGGTCAGCAGGATGGTTGCGTTGCTGTCACGCACTGAATCGATGGCATGCAGCACCTCGCGAAACGCCGGGCTGTCGCCTACCAGGCTGTCAAACTGCGCATGGTGGTCAAGCTCGGCGCGCAAGCGTGCGTTGTCGCGCATGATGTCGCGAAACTGCAGGGCCTTGGCTACGGTAATGTCCAGCTCATCGATATCGAACGGCTTGGCAATATAGTCATAGGCACCATTGCGCATCGACTGCACCGCATTTTTCACCGTGCTGTAGGCGGTCATCACGATCACCGGCAGCTCAGGGAAACGCAGCTTGATCTCGGCCAACAGCGCCGGCCCGTCCATGCCCGGCATGCGCCAGTCGCTGATCACCAGGTCGATGTCTTCCTGTTCCAGCACCTTCAGCGCGTGCAGGCCGTTGCTTGCGGTGAATACCTGAATGCCGTTCTGGCTCAATGCCGACGACAGCAAGTCGCAGAGCTTGGGCTCGTCGTCGACTACCAATACGTTATGCGTCATGACCTTCCTCATCGTCGCCGTCGTCTTCACCGTGGGCCGGAATGTACAGGCTGAAGGTGGCGCCGGCATCTTTCTCACTGGCACATTCGATGCTGCCGTCGTGACTTTCCATGATCGAATAGACTTTGGCCAGGCCCAGGCCCGTGCCCGAGGCCTTGGTGGTGACGAACGGTGTGAAGATCCGCTCGATCATATCCGCCGGAATGCCCTGGCCGGTGTCGGCGATGCTAATCACTGTGTTGCCACCCGCGCTGCGAATGCCCAAGGTCAGGCGCCCGCCGTCGGGCATCGCATCAATGGCGTTGAGAATCAGGTTGAGGCAGGCCTGCTTCAGCTGCTTGGCATCGGCATAGATAGTCGCGCCGGGGGCCTGATCATCGATTTTCGCATCAATGTTATGGGTCGCCAGCTCCGGGCTGCAGAAGCCAAGGATTTCTTCCACCACCGGACGCGCCGCCTGCAACACCCGCAGGGGCGGGTTGGGTTTGGCGAAGTCGAGAAACTCGGTGATCAGGTCGTTGATGCGGCTGACTTCGCTGATCACGTATTCGAGGTGGCGCTTGTCGGTTTCCGGCAGGTCGACGCGACGGTGCAGCAGCTGGGTGGCGGTCTTGATGATGCCCAACGGGTTGCGGATTTCGTGGGCCAGGCCCATCGCGACTTCGCCCAGCGCATGCAGCCGATCACGGCGGCGTAACTGGGCCTCAAGGTAGTGCAGCTCGCCCAGCCGCTCGGTCATGTGGTTGAAGGTGCTGCTCAACTGCGCCAGCTCATCGCCGCCGCTGACCAATACGCGATGTTCGTAATCGCCCGAGATCACCGCGTCGACGCCTTGGGACAAGTCCCGCAAAGGCTTGGTCAGGCGCCGTGACACCAGTACGCCGGCGCCCAGGGACAACGCCGAACTCAGCAGGAATATCAGCACGAACAAATTGCTCTGGTTCACCAGCCCAACCAGGCTGGTATGACGCAGCAGGCCGCTGAAGATCACGCCTTGCAAGTCGCCGGCGTCGTTGAAGATGGGCCAATACAGGCCGCTGTAATTATTGGTGAACTGCTCACTCGGCTGCTTGGTGCTGCGCATAGCCGTTTCGACATTCTTCGGGATGCGCGAAGGGTGATTTTCGAAACGCTGAGTCGAGAATATCTCGGAAAAACCCGCGGGGTTGGCCAGGTACAGGCGCAGGTCGAGGGAGTGCACATCGGCCACGCTGGTGAGGAAGCTGCTGTCCAGGTACGTGGCCACCAACAGCACGTAGTCGACGCCCTCTTGGGTGGTTTCGAACGTTGAGACCACCAGGCCCGTCGTCACGCCGGCCACCTGGATGGTTTGCAACACCGCGTTGCTGGTCAGGTTGATCTGCTTGACGACATCGTCAGGGGCCGTGCTGAACATAATCTTGTGGTCACTGACACGAATCAGCGAGACCACGTCGATATCGGTGGCCTCGGCGATATCGGCGGTGAGCCGGTCATGCTTGGCAGCTTGTTTGTTCAACGGCGGAGCCGTGTAGCGCAGGAACAGCTTGGCCATGCGCGCGTTGTCATGAAGGATGTCGCCGATCTCGTCCTTGACGATCTTGGTCGACTCTTGCAGCCAGATACGCACGTTGCTGTCGAATATCTGCGACAGCGTGGTCGCCGCCAACTCGGCAGCGATCATGGTCGGGATGACGCTGACCAGCCAGAACGCCAGCACCAGCTTGCGCTGGACGCTCCAGCGCGAAATGGCAAAGGGGCGGGCTTTCTGGCGGGTCTTGGTGATCATCAGGTTTCGCTTATCGCAGCAGCCATGGCAGGGTCGGATCGGTCCGGTCTTATATACATTTTAACGAGTTTGAGCAGGCCATTGAGCAGCCGGTTACGGTGGCGGAAGAACATGCTGTTGCCGCGGAACTCGCAACCCAGGCGCAGCTTACTGGCGTACCCCTCCTGACCGCACTCGTAAACCGGAATATTGTGTTGAATACAATAACCGACATTGGTCAGCCAACTTCTGAAATACAGGTTGTACTCCCGGCTGAACTCGCGGTCATGCCCGAAAAACTTGTCGATCAAACGGTGCTGGTCCAACAGGATCAGGTTGAACGCCACCAGGTGCTCGTCCACCCAATAAAGCGCACAAACCGCGCGGCCTTCCAACCGTTCAAGGATGCCGGTGAAGTAACTCGCCGGCAGGCGCTCGAACTGCAAGTCCGCGCGATTGAGCGTGTCTTCGTACAGGCGCATCACCTCAGGTAACACATCATCAATGTTGTGCCGCCACTCTACCCGCGGGCCCGGCGCCCGCAGTTTGCGGCGCAAGTCCTTGCGGGTGGCCTTGCACAGCGAGCCCAGGTAGGCGTCCACTGAGCCGTAAGGCACCGTCAACAACCCGCTGGGCAAACTCGGCATGCTCTGAAAACCTGCCAGGCGGCAACTGTCAGCCCAGCACGGGTCGTTGGTCGGCACGTCCTTGACCGCCACCAGGCCAATCCCGAACGCGTTGGCGTCCTGGCGCGCAGCCTTCAGCAAGTGCTTGATCAACAACGGGCGCTGCGCCTCGGCAACATGGCTGGCCATGCCTGCGTCGCAACGCTCGGCCACCGGCGAGCCGATGGCATACAACTCCAGGCGCAAAACACCCGGCCACAGTCGCTCCAGACGCTCGGTAAAGCGCTTGCCTGCACCCGACACCGTGGTGTCGAGGCGATAATAAGTGATGAACGCGGCGGCAACCGCCACCAGCGTTTCATCGTCGTAAACAGCCAGGTAACGCCACCTGAAATCATCGATAGCGGCGTTTTCCACAGCAACGTAAAAGTCCCAATCCTCCAGGGCCCCGGGAAAACAGTCGTTCCAGGCACTGCGCTGGATGGCCCGGATAGTCGAGAAGGCTTGGGCGGTGATCACGTCTTGTCCTTAAGCTTAGGCACGCTGTCGGTAGTCTTCGGACACCTGGGCAGTAGCGGCGTGTTGCTCGACAAACTCAGCGCTCAACTCAATCACCCGACGGTATTGCAGGTCGACGGTGATCATGTGGTAACAGTTGTCCAGCAGGATCTTGGTGACGGGCCCGCCCAGGTGGCGCTCCACGTAATCGGCGTTCCAGCGGCTGGTGATGTCGTCCTCGATGGAGTGCAACACCAGTGCCGGCACCTTGACCTCAGGCATGCGTTTCTTGACCACGGCATTCATCCGATGCAACTCGCGCACCGTGATGCCTTCCATGGTCAGCAAACCGGCCTCGCTGCTTTCGCCCTCCTTCATCTGACGCTCGACGATGGCCCGCAGGCGCTCGTTCTTGATGCCGTAAGGCGGCTTCTCTTCGAAGCGACAGATGTGCACGCCGAATGGAATTTTCATCAGCAACGGCGTCAGGAACGCCAGCTTGTTGATACTCCAGCCGTCGTATTTCAAGGTCGTGGAATACATCAACAGCCCGGCGACTTGCCCAGGGTGCTCGGCAGCCACGTACATCGACATCACCGCACCCATGGACAAGCCACCGACAAACACTTGCGCGTGGCGTTGCTTGACCTGGGCAAAGGTCTTGCGCACGCCTTCGTACCAATCCAGCCAACCGGTGGCCTGCAGGTCACTGTTGTCGCCGCAGTGCCCGGCCAGGGTCGGCACGTACACTGTGCAGTTACCCGCCTTGGCCAACCCTTTGGCAACTTGACGCAATTCCGTCGGGGTGCCGGTCAGGCCGTGGATCAACAGGATCCCGACCGGACCTTCACCGAGAACGAAGCCGGCATCACCTTCACCGAGGTCGATCTCGTAATGGCTCACCGCTGGGTCGCTCGCACCAGCAATTGCTCAAGCAACTTCAGGCCCAAGTCGATTTCCGGGTAGCTGATTTCCAGGGACGGTGCCAGGGTAATCACGTTTTTGTAGTAGCCGCCCACGTCGAGGATCAAGCCGAGTTTCTGGCCATCCACGACCATGTCGCCCTTCATGCCTTCTTCGACCATGTAGTCCAGGGTCGCCTTGTCCGGCGTGAAACCATCCGGGCCGCAGATTTCGCAGCGCAGGGCCAGGCCCAGGCCGTCGACGTCGCCGATGATCGGGAAACGTTTCTGCAGGTCTTGCAGGCCTTCCAGGAAGTATTTGCCCTTGGCCATAACCATTGCGCCGTAATCGACTTCGCTGGTCATCTTGAACATTTCCAGGCCTACCGCCGTCCCCAGTGGGTTGGAGGCGAAGGTAGAGTGGGTCGAACCTGGCGGGAAGATCTTCGGGTTGATCAACTCTTCACGGGCCCAGATGCCGCCCAGTGGGTTCAGGCCGTTGGTCAGCGCCTTACCGAAGACGATCACGTCCGGCTGCACGTCGAAGTGCTCGATCGACCACAGTTTGCCGGTCCGGTAGAAGCCCATCTGGATTTCGTCGGACACCATCAGGATGCCGTGCTGATCCAGTACGTGCTTGAGTTCGCGGTAGAAGTTCATCGGCGGAATCACGTAGCCGCCGGTGCCCTGGATCGGCTCGACGTAGAACGCTGCGTATTCACTCTGGCCGACTTTCGGGTCCCAGACGCCGTTGTATTCGGTCTCGAACAGACGGGCGAATTGCTGCACGCAGTGGCTGCCGTATTCTTCCTTGGTCATGCCTTTAGGGCCGCGGAAGTGGTACGGGAACGGGATGAAGTTGGCGCGCTCGCCGAAGTGGCCGTAGCGACGACGGTAGCGGTAGCTGGAAGTGATCGACGAAGCGCCGAGGGTACGGCCGTGGTAGCCGCCTTCGAAGGCGAACATCAGGCTCTTGCCGTTGGTGGCGTTACGCACGACCTTCAGGGAGTCTTCGATGGATTGCGAACCACCGACGTTGAAGTGCACGCGACCGTCGAGGCCGAATTTCTTCTTGGCATCGACCGCGATCATTTCCGACAGCTCGATCTTGCCTTTGTGCAGGTACTGGCTGGCGATTTGCGGCAGGGTGTCGATCTGCTGTTTCAGCGCGTTGTTCAGGCGTGGGTTGGCGTAGCCGAAGTTAACGGCCGAGTACCACATTTGCAGGTCGAGGTAAGCCTGGTCTTCGGTGTCCCACACGTAGGAGCCTTCGCAACGGCTGAAAATACGCGGTGGCTCGATGTAGTGAACAGTGTCGCCGTAGGAGCAGTACTTGGCTTCTTTATCCAGAAGAATCTGGTCTTCGGCGGTGGCGATACGGATATCAGACATGGTGGAAGAGTTCCTGATTGTCAGCAGCAGTAAAGGTGGTGGCGTTGGCCGCGATGCCCTGGGGCAGCTTGGCCAGCAATGCGGGCAGTTCGGCAAAGGTGTCGAAGCGCGCATGGGGAATGTTGTTGGCTTCGCAGTATTTGGCGAGGCTGCCTTTGGCGAAGACGAAGTCGGCGGTAGAGGCCACGCACATGTCGGACTTGCCGTCGCCGATCACCAGCACGCGCTTGTTGCGCGGGGTGGATTTGCACTTGCAGTTGCCGGACGCGGCACGGCAGGCGTCGCTGGAATACGGGAAGTCGATGCGCCAGCTGTTCTGGTCGACCTGGCGCAGACGGTTGGCCAGGATCGGCAGCAAGGTCACGTAGTTACGCGACAGAATGCGCGCGATGCCTTGCTCGATGCCGTCGCTGACCACTTCGATGGTCGCGCCCTGGCCCATGACGTGATCGACGAAATCCGGGAAGTCCGGGTCGATCTCGACGCTGTCGAAATACGCCAACAGTTCAGCCGGTGTGGCCTTGATCAAGGCCAGTTGGCGGCTCAGGCATTCGCGGGAACCGATGTGCCCATCCAGCCATTCCTGTTCGATGGTTTCCCACTCAGGCCCGGCGAAGCGCTGGAGGACGTTGTCGATGACGTCGGTCGGGGTGATAGTCCCGTCGAAGTCGCACACGATATGCCACTGGATCATTGCCTGTCCTTGAAGTTGGAGGGCTTGAAGAGAACGCTCTATGCGCTTGCAACAGGGCTTTAGCAGGGACTGTGCCAACTGCTTAAAGCCCAGCGGGGCTGGGGTTTTGCTTGAGTCCCGTGGTTATATGTGTCGGGCAAGCTACAATTTTTGTAGCTTGCTACAAACAAGATGAGTGCTTGCGCCAGGGGTGCCCTTCGCGCGTGAATGCGCGTACGTTCAGATAAGGAAACGCTCGATGTACAAGGTTACTTCTGCTGTATTCGCCGGTTTGCTCGGGCTGTGGAGTTTTTCCAGCACGGTATTGGCGGACGGCATTACCGGTGAAGTCGGTGCAGGCATCAGTTATCAACCCCAAGACCCCACCGGCGGCCGTTACGAAACCCAGGCGATTCCCTATTTCGACCTGGACTGGGGCAGTGTCAGCCTCGGCTCTGATGACGGCTTGACCTGGAGCGCACTCAATACCAGTGGCATCACCGCCGGGCCCTTCATCAATTACTTGCCTGGCCGTACGGCCAACGGTTCACTGCGCGGCTTGCGCGATGTGTCGGACATGGCTGAAGTCGGTGGTTTCATCCAATACGCCCCGGCCGAGTTCTGGCGCGTGTACGCGCAAGTCGGCCAGGCCGTAGGCGGCGCGCGTGATCAGGGCGGTGTGTTGGGCAAGGTCGGTGGCGAGCTGGGTTACCCGCTGGGTGACGGCATCATTGGCAGCACGGGCCTGATGGCGCACTTTGCCGATGCCCGCCAGACCCAAACCTTTTTCGGCGTAAACGACAAGGAATCCGCGGCCTCGGGCATTCGTGCCTATAACGCCAGCGCCGGTTTCCAGAACCTGACGCTGACCCAGAGTTTCGAGTTCCCTTTGGCTAACCACTGGTCGCTGCTGACCAGCGCCAGCTGGACGCACCTGGTCGGCTCGGCGGCGAACAGCACCATCGTCAAGGAGACCGGCAACGTGAACCAAGGCCAGGTGCAGACCGCGATCAGCTACAAGTTTGACTGACAAGAGGCAGGCAGCTCCCCAGGATCAACAACACGCTCAAGGCCGCCTGATCTGTGACACCAAGCTCGGTCAACACTGTGCCAGCAGCCGATAAGCTGACCTGCCCCACCGCCATCGCAGGCAAGCCAGCTCCCACACTTATTTTGTGCCCGACCAAAATCCCGCGCCCGCCACCGTCC
>NZ_LXJP01000021.1:0-105380 GCF_001728855.1 Pseudomonas sp. AP19 | reverse complement strand
CCCCCTTTTCACTGAACAGCGCTTTGGATGTAGACAAGAAGTGCCCTCGGGTCACGTACAAGTAGAGGAGCGCACCGCCTTGGGCGCGCCATATTCACTTGACCGTAGTGGCCCGTAGCGGTTCAACGTTTTGCGCAATTTGTACAAGCCTGGCTAACTTTTATAACTTTTCGGTGCGGCTACAGGCCTTGCTGCAGGGCGGGATCATCCGGGTTTTGTTGCTCAAGTTGGGCGAGTAACACCTGGACGTTCTGCAACTGGCCGCTCTCTTTCCAGTAATTGACCAGCAGCACCCGCGCCTTGCGATTGGCCGGGTGGCGCTGGATGATTTCTTCCAGCTGACGCTGAGCCGCTTCCAATTCCTCCTGGGCGTGCAGGGTGGTGGCGAGGTCGTAACGGTAATCCTGATTGTCCGGCTCAAGCTCTACCGCTTTGGACAAACCGAGCAGGGCGTAGGGCCGTTCGCCGTGGTGCAAGAGCCACATGCCCAGGGCGTGTTGCAAGTATGCCGACTCGGGATGGGCCGCCAATTGGCGCGCCAGCAACTGGCGCGACTCATCGGTTTTGCCTTGTTTGTCCAAAAGCTCGATTTGTGCGACCACCGCCTGCAGATTGTCCGGCTGCATGCGCATGGCCTGCTCCAGTGCGTTTTGCGCCTCCGGCAGCAAGGCGCTGTGGATGTACAGGCGCGCCAGTTGAATCCAGCCTTCAGCTGTTTCGGGCTGGCCCTTGAGCTTTTTCACAAACTCATCCAGCACTTGCTGCAAGGGCCCGAAATACAGCCCCAGGGTATCCGGCGACAGGCCGAGCAAGGCATTCGCGGCGGCAAAGCGCACGTCTTGTTCAGGGTCATCCAGCACCGGGCCGAGTAACAGCGTGCGTTGGCCGCTGGGTACCAGGCCGACAATGCTGTGGATGGCCGCCTCGCGGACCAGTGGAGACTCATCGGCCAGGTCTTTATCGGCCAGTTTCAGCGCCTGTGGGCTGGGGTAATTGGGCAGTTCGGCATGCAATGCCGCGCGACGCTCGGGGGACAGGTCCGGCCGGCCGAGCTGTTGATACAGCACGCGCGCGGCCCCCGGCTCGCCATTACGTGCCTGCTTCAAGGCTTTGGAGTAGCCATGCGCAATCGCCGGTGGCACGGCCACTGGGCTGGAGCGGGAGAAAAACCAGGTGACCAACACAATTAATAACAGGGCGCACAGGCCGATGATGGAGTAACGGCGTGACTTTGACATGCAGGCGTCCAAAAGCAGGGGCGGCTATCGCAAAGCCATCAGCTTCGGTCAGACCACGGCGAGTGTCAAACCCGTGTCAGTTCAGCACGTATTCAACCGGCTCCAGCGCAGCTGGCAGCGCTGTTTCGCCGAGGGCGGCAAGAATCTCGCGCTCCAGAGTGCGTACGATCGCATTGCACGGCAAGTCGTTTTCATCGAAACCGAACGGGTCCTCCAGGTCGTCGCCGATTTCATCCAGGCCAAAGAAGGTGTAGCTCACGATGGCGGTGAACAGCGGCGTCAGCCAGCCCAATGGCTCGGCCATGGCAAACGGCAACAGAATGCAGAACAGGTAAATAGTGCGGTGCAGCAGCAGCGTGTAGGGGAAGGGCAGCGGCGTGCTTTTGATGCGCTCACACGACGCTTGCACCTGGCTCAGGCTGACCAGCCGGGTTTCCAGCTGAGTGTAGCGCCATTCGCTGATCGTGCCGCGTTCTGCCAGCAGCGAAAATTGCCCGCCCAGTTGCTGCAATACGCGGTCGGGGAGGTTGGGGTGCGCCTGCTCGACGCTGATCCACGGCTTGATGGCCCGGGCCTCATCTTCATGACGCAGGCGGGCGATCAAACCATGGGCAAAGCCGCACACACCGCGAAGCAGGGCGGCGCGCTCAAGCGCATCGGCCAGCACCTGGGTTTCGCGAATCAGCGAGCGCACCTCGATGACCATTTGCCCAAGTTGCTTGCGGCCTTCCCACCAGCGGTCATAACAGGCGTTATTGCGAAAACTCATGAAGATCGACAGCGACAGCCCAAGCAACGTGAAGGGCGTGGCGTTGACCTTGGAGAAATACGCCGGGTGCAGGGTTTCCACCAACACGATCACTGAGGCCAGTAACGTGACCAGCAGGCTGCGCAGGGCAATGCGCTTGGCAATCGAGCCCTTGAGGGAAAACAGGATGCCCAGCAGGTTGGGTTTGGGGCGAACGATCATGGAAGGCTTCTGTGGTGGCGCAGGCCATCAGGTTAGAAGCAAGCACCGTGGGCGTCCAATCACTTGGACTGACCGGCTGATCAGCGCAATCAATGATTGGCCAAACCAGTCAGCGAAGTTGAAGGCTTTGACCATTGCTGCGTAATCGCTCCAGAGCGACTATTTCAACGATTGTTGTCCTCAAAACCGTCATCAAAATAAAAACACAGAAGGGTTTGAAGCAATGCGTGACTACCTGGCCGCTACGACTGAATTCGATTACCAGCACACCGTTGACGCCGCGCTGGCCGGCAATCTTCAGGCGCTCAATGCCTGCGTGGAATGCTGCGACCGGCACGCGCTGCCGGGGCGCATCGCCCTGTTCTGGGAGGGCAAGGACGGGCAGAGCGCCACGTACACCTTCACCCAGTTGCAGGAGCAGGCGGCGCGCTTCGCCAATTTCCTGCAGGCCCAGGGCGTCAAACGCGGTCACAAGGTCGCGGGTCTGCTGCCGCGCACGGCTGAATTGCTGGTGGTGGTATTGGCAACGTGGCGCATCGGCGCGGTCTATCAGCCGTTGTTTACCGCGTTTGGCCCCAAAGCGATTGAGCATCGCCTGAGCAGCTCTGCAGCGGCACTGGTGGTCACCGATGCGGTCAACCGCCCCAAGCTGGCCGAGGTGCAGGGGTGCCCAACCATTGTGACGGTCGCCGGGGCCAAGGGTGAAGGCATTGTGCGGGGCGATTACAGTTTCTGGGCCGAATTGCCCCACTATTCCCCAGTGTGCGAGCCGGTGTTGCTGGGCGGCGATGATCCGTTCCTGCTGATGTTCACCTCGGGCACCACCGGGCCGTCGAAAGCGCTGTCGGTGCCGCTCAAGGCGATTGTTGCGTTTCAGAGCTACACCCGTGACGCGGTGGACCTGCGCCCCGAAGATGCGTTCTGGAACGTCGCCGACCCAGGCTGGGCCTACGGCATCTATTTCGGCGTGACCGGGCCGTTGTCCATGGGCCATCCGATCACCTTCTACGATGGCCCGTTCACCCTCGACAGTACCTGCCGGGTGATTAATAAATACGGGATTACCAACCTGACCGGCTCTCCCACCGCGTATCGCCTGCTGATTGCCGGTGGTGAGCAGTTCGCCCGTTCGATCAAGGGCAAGCTGCGCATTGTCAGCAGCGCCGGCGAACCGTTGAACCCGGAGGTGATCCGTTGGTTCGCCGATAACCTGGGGGTCACCATTCACGACCACTACGGCCAGACCGAACTCGGCATGGTGTTGTGCAACCACCATGGCCTGGCGCACCCGGTGCATGTTGGCTCGGCCGGCTTTGCCTCACCGGGGCATCGCATCGTGGTGCTGGATGACGATTATCAGGAGTTGCCCGCCGGGCAGCCGGGAATCCTCGCCATCGACCGTGAACAATCGCCGATGTGCTGGTTTGCCGGTTATGACGGGGTCAAGACCAAAGCCTTTGTGGGCAAGTACTACCTCAGTGGCGACACCGTCGAGCTGAACCCGGACGCCAGCATCAGTTTTGTCGGGCGCAGTGATGATGTGATCACCACCTCCGGTTACCGCGTGGGGCCGTTCGACGTGGAAAGCGCGCTGGTCGAGCACCCGGCTGTCATTGAGGCAGCAGTCGTCGGTAAACCCTGCCCGGAGCGCACCGAACTGGTGAAAGCGTTCGTGGTGCTCAACGCGCAATACCGCGCCACCCCACAACTTGCCGAGGAGCTGCGCCTGTACGTGCGCCAACGCCTGGCCGCCCATGCCTACCCACGGGAAATCGAATTCGTCAGTGACTTGCCCAAGACCCCGAGCGGCAAGCTGCAGCGCTTTATTTTGCGTAATCAGGAAATCGCCAAGGCCCAAGCGGCACTGGCTTGATCCACTTTTAAGGAAACAGTGATGCAGATTGAAAACAAGGTATTCCTGGTCAGCGGCGGTGCTTCGGGCCTCGGCGCGGCCACCGCGCAAATGCTCATCGCCGCCGGAGCCAAAGTGATGCTGGTGGACCTGAACGCCGAGGCCGTGGCGGCCAAAGCCCAACAGCTTGGCGAGAACGCCCGCAGCGTGGTGGCGGATATCAGCCAGGAAGCCGCGGCTGAAGCTGCCGTTCACGCCACCGTTGCAGCCTTTGGTGGTTTACATGGCCTGGTTAACTGCGCCGGTGTGGTACGCGGCGAGAAGATCCTCGGCAAGAACGGCCCCCACGGCCTGGCCAGCTTCGCCCAGGTGATCAACGTCAACCTGATCGGTAGCTTCAACCTGCTGCGCCTGGCCGCTGCGGCCATCGCTGACACCGAGGCGGATGCCGACGGTGAGCGCGGTGTAATCATCAACACCGCATCGGTGGCAGCGTTTGACGGGCAGATTGGCCAGGCGGCGTATTCCGCCTCCAAAGGCGCCATCGCCAGCCTGACCTTGCCCGCCGCGCGTGAATTGGCGCGCTATGGCATTCGGGTGATGACCATTGCCCCCGGCATTTTCGAAACGCCAATGATGGCGGGCATGACCCCCGAAGTGCGCGACTCCCTGGCCGCCGGCGTGCCGTTTCCGCCACGCCTGGGCAAACCGTCCGAATACGCTGCGCTGGTGCGACACATCATTGAAAACAGCATGCTCAATGGCGAGGTGATCCGTCTCGACGGTGCCTTGCGCATGGCTGCCAGGTAAGGAGGATTATCCATGAACGATCCGATCGTTATTGTCAGCGCCGTGCGCACGCCCATGGGCGGCTTCCAGGGCGACCTCAAAGGGCTGACCGCGCCGCAACTGGGCGCCGCCGCGATTCGCGCGGCGGTCGAGCGGGCCGGCATTGCGTCCGATGCCGTGGATGAAGTGCTGTTCGGCTGTGTACTGCCTGCAGGCCTGGGCCAGGCGCCTGCGCGTCAGGCGGCCCTGGGTGCCGGGCTGGACAAGGCCACCCGCTGCACCACGCTGAACAAGATGTGTGGCTCAGGCATGGAAGCGACCATGCTGGCCCACGACGCGCTGTTGGCCGGCAGTGTCGAGGTGGTGATCGCCGGTGGCATGGAGAGCATGTCCAACGCGCCGTACCTGCTGGACCGTGCGCGCAGCGGCTACCGCATGGGCCACGGCAAGGTGATCGACCATATGTTTCTCGACGGCCTGGAAGATGCGTATGACAAGGGTCGCCTGATGGGCACCTTTGCCGAAGACTGCGCCGAGCACAACGGGTTTACCCGTGAAGCCCAGGACGCATTTGCCATCGCCTCGCTGACCCGGGCGCAAGCGGCGATTACCGACGGCAGCTTCGCTGCGGAGATTGTCCCGGTACAGGTGACTGCCGGTAAAGAGCAAAAAACCATCGTGCATGACGAACAACCACCCAAGGCCAGGCTGGACAAGATCAGCAGCCTGAAACCGGCGTTTCGTGAAGGCGGCACGGTGACGGCGGCCAACGCCAGCTCGATCTCCGATGGTGCGGCGGCGTTGCTGCTGATGCGCCAGTCCGAGGCGCAAAAACGTGGTCTCAAGCCGCTGGCAGTGATCCACGGGCATGCGGCCTTTGCCGATGAGCCGGGGCTGTTTCCGGTGGCACCGGTGGGCGCGATTCGCAAGCTGATGAGCAAGACCGGCTGGCACCTGGGCGAGGTGGACTTGTTTGAGATCAACGAAGCCTTCGCGGTCGTCAGCCTGGTGACCATGAGCAAGCTGGAAATCCCCCACAGCAAGGTCAACGTGCACGGCGGCGCCTGTGCCTTGGGGCATCCGATCGGCGCCTCCGGCGCGCGCATTCTGGTGACCTTGCTCTCGGCCCTGCGCCAGAAAGGCCTCAAGCGCGGCGTTGCCGCCATCTGCATCGGCGGTGGTGAAGCCACGGCCATGGCCGTCGAATGTCTGTATTAAGGACTCAACATGCTGCCCAATGACGAACAAGTGCAAATCAGCGAGGCGGCCCGGCAATTTGCCCAGGAACGCCTGAAACCGTTCGCCGCCGAATGGGACCGCGAGCACCGTTTCCCCAAGGAAGCCATCGGCGAAATGGCCGAGCTGGGCTTTTTCGGCATGTTGGTGCCGGAGCAGTGGGGCGGTTGCGACACCGGCTACCTGGCCTATGCCATGGCGCTGGAAGAAATCGCCGCCGGTGACGGCGCCTGCTCGACCATCATGAGCGTGCACAACTCGGTGGGTTGCGTGCCGATTCTCAAGTTCGGCAACGATCAGCAGAAAGAACAGTTTCTCAAACCCTTGGCCAGTGGCGCCATGCTCGGTGCCTTCGCATTGACCGAGCCACAGGCAGGCTCTGATGCCAGCAGCCTGAAAACCCGTGCGCGCCTTGAAGGCGAGTATTACGTGCTCAATGGTTGCAAACAGTTCATCACCTCCGGGCAGAACGCCGGCATTGTGATTGTGTTTGCAGTCACCGACCCGGCAGCCGGCAAACGTGGGATCAGCGCGTTTATTGTGCCGACCGACTCGCCGGGCTACACGGTCGCGCGGGTGGAAGACAAGCTGGGCCAACACGCTTCCGACACGTGCCAGATTCTGTTTGAGGATGTGAAAGTGCCCGTCGCCAATCGCTTGGGCGAGGAGGGCGAAGGCTACAAGATCGCCCTGGCCAACCTCGAAGGCGGCCGCGTGGGGATTGCCTCGCAATCGGTGGGCATGGCCCGCGCCGCGTTTGAAGCGGCACGCGACTATGCACGCGAGCGTGAAAGCTTCGGTAAAGCGTTGATTGAACACCAGGCGGTGGCCTTCCGCCTGGCGGACATGGCCACTCAAATCGCGGTGGCCCGGCAGATGGTGCATTACGCCGCCGCCCTGCGCGACAGCGGCAAGCCGGCGCTGGTCGAAGCCTCCATGGCCAAACTGTTTGCTTCGGAAATGGCCGAGAAAGTCTGCTCGGCCGCCTTGCAAACCTTGGGCGGTTACGGTTACCTGAACGACTTCCCGTTGGAGCGGATCTACCGCGATGTGCGGGTCTGCCAGATTTACGAAGGCACCAGCGACATTCAACGCATGGTCATCTCACGCAATCTTTAAGGAGCCAATACATGAGTTACGAAACCATTTTGCTCGAAGTGCAGGGCCGCGTCGGGCTGATTACGCTTAATCGCCCGCAAGCGCTGAATGCCTTGAACGCGCAATTGGTCAGCGAGTTGAACCAGGCCCTCGACAGCCTGGAAGCTAACCCGGAAATCGGCTGCATCGTGTTGACCGGCTCAAAAAAAGCCTTCGCCGCCGGTGCCGACATCAAGGAAATGGCTGAGCTGACGTACCCGCAAATCTACCTCGACGACCTGTTCAGCGACAGTGACCGCGTGGCCAACCGCCGCAAGCCGATCATTGCGGCCGTTAACGGCTTCGCCTTGGGCGGCGGCTGCGAACTGGCGTTGATGTGCGACTTTATCCTGGCCGGTGATACGGCGAAGTTCGGTCAGCCGGAAATCAACCTCGGTGTATTGCCGGGCATGGGCGGCACGCAGCGCCTGACTCGCGCGGTGGGCAAGGCCAAGGCCATGGAAATGTGCCTGACCGGGCGCTTTATCGATGCGGTGGAAGCTGAGCGCTGCGGGATTGTCGCGCGCATTGTGCCGGCCGATGAACTGCTGGAAGAGGCGCTGAAAGTCGCCACGCTGATTGCGGGCAAGTCAGTACCGATCAGCATGATGGTCAAGGAAAGTGTGAACCGTGCGTTTGAAGTGAGCCTGTCCGAAGGCGTGCGCTTTGAACGTCGGGTGTTCCACGCAGCGTTTGCGACGCAAGACCAGAAGGAAGGCATGGCGGCATTTGTGGCCAAGCGCGCGCCTGAGTTCAAGGACCAGTAAGCTGACCCCAAAAACACGGTAGACCCCATGGTGGGAGCGGGCTTGCTCGCGAAAGCGGTGGGTCAATCAACATCAATGTTTGCTTCAGGCCGCCTTCGCGAGCAAGCCCGCTCCCACATTTGATCTTCGCTGCATTGAGCATTTCGTTCGCTTAACTGACTGGCATTAGGGCAAGCCCGCTCCCACAGGTGGGAGCGGCGTATCTGTCAGAGCTGGTAGTCCTTCAGTGCTCGGGCAATCACCATCCGCTGAATCTCACTGGTCCCTTCGTAAATCTGTGTAATCCTCGCATCCCGGTAGTAACGCTCCACCGGGTAATCCTCAAGATACCCATACCCGCCATGAATCTGCACCGCTGAAGAGCAGACCTTTTCGGCCATTTCCGAGGCAAACAGCTTGGCCTGGGAGGCTTCCGACAAGCACGGCTTGCCGGCACTGCGCAGGCGCGCGGCGTGCAGGATCAGCAAGCGTGCGGCGTTGAGCTGGGTTTGCATGTCTGCCAGCAGGTTGGCAATGCTCTGGTGCTCAATGATTGCCTGGTTGAATTGCACGCGATCACGGGCATACGCCAGCGCCGCCTCAAACGCCGCCCGTGCAATGCCCAGCGCTTGGGCGGCAATTCCGATGCGCCCGCCTTCGAGGTTGGACAGGGCAATGGCCAGGCCTTTACCGCGCTCACCCAGCAGGTTGGCTTCGGGCACGGTGCACTCGCTGAGTGTGACGGCGCAGGTATCCGAGGCGCGAATGCCCATCTTGTGTTCAGTGCGATCAACCACGAAGCCCGGCGTCTGGGTGGGCACCAGGAACGCGGAAATGCCCTTCTTGCCCAACGTCGAGTCAGTCACCGCAAACACAATGGCCAGCTTGGCGCGCTTGCCGTTGCTGACAAACTGCTTGGCGCCATTGATGACCCACTGGCCATCACGCAGTTCAGCGCGGGTCCGCAGGTTGTGGGCTTCGGAGCCGGCCTGGGGTTCGGTCAGGCAGAAGCAGCCGATGGCTTGGCCGCTGGCAAGGTCAGGCAGCCAGGTTTGTTTCTGCTCGTGTGTGCCGTAGTTGAGAAGTGGCCCGCAACCCACTGAGTTATGGATACTCATCAGTGCGCCGGTCGCGCCATCACCGGCGGAGATCTCTTCTACCGCCAGCGCATACGCCACGTAGTCGACATAGGTGCCGCCCCATTCTTCAGGTACCACCATGCCCAACAGGCCCAATTCACCCATTTTTGCGACCAGGGCGTCATCGATCCAGCCGGCTTTTTCCCAGGCTTGCGCATGCGGGGCGATTTCGCCACGGGCAAAGTCGCGCGCCATGTCACGGATCATTACCTGTTCTTCAGTGTATTCAATATCTTGCATGACCTATTTCCCACTCTGCACGAAGTCGCGGAAGAAGCTGTCGACATGGCTGGCGTCCAGCCCTTGGACAGTCGGCGGGTTCCAACGGGGGGCTTTGTCTTTATCGATGATCAGCGCCCGCACCCCTTCGATCAGGTCGCCGCGCTCGAACCACTGGCGATCCAGGTGCAGTTCCAGGGCAAAGCACTGCTCCAGCGGCAGACGGCGGCCACGGCGCAGCATTTTCAGGGTCACGGCCATGGCCAGCGGCGAGCGGGTTTGCATCAGCTCGACGGTGCTCAGGGCCCATTCGTGGCTGTCGGCGACGGTGACTTCCTGCAATTGCTCAATGATGCTCGGCACATCCGGCAAGGCGAAGAAATGGTCGATAGCAGGTCGCAGTGCGGCCAGGGGCGCATCGGGCAATTGCTGCACCGCCAGTTTGGCCAATACGCCTTGCAGGTCCTTGAGCGGTGAATCCTGCCATTGCAGTTGATTGAGCTTGTGGTCGAGGTCGCTGAGTTTGGCGCTGTCGATAGACCAGTCCGCCAAGCCGCAATACAGTGCGTCGGCCGCGCGAATCTGCACGCCGGTCAGGCCGAGGTAAATCCCCAGTTCGCCCGGAATACGCGGCAGGAAGTAGCTACCGCCCACATCCGGGAAATAGCCGATGGCCACTTCCGGCATGGCGAGGCGGCTGCGCTCGGTGACTACGCGCAGGTCGGCACCTTGCACCAGGCCCATGCCGCCGCCCAACACGAACCCGTCCATCAGCGCCAAGACAGGTTTGCGGTAATGATGAATGGCCAGGTCGAGTGCGTATTCTTCAACGAAAAAGGCTTGGTGCAGGGTGTCGCCGTTCTTGAAGCTGTCGTACAGCGAACGGATGTCACCACCGGCACAGAAGGCTTTTTCACCGGCGCCGCGCAGGACCACGGCGTAAACCTGCGGATCATCCGCCCAGGCCTGTAACTGCGCCGTCAGGCTGCGGACCATCTCCAGGGTGATGGCGTTCAAGCCTGTGGGGCGATTGAGGGTGAGGTGGCCGATATGGTTGCGCACCTCGGCCAGCACCTCGTGCTGGCGGCCCTCCGGTTGAAGAGCCTCGGCGTGGCTTGCTTCGGATGAAACCTGAGCAGTCATCTGTAACTCCCTGCTTTTATTGTTCTTTATCAAGATGTCCGTGAACGAACCTTCTCGCGATCGTACCAGTGCAAATTTGCCCCGTACAACCCGGAATCATGCAGGTCGTTTTTGCATTTATGCAGATCAGCTCACGCGACTCGGCCGGCCAGCACCTCGCCAATGCTGCGCCGCCGCGCATGGCCTTCGGCCGCGTGAATCAGTTGTTCCAGCTCGGCAGGTTGCACGTCGTAAAACTGCTCCATTTCGGCCATGGCCTGTTTCAGGTCGGCTGCGGTGATCGAGGCGTCCAGCGCCGGTGCAGCACGGCCGATGATGACCGCAGTCGACTCGACTGGACCCTTGGGATAGCGCGTGCGCGTGGCGTTGTTATAGGCCAGCGCACACGCGAGCAGGGCGCTCGCGCCGAGCATGACCGGGGCCAACTCGTGCCAACCCAGCGCGATTGAGGCCGGATCGGCAAGGACCAGGGTCATGGCCAGGCCACCGGCCGGTGGGTGCAAACAACGTAGCCAGCACATCAGGATGACGGTCATGCCGGCCGCCAGACACGCGCTGTCCAGGGTACGCCCGAGCACCCGTGCGACCAGCAACCCCACCACCGCAGCACATAAGTAGCTGCCGATGATCGACCAGGGCTGCGCCAACGCACCGGACGACACCGCAAACAGCAGCACGGCGGAAGCCCCGAGGGGGCCGAGCAGGTGCAGCGCGACGTCCATGCCAAAGAGCCGAGCACACACCCAGACACTGAAGAGCGTGCCCAAGGCCATGCCGATTGCGGCGCGGCTCCATTCGGCAGGGCGGGTATTGATTGCAGCGGGTAACCAGCGAGCGAGCATCGGAGCAGTCCGTAAATAACAGGCAAAAAAATAGGGCTTGGCAGGTTTCCCGCGAAAGCCCTTTGAACGTTCCAATAGTTGGGGGAGGAACCCTTAACAGTGTGCCGACCGGAGCACAGGGGTGCCAATGCATATTAATGAAGGTTGAATGCAAAAATAGTGAGTTAAAACGCCTCGCCACAAGGGGTTAAGCGTGTGTTCTGGGTGAGCGGCCGGTTGATCCCCCCGAGCACACGTGTACGGGTCTCTTCATTGAACAACTGCCTTTGCAGGTTCTCCTGTAGCGCAGTGTTGTTGGCCAATGGGCCTTTCAATGCCACCAGCGCGTCGCGCAGCTCCATCAGCCGATCCAGCCGCGGCGCAGGAATAAGCAACAAATCTTCTGGCACGGTATTGCCCTTTTAATAATGGCAGCCACTGTGCGTAGAGGGGATGGCAGCGTCCTGAAGTAAATAGTTAACGCACTTGGTGAACGAGTCTACATTTCGGTTCCAGGCATCGGAAGGCAAAGCGCACCAGCCTTTACGCATAGCGACGTAGGCGCTTTCCTGGCGCTAATAACGAAAAACGCCCACTTTTTGAGGAGTGGGCGTTGTTTCTGTCAGACCGCTGTGACCGCGTTCAGCGCCTGCGATCAAGGCGCGGAAGCTTTCTCCAGATGCAGCAACACATAAGGGTCTTTGTCGAACTCCCCGCTGAGCGTCGGTGTGATCGAGCGCAAGCGTGGATCTTGCAGTTTTTCGAAGTCCTGAGCACTCATCACCAGCCAGGCCGGCCCTTGCAGCGGGGCCAGATCGGCGGGCGATTGGGTGAACAGCGGGACCTTATCGCAGTTGAAGTTGACCATGAACTTGATGGCTTTCGCGTCTTTACCCAAGCCATGCAGTACCACCGGTGCCGGTTGCTGCATGATGTGCGCCTTGACCGCGAGGGTAAAAGTGCGGGTGTCGTAGAGCGTACGTTCCAGCGGTTCGACCACCACGATGTAGGTCGACCAGAGCGCCAGCACCGCCGCGAATGCGGGCCCCAGCGTGCGCAGGCGTGCTTTGAGGAGTGACAGCAATGCCAACCCCTGAAGCACGCCCAGTAACGTGAAGATCAGCCCAAGGCTGTCCAACTGGGCCGGGTAGCGCTTGCGCGCCACCACCAAGCCTATCACCAGGAGCGCCGGCAACAGCGTCCAGATGCCCAGGATCAGGCCGCGGAGCGCCGCGAACAGCCGCCCCTGGGTGACCTGGAACGGGTAGGCCGCAATGATCGCCGCCATGGGCAGCATCGGCAGGATGTAGCGCGCCTTTTTCGCTTGGGGTACCGACAAGCCCAGCATCACCAGCAGACCGGCCGCTGCGCAATACACCACCAGTTTCAGCGCCGGGTCCGGCTCGCGGCGCCCGCCGATGACCACCGCCACCAGCACCAACAGCGCCAGCGGGTAGGCCAGCGCATAGTTGCCCATGGAACTGGTGAAGTAATACAACACGCCGCTGGAGCCTTCGGTGCCGTCCATGCGCCCGAGGAACTGCATGCGGATCACGTCCTGCATGAAGTCTTCGCCACCGCTGAGCTTGGCCAGCAGTAACAGCAGGCCGACACACGCCACCAACAGGGCCAGCGCCAGCACACCAAAGGTGAACAGTTGGCGCCATTGCCGATTGATCAGGTAATAGCTGCAGAGCACGCCGGTTGGGATCACCAGGCCGATTGGCCCACGCACTGCAAAGCCGAGAATCACCAGCAGGAGCAACCAATGCAGGCGCTTGGCGGCACCGAAGTGATCGTGGGCATAACCGAGGTAGAACACCGTCAGGGCGATGACGGCGAGCATCTGGTCCAGGGACACCGCACGGGTTTCACTGATGAAGGTGCTGCTCAGCAGCAACATCGCGATGCTCAACAGACCCCAACGCGTGGAGTAGGGCGCCGTGAGGCGGTACACCAGGGTTACGATCAGTGCCGACGCAATCGACGTCGGCAGCCATGCCGTCAGGCTGGTGACCTGGCCGAACGGCAAGGACAACAGCCACGTCAGCAGTGTCGAGGTCGCCAGATAGTCAGCGTAGGGCTGGCCATAGGTGGTGGGAAAGAAGCTCGGCCCATGGCGCAGCATCTCTTGTGCAAACACCACGAAGCGCGAGTCGAACCCGATGATAGCCTGGTGCCAATTGCCGACGATAAACAGCACCAGCGCGAGGAGCCCAAGCCCCAGCGACTGGTTGCGGATCGTTGCAGTAAGCAAGGGCGGTTGAGCTTTGTTCACGTGTCAGTCTTCCTTGACCGGCGCTACCCAGTTTTGCTGAGGGATCGGCAACTCGCAGGAATCGCCACGACCCATTGGGAAGTATTTGAAGCCTTTGCGCGCCAGGCGCTCGCCGTCGTAAAGGTTGCGACCGTCGAAAATCACCGGGTTTTTCAGACGGTCGAGGATCAGGTCGAAATCCGGGGCCTTGAACTGCTGCCATTCAGTGCAGACGATCAGCGCATCGGCGCCGCTCAAGGCGGACTCCGGCGTGCCCAGCAACGTCAGGCGCGACTCGTCACCGTAGATGCGCTGGGTTTCCTGCATGGCTTCAGGGTCAAACGCACGGACATTGGCGCCTGCGGCCCAAAGGGCTTCCATCAGCACACGGCTCGGTGCATCACGCATGTCATCGGTGTTGGGCTTGAAGGCCAGGCCCCACAACGCGAACGTCTTGCCTTTCAGTTCACCCTTGAAGTAAGCGTTGATACGTTCGAACAGCTTGCTCTTCTGGCGCTGGTTGATGGCTTCGACCGCTTCGAGCAGGTCGCTGGAGCAGTTGGCTTCCTTGGCGCTGTGGATCAAGGCGCGCATGTCTTTGGGGAAGCACGAACCACCGTAGCCGCAACCCGGGTAGATGAAGTGGTAGCCGATCCGCGAGTCGGCGCCGATGCCCAGGCGTACGGCTTCGATGTCCGCACCCAGGTGTTCGGCCAGCTCGGCGATCTGGTTGATGAAGCTGATCTTGGTGGCCAGCATGCAGTTGGCGGCGTACTTGGTCAGTTCGGCGCTGCGCAGGTCCATGAAAATGATGCGGTCGTGGTTGCGGTTGAAGGGCGCATACAGGTCGCGCATCACTTCACGCACTTCTTCACGTTCGCAACCGATGATAATGCGGTCCGGGCGGCGGCAATCGGCGACGGCCGTGCCTTCCTTGAGGAATTCCGGGTTGGAGACGATATCGAATTCCAGGTGACGGCCCGCGATGTGCAGGTTTTTTTCGATATGGGCGCGCAAGGTGTCGCCGGTGCCGACGGGTACGGTGGATTTTTCCACCAGAATCACCGGTTCCACACGATGGCGGGACACTGCGTCACCGACCGACAGCACATACTTGAGGTCGGCCGAGCCGTCTTCATCCGAGGGTGTACCCACGGCGATAAACAGCACTTCACCGTGTTCAACGGCGAGTTTTTCATCATAGGTAAAGTGCAGGCGGCCACTTTCCAGGTTTTCCTTGACCATGGCAGCCAGGCCCGGTTCGAAGATCGTCACATGGCCTTTCTGAAGCGACTCGACCTTGCTCTTGTCAACGTCCATGCAGATCACATCGTGACCGACTTCGGCCAATACGGTGGCCTGTACCAGACCGACGTAACCGCTACCAAATACACTGATTTTCATGGGGCATTCCTGGGGCTTGCAACGCTAGCACGACGAGAGTTAATAACCAGAACACCGAGGATGACCAACGCCACCCCCAGGGTTTTTGAAAGCGAAAAATGTTCGTTGAACACCGGCAGGCTGGCCGCGAGCAGGTACACCAGCGCATAGCTGATGCTGAGCAGCGAATAGGCGCGACCCAGCGGCAAATACTTGAGCGCGCCAAGCCAGCAGACCATCGACAGCGCATAGGCGATGATTGCCAGGATGACCACGCCGAGGGCGCCCAGATCAATGGCGTTGCTGTTGAACGCGCTCAGCCAGGCGTCCGGCAGTGGCAGGCGCGTCATGCTCCAGCGCATGCCCAGTTGAGCGGCGCTCACCAGGCCGACGCTGCCCAGGGCCAGGGCAAACCCTTGCGCGCGGCTCATACGTGACGCCCCAGCAGTACGACGCCGCCGATCACCAGCGCCACACCGAGCCAATGACGGCCATCGATGTGCTCATGAAAGACAAAGTGCGCCATCAATGTCACCAGCACGAAATTCAAGCTGAGCATCGGGTAGGCGATGCCCACCTCCAGGCGCTGCAACACCAGCAGCCACACCAACAGGCCCAGGCCCAGGCACACCAGTGCTGACCACAGCCACGGGGAACGCAGTTTCGGCGCCCATCCGTGCGGCTGGCCGCGCCAGCTTTCCACGGCAAACTTTTGCGAAACCTGGCCCATACAGGTGAGCAGGCAGGCGCTTAATAGCAGAAGCAATGTGATCATTGCGCAGCCTGTGGGAAGATCAGGATGACGATATTGCCTTGCTCGTAGCGTTTACCGTCCTGGGGCAGCAGGTTCACTTCAGCAACCTCGTCGTCGCCCTTGACCCGCATCACCACACCGACAGACCCCTTTTTGCGCGCCTCGCTCATCCATTGCTGGACTTCGCTGGTATCGATCTTGCGATGCGCGGTGTCGGGGTAGGCGATGCCGTATTTCACTTCGCCGACGGTGTTGTAGAGGCTCACATCCGGGCGGCCCAAACGCCATGACAGGGCCGACGCGGCGCCCAGGTCATTGCTAAGCAGGGCGGCGGTCGGTTGCAGTTCCGGCAGGTGGTCGATGATGAACTGATCCGGCGTCTTGTTGTAAACCACCGAATGGGGCAGGGCGGCGGGCACCAAGGCGACCAGCAACCAACTGCCGATCGCCGGTGCGGCCCACAGTTTCAACGGGCGCGCGGCCTGCAGCAGGTTGACCACAATCCAGCCGAACAGGAAGGTAAACACCAGCACCAGGCTGAGGGTTTCCTGACCGCGTTCGTACACCGGATTCTTCAATTGGAACCAGCTGATCGCCAACAAGGCCGCGATACCGATACTCAGGTTCAGCCAGCCGTTGATGCGCAGTGCGCGAGCCTGGCCCTGGGCAAGCTTGTCGCTCAGGGTCGACCCCATCAGCAGGGCCAACGGCAGCAGGCAAGGCATGATGTACGACGGCAGCTTGCCTTTGGCCAGGCTGAAGAACGCCAGGGGCATCAATAGCCATAACAGCAGGAACACGGTTTTAGGCAGGCGCTTTTCCAGCCACGCACGTTTCACCGTGGACGGCAGCAGCGCGATCCACGGCAATGAGAACGCGACCATCAGCGGCAGGTAGAACCAGAAGGGCTCGGCATGCTGGGCGTCATCGCCGGCAAAGCGTTGGATATGCTCGTGCCAGAAGAAGAAGTTCCAGTAGTCCGGCTCTTGCAGGTGCACGGCCAGTGCCCACGGCAGGCTGACCACAATCGCGACGACCACGGCGACCACGCCGTAACCGAGCAATTCACGAAAGCGTTTTTGCCAGATCGCGTAGGGCAGGGCGATCAACACCGGCAGCAGCCAGGCGAGGAAGCCTTTGGTCATGAAACCCATGCCACAGGCGAAACCGAGCAAGGCCCACGACCACAAACGGCCGCGGCGGGTGGTGCTGTCGAAGCAGAACCATAGCGCCACACCGGTCAGGTTGACCCAGAAGGTGAATTGCGGGTCCAGGTTGGCATAACCGCCGAGCAGGGCCACGCTGACAAAGCTCATGTACAGCACGGTGCTGACGAGGCTTTTTTGCGGGTCGTTCCACAGCCGACGAGACACGAGGTACACCAGCAGGATGCTCAGCCCGGTGCTCAGGGCGGATGCAAAGCGCACGCCGAACAGGTTTTGCCCGAACATCGCCTGGCCCAGCGCGATCATCCAATAGCCGGCGGCGGGTTTCTCGAAATAGCGGATGCCCATGAAGTGTGGCGAAGCCCACTTGCCGGTCAGCAGCATTTCCTGGCTGATTTGTGCATAACGGGTTTCATCGGGAATCCACAGGCCATGACTGGCCAGCGGTAACAGATAAAACACACCAAACGCCAACAGGAGCAGGGGCAATGCCCAGCGGCGGATCATGCCTGCTGCACTCCAAGCCATCCCTCGCGGCCGCTTAACGCGCCGCGCACCAGGTGTTGCTGGGGCAGGGTGGTCACATCCGCGGGCAGCAGATCGCCCAAGGGTTTGAAGTCGATGCCGCGCTGCCCGGCCTGGGCGAGCAATTGGCGAAAATCTTCAGCCATCAGAATCCCTTCTACTTCTGCGTGGATCGTGTAGACGTTCAGCTTTGACTCGGTAAACCGGTCGAGAATAAAGCTGTTGAAATTGTTGGCAGCCACCACCGGACCGACGACTTCGTCGAAGGTCGGCAGGTCTACCGGAATTTGTGGGGTGCCCGCACTGCCATCGGCCAAGGTGGGTCGAAACAGGCTGGTGCCCCGGCAATCACTGTTGTAGCGAAAGTTGAAACCTTGCTTGGCTTGCACCACGCGTTCATCGGCACGCCAGCCGGCGGCGGCAGAACAGTCGATGCGTTCACCGAGAATGTCGCTCAAGGTGTCGACGCCGCGACGAATCTGCTCGACCAGTTGTGCGTCGCTCCAGCGCCCGGTGTTGGCCTGCCAGCCGTGGTGGTCCCACGCGTGCAGGCCGACTTCATGGCCGGCGGCCTTGGCCTGGCGCATCAAATGCCCCAGGTCACGACCAATCGGCTTGCCCGGCCAGGCGGTGCCGGCCAGCAAGATATCCCAGCCATACAGCCCGGCGGCATTGGAACGCAGCATCTTCCACAGGAATTGCGGACGGATGAGGCGCCACAAGTGGCGCCCCATGTTGTCCGGCCCAACGCTGAAGAAGAACGTCGCTTTCACCCCGGCTTCATCCAGGGACTCCAGCAACCGTGGCACACCTTCACGGGTGCCACGGTAGGTGTCGACGTCGATGCGAAGACCTGCCTGCATCAGCGCTTGTCCGCGATTTCGAGCATGGCTTCTTTGAGGAAGAAGTCCAGGGTGTTACCGATGGTTTCGCTCATCTCAACGGTTGGCTCCCAGTTCAGCAGGCGCTTGGCGTTTTCGATGCTTGGCTTGCGGTGTGCCACGTCCTGGTAACCGGTGCCGTAGAACGCCTTGCTCTCTACGTCGCGGAAACCGGCGAACGGAGGGAAGTTGCTGCGCAGCGGGTGAGCTTCGAACTGACGCAGCAGTTCTTCGCCCAGCTGACGAATGCTGGCTTCGTTTTCCGGGTTGCCGATGTTGATGATCTGCCCGTTGCAGACATCGTTGTCGTTATCAATGATGCGGGCCAGGGCTTCGATGCCGTCAGCGATGTCGGTGAAGCAACGCTTCTGCTCGCCACCGTCGAACAGGCGGATCGGCGTGCCTTCCACCAGGTTCAGGATCAGCTGGGTGATTGCGCGGGAGCTGCCGATACGTGCCGAGTCCAGACGGTCCAGGCGCGGGCCCATCCAGTTGAACGGACGGAACAGGGTGAAGTTCAGGCCTTTGTCGCCGTAAGCCCAGATCACACGGTCGAGCAGTTGCTTGGAGACCGAGTAGATCCAGCGCTGCTTGTTGACCGGGCCAACCACCAGGTTGGAGGTGTCTTCGTCGAAATACTGGTCCTGGCACATGCCATAGACTTCGGAGGTCGACGGGAAGATCACACGCTTGTTGTACTTGACGCAGTAGCGAACCAGTTTCAGGTTCTCTTCAAAGTCCAGTTCGAACACGCGCAGCGGGTTACGGGTGTATTCGATCGGGGTAGCGATGGCCACCAGCGGCAGGACCACGTCGCACTTCTTGATGTGGTACTCGATCCACTCGGAGTGAATGCTGATATCGCCTTCCACATAGTGGAAGTTCGGGTGGCTGCGCAGGCGCTCGATAGCGTCGGAACCGATATCCAGGCCGTAGATTTCATAACGGTCGTCACGCAGCAGGCGCTCGGACAGGTGGTTACCGATGAAACCGTTCACACCCAGGATCAGTACACGAGTGCGACGTGGCTTGCGGCCGGACTCGGCGCCGCGCAGTACGGAACCGTCTACCAGGCCCAACTCGTCGGCCAGGGACGGACCTGCCAGGTACAGGCCGTTTTCGTTGCGCTGGCCAAACTTGACCACCAGGGAATCTTCACCGCAGGCGATGCGCAGCGGGTTGACGCTGATCACACGGCCTGGCGCGATGCCTTCGTTGCCCTTGACCACGTCGGCTTGCCAAACGATCAGTTTGTGCTCGCCTACGGCGCAGAAGGCGCCCGGGTAAGGTTGGGTAACGGCGCGAACCAGGTTGAACAGCTCTTCAGCCGGCTTTTTCCAGTCCAGTTTGCCATCGGCAGCGGTGCGGCGGCCGAAGTAGGTGGCCTGGCTTTCGTTCTGGGCAGTTTCCGCCAGCTTGCCTTGGGCCAGTTGTGGCAGGGCATCGCGCAGCAGGTTGGTGGCCGCTTCACGCAGCTTGGCGTGCAGGGTCAGGCCAGTGTCAGTGCGGTCGATAACGACTTTTTCCTGGGCCAGGATCGCGCCGGCATCGGCACGCTTGACCATGCGGTGCAGGGTCACGCCGGTTTCGGTTTCGCCGTTGACCAGCACCCAGTTGGCCGGTGCGCGGCCACGGTATTTAGGCAGCAGCGAGCCGTGCAGGTTGAACGCGCCTTTTTTGGCGGTGGCCAACAGCGCTTCGCTGAGCAGGTTGCGGTAGTAGAACGAGAAGATGAAATCCGGGTTCAGCTTGGCAATGCGCTCGATCCACAGCGGGTGGTTGGCGTCTTCCGGTGCGTGTACCGGGATGCCGTTGCGGGCACAGAGTTGAGCGACGGAGCCGTAGAAATTATTTTCCTTGGGGTCGTCGGCATGGGTGAACACGGCAGCAATGTCGTAACCGGCGGTCAGCAGGGCTTCGATGCCTGCACAGCCAATATCGTGATAAGCGAAGACAACAGCTTTTGAATTCATGACGAAACCTGATCGGAAGGAGAAGTGGAAGTGTGAGAACTTGTCAGGCCGTCGACCACGACGACCGGAGCGGGTGCTGCAGGTTGGTTACGCAGCACTTTTTCAATAAAGAAGCGCGGGCGGGCGCGCACGTCACTGTACATGCGCCCCAGGTATTCACCCAAGAGGCCCATGCCGATGAATTGACCACCGGTGAACACGAACAACACGGCAAACAGGACAAACATGCCTGAGCCGGCCCATTCGGCGCCAAACACTAATCGCAGGAACACCAGTGCGAAGGCAAACAGCATGCCCAGCGCCGCCAGGCTGAAGCCGACGATGCTCAGCAGGCGCAGCGGGGTGGTGGTCATGCAGGTCAGCAGGTCGAACATCAGGCTGATCAGGCGCATCGCGCTGTATTTGGACTCGCCGTGTTCGCGCTCGGCGTGATGCACCAGAATCTCGGTGGTGTGCCGGGCAAAGCCGTTGGCCAGAATCGGAATAAAGGTGCTGCGCTCACGGCAGGCGAGCATGGCGTCGACGATGGTGCGGCGGTAGGCGCGCAGCATGCAGCCGTAGTCGGTCATGGCCACGCCGGTGGAGCGTTGCACCGCCAGGTTGATCAGGCGCGACGGCCAGCGACGGAAGGCCGAGTCCTGGCGGTTGTTACGCACGGTCGCCACGACGTCGAAGCCCAGGGCGGCTTGTTCCACCAGGCGCGGGATCTCTTCCGGCGGGTTCTGCAGGTCGGCGTCGAGGGTGATGATCACCTCGCCGCGGCACTGCTCGAAGCCGGCCATGATCGCTGCATGCTGGCCGTAGTTACGGTTGAGGATCACCGCTACCACGTTGCTGCCGTCTTCAGCGGCGGCGTCTTCAAGCAATTGGGCCGAGTTGTCGCGGCTACCGTCATCCACCAGGATGATTTCGTATTCGTAAGCCAGTTGCTTGCAGGCTGCCGTCGTGCGACGCAGCAATTCAGGCAGGCTCTCTTGTTCGTTGTAGACCGGGATAACGATCGACACGCAATGAATAGGGTAGGGTTTCAAAGATTCATGACCTCGGGGCTAGAGCAATTGAAGCGTGAAAACAGCAGTAATCAGTCCGATAAACGCTGGCTGATTAAACGTAGCGTGGGTTTGCGGCATTCATTCGACTTTCCTGCAGACGGGTAACAGATTCTTCCATAGCTATCAGATTAAAGACGAAATAGATGAAAGGTAAAGCGTAATCAACAGGTTAGTCGGGGAAAACGCGGTTTGTTCTCAAGTTCTGCGGCCAAGGTTAAGCGGAAAAATGTTGAACGAATATGAAAGGCGGATGAAAAACTCGTTTATTTGACAGGTAGACAGCTAGGGTTCAGCTAAGTGACTGAAGCGCCAGGCAATAGGTTTACCGGGTAAAACCGCTGGGATTTTAAAGCGTTGCGCCGCCGACCGATTGTCATTCAACAATCTTCTCTGCAATGCCCTTCAAGTGCCGGTAAAGTAAGCCATCTCTTGCCAGGGTACTCGGATGAATAGCGTGCAGCTTTTTCGCGGCCAATTGCGGCCTGCGTTGTTGGGATTGTTGATGGCTGTGGCCTGTGTCACCACCGTAAGGGCCGACGACGGGGTGGCGCTCACCCGTATCGAGCAGGTACCGGAGGGCGTGGAAGTGCGTGGCAAGCAGGTCGCCGCTTACACCTGGGACGACCGCCAAGGCAAAAACCTGTTGGTACTCGCCGAGCAAGTGGGTGAACGTGACGATGACGGCACCCAGTCGGCCTTCGTCTACGCGGCCCAATACCTGCTGGCGGGCGACCATCCCAAACGCGTGTGGATGCTGTATGACGATGTGCAGCATTGCCAATTCGACGCAGCGCTGCACTTTGACATGGCGGCAACCAAGGTCACCGACCTGACCGGCGATGGCCTGACCCAGGCCACGGTGGGCTATTCGCGAACCTGCACCAGCGACGTCAGCCCTCGTGAGTTCAAGCTGATCATGCATGTGGGCAAATCCCAGAAGTACCGCCTGCGCGGTGTCGATCGCGTTGGCGCGAGCTGGTGGGACGAGGAAGCCGGCGCCCTGCGTGGCATGCCGCTGCCGACGGACTGCTCTATTGCAGCGCAACAGGCGCTGGTCAGCCAGTACAAGGAGCAGGGCACCGAGTTGCCGCTCCCGGGCTGCTATGGCGACGAGAGTGACTTCGCCAAGGCGCCGGACGGCTACCTGGCGTTCATGCGCCAGCATTGGTTTGGGCTGATGCAGAAACAGGACGCCGAATGGAGCCAATCCCAGGCCCAGCCTCAGCCGGAAAACGCCACAGAGGATGACGAGTCGGCCCCGTGATTTTGTGCAGGGGCCGGTCGTGCGTTAGACTCGGTACTCGCCAATTCACTAAATACCTCGATTAAACAATGGCTTGGTCGAGGTATTTAATCCAAAGGCTGATCTACCTTGACAGAGTCCATCCGCAACCCGCTGACCCTCTACCTCACCCGTCTGGCCCCTTCCAGCCAACTGACCATGCGCTACGTGCTGCAGGACGCGGCCGACCGGGTGGGTTTTGAAGACATCAACCTCGACGAGATCGACTGGCACCTGCTGCAACCTGAACAGGTGATTGCCCTGGTCGCCGCGTTGCGTGAGGACGGCTATGCGCCGAACACGTCTTCGTTGTATGTGAACGCGGTACGCGGGGTAATGAACGAGGCGTGGCGCCTGAGCTTGATCAGCCAGGACCACCTGTTGAAGATGCGCTCGGTCAAGGCCACGCCCGGCACCCGTTTGGGGCAGGGCCGTAACCTGCGCCGCACACTGATCCGCGAAATGATGGAAGTCTGCGCCGCCGACCCGCGCCCCCAAGGCCTGCGGGATGCGGCGGTGATCGGCCTGTTGTATGGCTCTGGCATGCGCAAGTCGGAGTCGGTCAACCTCGACCTGGCGCAGATCAACTTCGACGAACGCAGCGTGCGCGTGATCGGCAAGGGCAACAAGGAACTGGTCAAGTACGCGCCGGCCTGGGCGTTTGCCAAGCTGCAAGCCTGGCTGGAGTTTCGCCGCGCGCACCTCAAGGAAGGCGAACAGGACGATAGCTTCCTGTTCAATCGTATCCGTCGCGGCAGCCATATCACGCGCGAACGCATTACCAAGCACGCGATCTACTACATCGCCCGTCAGCGCGGCGAACAGGTGGGCGTGAAGATCATGCCGCATGATTTCCGGCGTTCGTTCATCACCCGGGTGATCGAAGAGCATGACCTGTCGATTGCGCAGAAACTGGCGCATCACACCAATATCCAGACGACCGCCAGCTATGACGTGCGCGATGACAACGAGCGACGGCGGGCGGTGGATCGGTTTGATTTGTAAGCGCGCTCAACTGTGCGGGCAGCTGTCTGCGACCCGCATGTAGTCGAGTTCGTGGCGCACGCCCCGGCTGTCCACGTACACAACATGGCCCTTGACCGGGCCGCAAGTGGTGGATGCAGCGTTGGTGGTACGCACGGCCTTGGCGATCTCGAGGTCTTCGGCGTAATCGTCGGTTTGATTGGCCGGTGTGTCAGCGCCCGGATTGGGCTCGCCCTGGGCGGCGGCTAACGTGCTGACCATGCTCAGCATTAGAATAAGCAGGTAACGCATGACGACCTCCAGCACCCATCGGTGGTGGTTTGAGTGTGGTCGCCATTCTATAAAGCCTGCTCCCGCCCCAGAACGGATTCCGGCCAATAACGGCTATCAATCAAAACAATGTCAGGGCCTTGCACAGGCCAGGTGCGTCGGCAAACGCCGCAGGGTCCACAGGGTGACCAGCATTGCGGCGACGGCACATAGCGCGATGCCGACCAACATGGGCGCCGGCGTGTGGTCGGCGAACACACCGACCAGGGTCATGGACACCGCGGCGGTGATCATTTGGATCGCACCGAGCAGCGCCGACGCGGAACCCGCCACGGCACCATGGTCTTCCATGGACAACACCCCCGCGGCCGGCAGTAACAGGCCGAGAAAACCGAAACCGATAAACAGCAGGGTCATCATCAGCGCCAGGTTGTCGCTCCACAGCGTAGAGGTGGCCAGCAATGTCATGACCACGGCAACGCCGACAACCGACCAGCGAATCAGCGGGGGCAGGCCAAAGCGCGCACTCAGGCGTGCCGTCAATTGGCTCATGGCAAAGAACGAGGCCGCGTTGACCGCAAAGCACAGGCTGAACTGCGTAGGTGTCAGGCCGAAATACTCGATGTACACGAACGGCGCGCTGCCGATAAACACGAAAAACGTCGCCAGGCCAAAGCCACACACCACCGACAAGCCAGTGAATACCGGGTCACGGAGCAGGGCGCCATAGCTGCCGAACGCACTGCCCAAGGTCTTGCCCAAACGGCGCTCGGCCGGATGGGTTTCCGGCAGTTGTACGATGGTCATCACCAGGCACAGCACCGCGACGACGCCCAGCGCGACGAACACTTCACGCCAGCTCCACAGTGAAATCACCACGCTGCCGGCCAAGGGCGCCAGGATCGGTGAAACACTCATCACCAGCATCAGCAAAGCCATCAAGCGCGCCGCTTCGTGGCCGGTATACAGGTCGCGGACGATGGCCCGTGGGATAACCATGCCGGCGCACGCACCAAACGCTTGCAGGGCACGAAAGGCAATCAGCACTTCAATCGTGGGGGCCAGCGCACAACCGACGCTGGCCACGGCAAAAATCACCAAGCCTGCATAAATCGGCGGCTTGCGGCCGAACACATCGCTGATCGGCCCGTAGAACAGCTGGCACACGCCAATGATCATGAAGAACACCGTCAAGCTCATCTGCACAGCCGCTGGCGACGCCTGCAGGCTGGCCCCAAGGGTGGGCAGCGCGGGCAAATAGCTGTCGATGGCGAATGGGCCGATGGCGGTGATCAGCCCCAGCAGCAAGGCGAGGTGGGCAATACTTCGAGACATGGTGGTTCCGGGTTGCATCAAAAAAGATCGGCCAGCTTAGTGAGCGCTCCCCGGGGGCACAAGGTGACGCTTACACACGCGCTACATAATTGCGTCCCGAGCCTTCTGGCGCCGGGCTTTGCAGCCGCGCCGACGAAGTCAATCAGCGACGACCCAAGGGCGCCGCCGCGCCTTTGCGCGCTCCGTTGATCCTTCGGCGTAAAAAAAGATTGAATATTCACACCTAATGTTATTTAAATAACAAAAAAAGAGCGCCACAACCTGCCTGGTTGTGCCGCAACAAGGTGGAATAGCAATGAGCAAGATCGCAGTCATCGGCAGCAATATGGTGGATTTGATTACCTACATCGACCGCATGCCGGGCCAGGGCGAAACCCTGGAAGCACCGGGCTTTGCCCTCGGTTGCGGCGGCAAAGGGGCCAACCAGGCGGTGGCGGCGGCCAAGCTTGGGGCGGATGTGTTGATGTTGAGCAAGGTCGGTGACGACATGTTTGCCGACAACACACTGGCCAACTTCCAGCGCTTTGGTATCGACACGCGTTACGTGCAGCGGGTGCCTGGTGTTTCCAGCGGCGTGGCGCCGATTTTTGTCCGGCCCGACTCCCATAACAGCATTTTGATCGTCAAAGGCGCCAATGCGCACTTGTCGCCGGCGGATATCGATGCGGCGGCAGTCGACCTGCAAGCGTGCACGTTGATCGTGCTGCAGCTGGAGATCAACCTGGAGACGGTCTACTACGCCATCGAATTCGCTCACCGGCATGGCATTGCGGTACTGCTCAATCCGGCACCGGCCATGGCCGGATTGAGCGCCGAGCACCTGGCGAAATTGGATTTCCTGATCCCCAACGAATCGGAACTGGCACTGATCACCGGCCAGACCGTGGACTCGCCGGAGTCGGCCCGTGCGGCCGCAAAAACCCTGGTCGCCAGCGGCGTTCGCCACGTGATTGTCACCCTTGGCGAGCACGGCGCGCTGTATATCGGCGAGGAGGGTGAATGCCAGGTGCCGGGCCAACGGGTTGCCGCCCGTGACACCACCGGTGCCGGTGACGCCTTTATTGGTTGCTTCATTCAACACTGGAACCGCGACGGCAGGATTCGTCAGGCCATGGAACAGGCCGTGGCGTATTCCGCCTGCTCGGTGATGGCGCTGGGTACGCAGACTTCCTATCCCGACAGCGAAGCATTCGCCCGCTTCCAGCAACAGCGGTAACACCCCCACCAGCCCGGAGAACAATAATGAACAAACCTGCGCTGCAACAAACCCCCGACGGTTTCTACCTGAACCGCACGCCCTGGTTCGCCTTTATCCTGCTGTGCAGCATCTTTGCACTGTGGGCCGCAGCGGCGAGCATGAACGACGTGCTGATTGCACACTTCAAGAAAGCGTTTTTGCTCAGTGATTTCCAGACCGCCTTCGTGCAGTCGGCGTTTTACCTGGGCTATTTTTTTGTGGCAATTCCGGCCGCGATGGTGGTGCGGCGCTTTAGCTACAAAAGCACGATTCTGATCGGGCTGTTGCTGTACATGTTCGGCTGCCTGCTGTTTTTTCCGGCGGCGTCCACCGCCAAGTACGGCATGTTCCTGCTGGCACTGTTTGTGATTGCAGCCGGCCTGTCGTTCCTGGAAACCGCGTGCAACACCTACTCGACGCTGATGGGCCCGCGGGAAACCGGGACGCGACGCTTGAATATTTCGCAGACCTTTCACCCCTTTGGCGCAATGGCCGGGGTTTACGTGGGTAGCTTCGTGATGTTCAAGGACTCCGACGCCACCACTGAACAACTGAAGCAAATGAGCGCCTCTGAGGCGGCGGTGCAGCAGTTGCAAATGATCCAGTCCACGCTGCTGCCGTACAAGTGGATGATCGCTGTTCTGGTGCTGATGTTTATCCTGATCGCGATTACCCGATTCCCTGCGTGCAAGGGCAATAAGACGGCCGGTAGCAAGCCTGGCAGCCTGCGTCAAAGCCTGGGGCGGCTGTGGCGTAACCCGCGCTTTACGTTTGGCGTACTGGCGCAGTTTCTCTATGTGGGTGCGCAGGTGGGTGTGTGGAGTTTTACCATTCGCCTGGCCATGCAAATGGGCGGTATGAATGAACGCAGCGCTTCATGGTTTCTGCTGACCACCTTCGCCGCGTACTTTGTCGGCAAGATGATCGCCAACCTGTTGATGCGCCGGCTGCACCCGGCCAGGGTGCTGGCGATTTATGGCGTGCTGTGCATTGTGCTGCTGGCCTACACGATCCTGGTGCCAAACATTTCGGCGGTGTACGCAGCGGTTGGCGTGAGTATTTTTCTCGGCCCATGCTGGCCGACCATTTACGGCCTGACCATTGATGGCCTGGGTGAAGACACCGGCGTCGGCGGGTCGTTGCTGGTGATGAGCATTGTCGGTGGCGGGGTAATCCCGATCTTTCAGGGCCTGTTGTCCGATGCCAGCGGCGGCAACATGCAGCTGGCGTACAGCGTGCCGTTGCTGTGCTTTATCGTGATCGTGATGTATGCGATCAAATGCTTGCGCCAGTCCGACCCCTTGCCATCGGGCGCAGCAGCGGCGGTGGCCTCATGAACACGCGCATCCCGCTGTATCGTGCGGTGTTTGGTGAGCAGGAAAAGATCCTTTTACAGTCTGAGGCGTTCAAGGTCAGTGCCTGGACCTATGCGTCCGGCGTGTTGGCTGTGAGCCTGGAGAACAGCCGTGGACGCCTGGTGATCCTGCCTTATCAAGGGCAGATGATCTGGTCGGCCGTGTTCGATGGCTGCGACCTGACCATGAGCAACCTGTTCGAGCAGCCCCGGCCGAGCCCGACGGTCATTGATACTTATGGCTGTTTCATGTTTCACAGTGGCTTGCTGCGCAACGGTTGCCCGGCGCCGGATGACACGCATGCCTTGCATGGCGAAATGCCTTGTGCGCCTATGGACACAGCCTGGCTGGAGCTGGGTGAGGGCGTTGTGCGCCTGGGCGGTTCCTATGAGTTTGCCAAGGGGTTCGGTGATCGTTACCGGGCTTGCCCCAGCGTGACACTGCGCGCCGATTCGGCCTTGTTCGATATTGAGATGCACGTGACGAACCTGGCCGGCAAGCCGATGGACTTGATGTACATGGCCCACATGAACTACGCCTATGTGGACGGTGCGCGGTTCGTCGAGCCACTGGGCATGCAGCGTCTGCGCCTGCGTACCAGCGTGCCGGACCACGTCAAGCCGACGCCCGCCTGGAGTGCCTACATGGCGCAACTGGCCGAGCATCCCGGCCAGTTGGCCTGCCTCGAAACGCCTGCGCTGTATGACCCTGAAATTGTGTTTTTCCTCGATGGCGTCGGCACCGACGCCACCGGCCACGCGCACTTTCTGCTTGAGCATCCCGACGGCGCTGCGTTCTACACCCGTTATCGCCCCGAGCAATTCGAACACGCTGCACGCTGGGTCCTGCACACACCGGATCAGCAAGTGGCTGCGTTCGTGCTGCCGTCGACCTGCGAGCCGGAGGGCTACACCGCAGAGAAAGCCAAAGGTCACGTGCGGCAGCTGGCGGCCGGGGCGAGCGCTTCATTCAGCGTGACCACCGGCTATTTGACTGAGCAGGAACGGCAGAGGCTGTTGGGTTAAACCAGCAATTGCGCACCGCGTGCCTGGATGACGTCTTGATAGGCGCGGGGGATTTTCTTGTCGCTGACCACGTATTGGAAGTCTTCCAGGGTGGCGAAATGGGCGGTGCGCACGGTGTCGAACTTGCTGAAGTCGGCGAGCAACACGCGTTGCTGGGCCTGGCGTAGGACCTTTTGCTTGACCTCTACTTCATTGAAGTTGAAGCACGTCACACCGAACTCCTGACTGACGCCCGCCGCCGTCACGAAGGCCCACGTCAGGCGCACGCTGTCGAGAATGCTGCTTTCGGCGCTGCTTTCAAACACTTGGTTCTTGCGGTGAAAGGTGCCGCCGCACAAGACGATGTGGCAGTTGGGTTTGTTGTGCAACTTAAGCAACACGTTCAACGAACTGCACACGGCAGTGAACTCCAACTCGTCGGGGATGAAGTCAATGACGAAGGGCGAGGTGGTGCCGCAGTCGAAGAAGACTGTGTCACCGGCCTGTATCAAACCGGCAGCGAGCTTGCCGATGCGGCGTTTCTCCTCGACGTGACGCGTGCCCTGGTCGGCGACCCGGTATTCGCTGACCTCGCTGCCGCCCCGGGTGATGTAGCCGCCAAGAAGACGCAGGTGATCGCGGAAGTGATTGAGATCGCGGCGCAGGGTCATCTCGGAAACGTCCAGCAACGCAGCCATTTCCCTCAAGTGAATGGCGTTCTGGTCCTGCAAGGCTTGTTGGATAAGCTTGAGTCGCTCGGCTTTTCTACTGTCCACGAGTATTCCAGGGCTTGATTGTTTCTGTTAAATAAGTAACATTAATTGTGACTATTATAACGCATTCTTGTGAGCGCTGTGACAAGCGGCACACGATCATTGGCAACATACAGGCAAGGGGCCGTTAAATGAACACTCTTCAACCCACAGCATTGGCAAAGTACATCGATCACACTTTGCTGGCTCCCGACGCATCCCGTGAGCAGATTCGCACCTTGTGCGAGGAAGCCCGGGAACACGGCTTTTATTCGGTGTGTGTGAATTCGGGACAGGTACCTTACGCCGCGTCGTGCCTGAGCGACGATAGCGTGGTGATTTGTGCGGTGGTGGGCTTCCCGCTGGGCGCTGGCCTGAGTGACACCAAGGCATTTGAGGCTGAACGGGCGATTGCCGCCGGGGCAGGGGAGATCGACATGGTGCTCAATATCGGTTGGTTGAAGGAGGGGCTGCTGGACGCGGTACGCGATGATATTGCCCTGGTCCACAAGGCCTGCGGCACCGTACCGTTGAAGGTCATCCTGGAAACCTGCCTGCTCGACGACAAACAGAAAGTCCAGGCGTGCGAAATCTGCCGGGACTTGGGTGTGGCTTTCGTGAAGACGTCTACCGGGTTCAGCCGAAGCGGCGCCACGGTCGAAGACGTGGCCCTCATGCGCAGAACCGTGGGCGCCGGGGTTGGAGTCAAGGCGTCCGGTGGGGTGCGTGATTACCCGACTGCGGTGAAAATGATTGAGGCCGGGGCTTCGCGCTTGGGCAGCAGTTCGGGAATTGCGATCGTGGGCGGCGCGATGACGGCGGCGAGCGGTTACTGAAGGGGCTTGCGGTGCTTCGCATGCTTGCGAAGCTCAGAGGGTCGATGAACCTCAGTATCGTCGGTATTGGCTCGCGAACGGTTCGACTCCCACGGCACGTTAACTGACAAGGATCAAGTTATCGGGTTTGGAACCGTTCAGTCTGGAGCCTTATTCATGACCCTGCGGTGCACCATGTCCTGCCCACCATTACTGTTGATTGCCCCGGCGGCCATGATCCGAACAGCGGCGTTTGACCGGGCGAATGCGTTGGCAAAAGCCATGCAACTGCCGCTGCATATCGTCGCATTTGATTATTTACAAGCCTTGGCGGTGGCCGGTCTGTTCGCTCCCGAACAAATAGGCCAGGCGAGGGAAGGGTACCTGCAGACCCACAGCCTGTGGCTGGAGAAGCAAGCCGAACTGGCACGCCAGCAGGGCATTCATGCCACGAGTGAAGTGATCTGGGTTCAGCACCCGTACGAAGAAATCCTGAAGTTTGTCAACGAGACACAACTGGCGCTGATTATCAAAGATGCTCAGGAAGAGTCCGTGTTGAAACGTATCTTCTTTACGCCACTGGACTGGCAACTGCTGCGTGATTGCCCTGCACCGGTTCATCTGGTGACTAACAGTCTTAACCCACTGCCACGCAAAGTGCTGGCTATCGTTGATCTGTTGCGCAGTGAAGAACAGGACATTGTGTTTAACGACCAGATCATCGACGCCGGCGCGAAGTTGGCCGAACAGTGTGATGCCAGGCTGGAGGTCGTGCACGTGTTCGACTGGACGGCCGTGTATGCAAAAGACATGGGTTACGGCGCGCTACCCTTGGCCACCGGCATTTATGACACGTTGGGCGTGGTTCAGCAGGAGGCATTCGCTGCCTTGTGTGAGCGCCACGGCGTACCGGTGGAATGTCGCCACTTCATCGAGGGCGCGCCCCTGATGAGTATTTGTGCGTTTGCCATGGACCATCTTACCGATGTCATCGTGATGGGAACCGTGCAGCACAAAGGGCTTAAAAAACGGTTGGGCAGTACTGCCGAGCAACTCTTGCATCAGGCGCCGTGCAGTGTGCTGGCGATAAAACCTGGGCGGGTAGTGCCGTTATGAGGGCGAATATGAGATGCCGACTTTGTCTTGTTTAAACGCAACCTCAACGTGTTGCGCGTAGGTATAGCGTAGAGGAGGGAATATACGCGTTTGCCAATGCTGGCAGGTTATGGTTATAACTCGACTAAATACTCATTTAGTTTAGTTATAATTAAATCGAATAATAAAGGGAGAAGGGTACTGTGAAATGTTGACGGTATTTTAAGTCTTCATTCGCTCAATTTACCGCGCTGAAAACAAACAACGACGGTGCGCTGAAGCACAAATTATCCCTGTCTGGCCGATACTATTTCGTTTTCTCTAATCACAAAAGACTTGGCTCATCCCGTAAATCGGTTCATAACGCAATGGATTACTGCGATGGCTCACTTCCCAGGCTGGATGATTGAAAGCGCTCATAGCTACCTGAAAGCAGCCGAGGTGCTTGACGCTCAACACTTGCCGCACGTAGCACAAGTCAATGCAGCAATCGGCATGGAGATCCTGCTCAAAAGCTTCATCTCGTTGCCTGATCAGAACCCAGGGACATCAGGCGAAACTTATAAGCTTGATCCGGCAGCACTTGCCAAGGCTCACCAGCAGCTGCTGAGTCTCGGCAAAACGAACCGTAAGAACCCTGACAAGCATGATTTGCTGACACTGTTTTATGCCGTTCCTGACCAGATCCGTTGCAGCCTGGCCTTGGACAGCCAAGAAGATTGCTTTGAGAGATACCGCAATGTATTCACCAACAGCCGGTATCCGTATGAGTCCGACAGCGCGAAATTTTCTGACTCGATTCTTATGAGGATGTTGAGGTGGACGCTGGCCAACGTGGTTGGTTATCACAAGGAGCGTGGATCGCAGGATACATTCATCGTGAGTTACATCGCCAAGCAGCAAGCTGGACCAGGTGATGCGTAAGAAGCAGTGCCTGCCTGCAAATCTGACCACCAGTGTCGAGATTAACTAAATCTGCGAGAGCTATAAGTGGTTGAAAAGTAAGGTTTTCCATTGCGCATTACCAAGTACCGACATCACAAACTTGAAAATTACGCATATTTAACTAGATTTTTTCCCAGTATCGCGTGTTTTGTTGTGGGTGAAGCCATGCAACAAATAAGCATAACTCCGGGCGTTCTAGTGCTAGTCGGTAATAAAAAGCTGGAGATCATCGCCTCCGTTTCTTCAAATAAAATACAGGCAAGGGATGTTGTTACCGGAGAATCGGTCTTGCTATCGCCTGGAGAAATCGAATGTGAGCTGAAAAGCCCTCCAGCGTTCTCGAATCATGAGATCGCCCAGATACCAAAAACGCCTCTCATCGAAGATGTAAAGGAGACTGACCTTCATTTGGCGTCAGAGCGGTTTAACGTCCTGTCTCCGATGGTCGGCAAGAGCCCTCTCTCCAGGCAAGATATGGCGCAATGCGCCGCAGCGCTCGGGATGAGCGCATCGCAAGTTCGCAGGCTCTTGACCAGGTTGGACATGAATGTGGGCCCGCTGAGCCTGCTCCCGCAGCTACGCGGCAGGTCCAAAGGAACCAAGATGATCGAAGCGGATGCGGAGGAAATCATCCAAGAAACCATTGATGAGTGCTATGGCGGTCCCGGGGTAACCTCTAAGAGCATCATCGTAAAAGTGATGGAGCGCTGCCGAGCGCTGTCCATCCAGGCACCGAGCGCCGCCACCATAGCCAACAGAATTAGAGAGCGTAAACCACGCGCACTACTGGCCAAGAAATCGGGCTCGAAAGCCGCGCGTCAGGCCTACGAGGTTCGTGGAGGAAAGATACAGCCTGAGGCGCCTCTGGAGCTGATCCAGATAGATCATGCCCTTGTCGATTGCATTATCGTCGACAGTGACCAGCGACTGCCGCTGGTCCGCCCCTGGGTCACTATCGCCATCGACGTATATACGCGGGTGGTGCTCGGCTTTTATTTATCCTTGTCGTATCCCTCGGCGATGTCGGTAGCGCTGTGTATCTCCCATTCAATATTACCCAAGGAGCGCTGGTTAAAAACGTACGGTTTTACTGGTGGGGAATATCCGTTCTACGGCGTACCGAAAAGAATCCACGTCGACAATGCGAGGGAGTTCAGGTCAAAAAATTTATCTGACAGCTGTCGGTGGTATGGCATTGAGTTGACGTTTAGACCCAAAGGTACGCCCCACAACGGAGCCCACATTGAACGCCTGATCGGCACGTTGATGGGAAAAGTCCATATGTTGCCGGGAACCACTATGTCCTCGGCAAAAGATAAAGGCCACTACAAAAGCGATCAGCATGCCACGCTATCGTTTCCTGAGTTTCGAGAGTGGTTCATCCGAGAAGTCGAGATCTATCACAAAACAACACACTCAGCGCTCGGCTGCTCACCGCTGCTTCAGTGGGAGAAGCATTACCTCAACAAGGATGGTGGCTTTGCCTATCCGCCGATTATTGACGATCAATTGCGCCTGCTGATCGACTTCATGCCAATAAAAAAAAGGGTGATCGGTCGGTCGGGCGTCAGGCTTCATAACATCGATTACTACTCTTCAACCTTGAAGCGCTTTGACATCGGGACAAAGTGCACTGTGCGCTACGATCCGGAGTCATTAAGCAAAGTGTGGGTTCTCCCCACCGGCGAGCGGACGTATATAGAGCTGGGTTACGCGGATCTGCGGTTGCCGAATACTACACTCACGGAATTTAAGCGGTTGAGAGCACAATTAAAGGATGAGAGCGAACGCAGGGTTCCCGCTGCTGAAGTATTCAATCTAATCAAAAAAAACGAAACACTCGTAAATGCCGCTGGTGTGAAAAGCAAGCAGGCGCGAAAAATGAGAGAGCGAAAAAAAACTCGCTTCACCGATCCGGGTCATCCACTTAATGAAAAAATTGCGGTTCCGGATCGCCCCGCGTCGACGGATTACAGCCTTAAGCCGAAAGCTTACGAGATCGAAGAATAGGGTCCGGCGCCCATGATGAGGTGAGTGCCTATGAAAGATGCATTGAGCTTGGAGCACATTTCACCACAGCGTCGCAACCTCGCGCTCCTCGGGGACAAGGGCCGAATCGGCAGCATCTATAAGGATTGCTGGGTCAACTACCCTCAAGTTAGTTCGATCAGGGCCGCGGTCAGAGCGGTCTATGAAATGCCTCCCAAAACTCAGGCGCAATGCATCTTGATTTCCGGTCGTCCGGGAATGGGTAAAACCAGTCTTTTTGAAAGAATTCAGTTGGATATGGAGAACCTCAGAAAGAGGCATGTAAATTCCTACGGTTACATTTCATTCAGCCTATCCCCGGATCCTAGCTTGCGCGGTTTCGAAGACAGCATCAGTGAGGCTCTGGGAGTACCAATTGGCAAAATTCGCAATGGTCTGGTTCCCGAGGCGTTTTGTCGACTGGCCCAGTTGAGGAGCATGCGCCTGGTGATGATCGATGAGGTGCACAATCTCCTCAATGCCGGGCGGATTGATCAACGAAAGAACCTGGCCTTTCTGAGAGCGCTGAGTAGCCCGCCGATGTCGCTGTCGATCATTGCATTCGGCGTCGATGACGCCGTGCATGCCATCAGTAGTGATGCCCAGCTAGAGCGCCGCTTTCAAATATACGATCTGCCGCGCTGGAAAGAAAACGAGAGCTTCAGGTCATTTCTAGCCGGGTATGAGAGCGCGTTACCACTGAGGAGACCATCGGAACTCTGGCGGCAAGAGAAGGTTAAGTTCCTGCTGAGCGCCACGGGCGGTATCACCGATGCCATAGTCAAGCGGATTACCCGGGGTGCGGTTTGGGCAATTTTGGACCGCAAGGAAAAAATTGACCTGGATTGCTTGGAAAAGGCCGCCGACATCCCGCCATATCTCGATCGTTTCGACCATGAGGAGTAACGCGCACTTCGGCGGATTGCTTAAGCCTGTACCTCAAGAGGCTTTCTCTGCGTGGCTTGCCAGGGGGTTGCGCACCCGAAATCCTGCACCCTTTATACGTGCCACTGACTGCCTAAAGCGGCTGCGTGTCAAAGATGCTGATGGGAACCTAACTCGCGCGGTGACGGAAGAGTTATCCATGGCACTAGGCATTTCAAACGAATGCTTAAGACGATCATTTCCCTTGCCCGGTGATTGGCTCAAGGCACCGCCCGAGAGGCGCATGCAGTTTTGCCAGTTATGCCTCCTAAATGATTTTCGATGCGGTCGACAACCCTCATTGAGAATCAACTGGTTCTATTGGTGGTTCAATGTGTGTCCGGTACACGGCTGCTGCCTGTATATAGGAGACAGTACCTCGGCGCCTGCCGCGCTGCTTTCAATCGTCCAGTTCGATTTACCATGGAGATCTTTTACGCACGTGGCGTTTCAGTCAACTGAGCGAGGGTCGAGTTATCGGTGTTCGACGCGCCAAATTTTGAAGCTCATGGCCTGGCATTTTCAGTGCTGGTATCAGGTCTGTGTGCATCGCGGGACCGTTACCATCGGCGATGTCGAGCTTGCGGCGAGCGTCCCTGAGATTGAGCTGTTAATGGACGATATCCTGGCGATAATAGGAAAAAAGAGAATCTATCCATTTGATCCACGCTCGCAAATCGCCTGGCTTCTGAATATCAAGGCATGTTGTTCTCTGCGCTCTAATTTACCGCCAGAGGCAGGTTGTGAAGCTTTTTTGTGCAAAGACGTAGGGGAACACTCCACTCAGATCCGCATGGCCATGTTTGCCTTGCTTGGCTTATTTTTGAAGCTGCCGAATTGCGTGCACATGTGGCAGCTCAGCGGTGTCCCAATATACGACAACAATATTGAGCGGTTCTGGAGAACGATGCACAGCGACGCGGTGAGGATGCCCAGTTACCTGGATTGGCTGAAGGAGCGTGCCGACGGTTGGAGTGCTCCCATTCGCGCACATTTTCGCTATTTATTGGAAAGCTAGCCAAACTGTATACGTAATCTAATGCTACCGCACTCATGCCGAGCGACGATTGCGCGAAGAGCTACACCTGAGCCTGGCCTGTTATCGCCAGCACAGGATTGACCTAGCTACGGAAGTTTTACTGACCCAGGCTCACACCTTTTGAACCACTCCCAGCGCTGGATTTTTCCGATTTGTGTTGGGTCAGCGCGGCATCGGCCACTGGGTCAATTCGGCGTCAGTGGCAACAGTCTATTATTCTTGGCAGCTGATAGACCTATCACTAGGGTATGCCGTCGGTGCAACGTGTTTTTCCAGATATAAAGCAAGCCTAGACTAAATGAGCGTCGGCATTTGAGATAGGGAACCACTCTTATCTAACGAGAGAACTCTGGGGGCGGAATGCGTTGACGGTGCGATCCATCAGATTTTTTCATCACCTTTTTTAAACGCTTAGCAGGTCCTTCTAACTCAGACGGCGAAGCAAGGCTAACAGCAAGCATTAACGCATCACGGCGATTCTGTTTGCCTTCCAAAATCTCAGAAAGACTGTTTTCCGGCTGAACTGGTTGCTTCATCGCTGCCGACCTCGATCTTCGGATCAAATTGGATGCTAGCACAAGCATTACAAGCCGGAGCTTCCCGTTGATCCCCTTTGCTTAGAAACGTAACGATCAGATGTCTATTTGTTATCGTTACCACAGGATTGACCGAGCTACCGAAGTTTTACTGACCCTGGCTCACACCTTGTGAACCATTCTCAGTGCCCCATCATAGCGTTCGGCATGTATCAGGAGATATACCGCTGCGCAAGGTTGAGTCTCCATCTGCTTACGAAGTGGTCGCAAACGGCCGGCCCCAGGACTTCGGTAGAAAACCAGCGCGGCAGTTACTTGGCCAACTCAATCGGCAACTATCGACGACAAGATGGAGGCTAATCAAGCGGCTATCCGGCCAGCTCTTGGCTTGCTAGTCAGCCTCCACCTTCGGCTTGTTGATGAGTACTTCAGCCGGGGGAGGCTCGCCATATAATTGGCTGGCGCGGCTCTCCAGCAGCGCCCCAGCCTGGAAGTACCCCATCACCGTGGTCACGCTGCGATGCTCAGTCATCGCCATGACCTCACCCAGCGGCACCCCCTGGCGTCCGGCCTCGGTAACAAAACCCGAGCGCAGGCTGTGTGCGGCCCAGTCGCCCTCCAACCCGGCCAGCTGCGCACGGCGCTGGACGATGCGCGCCACCTGATCAGCCGACAAGCCCGAAGTGCCGATCTTGCCACCCTTGTACAGGCGTCGAAACAGCGGGCCACTCTCGGCAGGAGCGGCGGCCAGCCAGGCAGCGAGCGCCTGCGCCGCCTGGCCACGTAGCGGCTTCTCCCGACGCACGCCGGTGGTGTCGGTCTTGGTCGTACCGAGGGCATACAGCCAGGTGTCGGCATCTAGTTGGCGCACGTCGCTCACTTGCAGACCTACAACTTCCGAACGGCGCCGGCCGCCACCGCTCCAGGCCAGCAGGAGTAGGGCGCGGTCGCGCACCCCGCGGGCGCCGTCGGTGCAGGTGGCGAGCAGTGCCTGCAGTGGCTCGAGCACGATCGCACTCTTTTTGCGGACGTTCACGCCCTGACGCGACTGGGCCTTGCGCGCCTCGCGCAGCAGGGTCTTCAGCACAGAGGCCTCGCTTGGACTATCCCAGCCCTTGATCCGGTGCCATTTACCCAACACCGCGAGGCGGTGGCTGACCGTGTTAAACGCCAGCGGTCCCAGCCGGGCCTTGATCCCGGCGGCAACCAGCGCCGTGTCGATTGATGGTGGCAGCAAATGCGCCCAGGCGCCGTCGGCCAACGGTCGCGCCAGGTGGTCGAGGACGAACTGCACGGCCACGGCAACGGGCAGCGGCGCATCCCCCAGCGCCTGGCCGTAGCGCAATTGCAGCCAGGCCGACCAGTAGGCGAGGGCGCTGCGGTAGCTGCGCACAGTGTTGGCCGCGGTGCCGGCGGCGATAAACGCTGCCGCCGCTTCCTGGGCGTTAAGCGCCAGAAAATGCGGCTCCAACAGGGTTTCGTCCACCAAAGGCAATTGATCTGTAATATTTAATACGTTCAACATATGATATTTCAATTATTCAGAAAATTATGTCGGATAATCTTTCATTATCAGACCTAATATACGCGGAGGCGGGCCATGGCAGTAGGCGTACCGGAACACGAGGTGTTCGCCGCGGCGGACGCCGTGCTGGCGCGCGGCGAGCGGCCGACGGTCGAACGCGTGCGCCTGGAGTTGGGCCGCGGCAGCCCGGCGCGGGTTGGCAGTCTGCTCGATCAGTGGTGGGAACAGTTGGCCGGGCGCCTGCGTGGCGAGACCCGCCTGCCGGGATTGCCGGTGGAAGTGGCGCAGGCTTTTGTAGCCATCTGGCAGCAGGCAACCACGCTGGCCCAGGGCGTGGTTGAACAATCACTTGCTGGCCAGCGCCAAGTGCTGGCCGAAGAGCGCGAGCAGTTGGCGGCCATTGAAACCCGGGCCCGACTGGACGCCACGCAGGCTCGCCAGCAAACGGCCGAGGCCCTGGCCGCCCGCAAGGCAGCCGAGACCCGGCTCTCCGACTTGGAACAACTGTTAACCCAGCGCTTGACGCAGATAGACGACCTGCGCCGGCAGCGTGAGGAGCTGCTCGGCCAGCGCGACGAGGCTCGCCAGCAACTGCAGGAAAGCCAGTTGCAGGCTGAGCAGGCGCGCCTCGAGCAGCAACGCTACACCCGCGACTTCGAGGACCGGGCGTTTCGCGAGATTGACCGGGCCCGCGAGGAAAGCAAAGCAGCGAGCGCCCAGCTCAAGGAGGTCAATGGCCGCCTGCAGGTCCAGCAGCAGACGTTGCTCGCCAGCCAGCGTGAACTCGCCGAGGCTCGCGAGCAGCGCGCCACCGCCCAGACTCAAGTCCACGCCCTGCACGACCAGTTGGAGCAGAACCGCCAGGTGGGCGCTGACGCGGCTGAACAGCACCACGACCTGCAGCAACGCCTGCAGCGCGCCGAAGCGGGGTTGGCCAGCGCTCGCGAACAGGCTGCGGCGGCGCGGGCCCGGGCCGAGACGTTGAGCGAACAGTTGGCGACGAGTAACAGTTATTCCGGAGCGGAACGCCCGCGGCGGCCCGGCAAACCGGCGCCAAAGGCTCGCTGAGGCGCTGGCCAGCAGCAAGCGCTGGATACAATTCAAGCCCGTGCTATGGACCGGGACGTGAGTCGGGCAACCTTTGACAGGGTGCGGGAAGATCAAAAAAGGGAGGGGCGTTTGGTTCAGCGCTGGAAAACGCCCAGTCGAGGCGTGGGGTCGCGACATGACCATCTAGTATGATGACGCCTCCTTCGCTGCTCGGTTCGTTTCGCAATGACAATAGCCCCTCTTGATCGGCTCATCTCGATATCCTCAGGACCTGAAGAGTACGCAGACGCCCAGCGGTTAAGTGATCTGGCAAATGCGCCCTACGTCGTTTTGCTGGGAGCGCCTGGCATGGGCAAAACCGTAGCGCTCGCGCATTTTGCTCGCCAAGAGGCGGCATCCTGCGAACCAGCTTTCTGTTTTAGCAGTGAAGACCTGGTCAGTGGGCACACCATTTTTATCGACGCCATCGACGAGGTCTCCATTCAGGAGGCCGTAAACATTGCGAAGGGCTTGAGGCGCACCCCGGCAGTGCGATGGCGAGTGAGCTGTAGGGCAGAGGATTGGAACGCGGGTGGAAAACTCAGCAGGGCGTTCGGCAGCGAACTGGCTGCTCTCGATGTTGCCCCCGTGGTGGCTCAGCTCCAACCGCTCAGTGAGGAGGAAGTCGTCGCCGTGCTGGGTGCGTTCGGCTGCTCAAATCCGGGGGCACTCCTTGCTACCCTCCAGGCGCTCCGCTCAACGCCGTTTGTAATGACACCGCTGGGGCTAAAATTTCTCATGAGTGTGAAGCCTGAGCGGCTGCCTTCCATCACCCGCTTCGAGCTGTACGAATCGGGAGCGCTGCACTTTGCAAGCGAACACAATCTGATCAAGGCAGAAGACGTGCCTGGCGTCGCTCCTACACCCCATGTTGTCTTGGACTACGCCGGTCGCATCTTTCTGACCCTGCTTCTGGCGGGAAAACATGGACTGCAGCGATCGAGTCTGGCCGAGGGCACAACGCTTGCCATTCATGAAGCTGGCCTGGACGGCGCCGATCGCGACATTGTCCTGGACACTGCACTGTTCATCAAAAAGGGCGAGGACTTCTTGCCCTTTCATCGCAGCATCCAGGAGTTTCTTGCCGGTCGGTATCTTGCCCGATTAGTGACCGGCGGCCTGGGTGGTGCGAGACTTCACATCGAACGCGCAGTGGCACTCTTGGTGTCTGCAGATGGTTTAGCCTCAGAAGGCCTGAAGGCGCTGTATGCATGGTTCACGTGCCACCTGGTCAACGAGGGCGCGCTGCATGAAGCTAAACGACTGGTCGAGCGCGACCCAGAAACACTGTTGCTACATGGCGATGCGGCGAAGCTTCCCCTCGCTTCCCGACTCGTCCTGCTGAAGGATGTTGGATCACGCGATCCGTTCTTCCGATGGACTCCAGATCAGTGGGGGCCCGCACAGATCTGCACCGTGGGACTCATCACCCCCGACCTCTCGGAGATGGTCATTGACCTGCTGCAATCAGAGACCTCAGCGCACAGACTCAGCATGATGCTGGAGGCGTTATCCGCTGGCCCCCCTATGGCAGGCACTGCCGAGGCCTGTTGGAGCATCGTGTTACGGCAAAGCACTGCGCAGTGGTGCCGTCAGGAAGCCGTTACGGCCTGGCTCCACAGTGCGGCGCCTTCTGCGGTGGGCATCTGGGCTCGGATAGATGAACTCCGCGACGCTGGGGAACAGCAGAGCGGAAACCTGCGCACCATTGCGCAACTTTTCTGCGCTATCCCTTCGGGACAACTGGCTGTCGCTGATGTGGACAAGGTCTTGGCGAGCCTCCAAAGGGTCGATGAAGCACTCAGTACGCGGAGTAGACAGGACGAGGGACGTGTTGCCGGCGTTGCGTATGCGATCAGGGATATCGCTTGGCATGTGGCCGTACCTCACCTATGGCGACCGTTGATCCTCGATGCGCCTAAACGCTGGCGGCTCCAGGCTGGCGTTGGCTCGCAGGAGCACAAATTCGCCTCGGTGCTCTGCATCGCTGTCATGTCGAGCCATGCGGTAACGGTGACTGAATTCGCTCACATGATGGTCGCGACAGGTCTAATCACCGGCGCCGAATCAACCTTCAAACAGGCTGCCGAAGAATGGCTGACAGGTCGGAAAACTTTGGATGATGTACTGCAAGCGCTCCTTTTCGTCATGAATCAGGACGTAGCAGATAGCGGGTCGATGGCTATGGGGCTGCACGCGATCGGCTTGAAGGCAACTGACAAGTTGGTGAGCCAGATGCTGAACGCTGAGTTGCTCATCGCCAGCGTTGGCGCACAGTACGTCGGCCGACAGGTTTCCACCTGGACCCTCCAACGAGGGAAGCCGGCGCCGGTCTGGCTGGCCCCTTTGCTGCACGAGAGTCCTGCCTCTGCCACTGTTGAAGCAGTCCTTGAAGGCGTTCGATTACACGCTGAAGAGGAGTTGGAGTTGCAAGCGCACCACTTGGATAGCGTTGAACACTGGCTGATCCATCAGATAGCTGAATGGCAACTGAAGCCATCTTCGGTCGCAGCAGGATTGGTCCAGGATGCTTTGTACTGGGGTGCGGAAGTCTATTGTGGCAGTCGCCCCATCGCCTCCGTCCGCATCAGTGGCATTGAAGCGCTCCAACAGGCATTCGGAGACTCGCTGGCACAGTCTGTCCTCATGGGGCTCGCTGGTGTGAGGGCGACGGACGAGCAAGTGGAACACCGCGGGATTATCACTGTGGCATCTAACTCAATCCTCTTGGAGAGTGGGCAGGATCTCTCATCCGTACCGACGCCGCGTATCCTTCAGATCTTGTTCGCAGCGGGGTCGATGAGGGATGCCTACCTTCAGGCGCGCTTGGAATCGTATTGTATTGAGCGCCTCAACCAATCGCTGATAGAGGATCCACTCCCTCTCCACCAATTGGCAGACAGGAAGGACGCGAACTGGTCTTCACTCTTGTACAAGCTAGGTGATCACGCAGCTCGCTCAGCGCTACATGCGTGGGCAGCACAAACAGCATTGCAGCAGCTCGATAGGCTGACGGGGCGCCTTCTAGACAGCGTTCTTCGACTGGCTGAACTCAACCTGGACGAGGTGGCACTGACACCACTAATCAATGAGGTCCTGCACAGTTGGTCGGAGAAAGACGATGCGGGCGGTGCCTTGACCACTAGCACCGATCCGCAGTGCGCTGACCGCCTTCGATGGACCTATTTCGGCGTCTGTCTGCGACCGGACTTGTTCAGTGGTGATTTCGCGCGAGCCCTGGCCAAGGCAGATGACTTCATCATTCACCGGGTGATCGTCGAAGGATACCCCCAGCGCGGCTACTGGCGCACGCCGCCGTCGACGCTAGCGGTTAGTTGCCTCTTGCTGCAGTTTATGTTCCAGCGCACCCCTTTGATGCAGGGTTATTTCGAACGAATGTGGCTAGACACTGTGAAAGTGTTGAAGGCCATATCGTTGTCGGAGGAACCAGGGGTCGAGGCGGCCCTCCTGGAGTTGGTCGCCCACGCCGAAGGCACTCGGTGGATTGACACAATCAGGCATGAACTTGAGCTCTACAGACGGGATGTCCGCTCTCAAACTCAGAAGCTCGTTTCTCCCAGGGATCTGTCGAAAGTACTGGACGGTAAAGGCCCGATCGATGCCCAGGATCTGAAGGCACTAGTGCTGATTGTGCTCGAAGAAATTGCCGCCGACATGCAGCCCTCGCCGCACAATCCTTGGAAACTCTTCTGGGACAACAAAGCGCCGAAAGTAGAGAATGATTGTCGCGACGTGTTGGCCGGCAAGCTCCGGGACAAACTGGGCTATTTCGGTAGCTTTGAGGTCCTCTGTGAAGCGGCATCTACTGGAGGGACGCGGGCTGACATGTTAATCACACACGGCAATTTGGCCGTGCCGATTGAAGCGAAACGGACGAATCATAGCCATCTTTGGTATGGGCATAGCGGTCAGCTTCAGACCTATTCGCTGGCGAACAGCACTGCGGGGCAAGGCATTTATGTGATCTTCTGGTTCGGTAAGGTTCTAGGTGTCACGCTACCCCCGGCGGGTCCTAAACCGACTACTGCTGAAGCGTTGAAGGCTGCCTTGGAGAATCATCTGCCGCCAGAGCTGGTTACCACGACGTCGGTGCTGGTACTGGATGTCTCAGATGCGGCGAAAGCGGCAAAACTGCGCAAGAACAGCGATCGTGACGAGGCGAGAGCCTCCAAGGCGCGGGCCCCGAAAAAAACCGGGAGTCGGGGAGCCGCGGCAGATTCAACACCGGGAAAGTAAGGCGTTCAAGGTCCCTAGCATTCTCCGAGGAAGCTCCGCTTCCTGGAAAACAAGGCCAACCCCTTTATTAGAAAAATGGAGCCTTCAGAAAGTCTCGCTGGAACTGGGCGGCAATCCGCTGCGTCCTCGATTACTGCGTAGAGTTCGTCGACGTACCGTCTGAATTTGCCGACTAGGAGTCTTCCCATTGCGCTCGTTAGTCGGTAAGCATTTGACGATCGCCCGGTAGCTGCAACTGGATATCAGCTGCAAAATGCGGAACTTACGTTGTACCCTACTGTGGACTCACGAACGTTAAGTGGGTGCGAAGCGGTGTGAGAAGGTGACTGCTGATAGATCGCTTCGCTGCAGAACTCGCTGTTTTACGATTTGGAGACCTGGAGGACTGATGAGTTTCACTAGCTTTGAAGATGCGGACAAGATCGTTGACCGGTTCATCAACGTGTTACATATGCATGGCGTCACTCCAGCGATCGGCTCAAAAATCGAGAGTGAGTTCCTCTCTCCATTGGAGCTACTGGAATCGACCCGCAGTCTTGGTGCATTGGTTGATAACCCAGAATTACTTGCTGACGCCGCAGGCATGTACGACCTTGCGGCAAAGCTTCTAGCTGTTGAGACGCAACCAGAATTCGACTCCTTTATCCCGCATTTGAAGCTGTTTGAAGCGGGAGCTGAATTTTCGACGGCTGTACAGCCGAAGAAAGGTGATATTCGGGATGACGTGAACCGAAAACTCGCTGAGCTATATCTGGGCTCGCTTGCTGTGCATTTCGCCTTCAATATTCAGCTGGACCATCCGGTGAACTCAAAAGGTGATAACCCAGACGTAATGTTTGAGGTCAAGCCGGAGGAGGGAGCTCCGTCTCTTTGGGCGTTGGCCATCAAGACTGTTAGCTCTCGTAGCGGTCAAACAATCTTCGAGAACATCCAGAAGGCCGCAAAGCAGATCGACGCAGCCGCGTGCCCTGCGAATCGAGGTATGGTGGTCATAAACCTTAAGGGCTCATTGCAGCATGATGAACTCTGGAAGAGCACGTATAACTCTCTGGACGACGCGAAAGCGGAATTGCTGGCGCAGATAGATGCCATCATCGATGCAGCCGAAGCTAATCGACCCCTTTCGGATTGGGAGCCATTATTCTCAAGTCGGACCGCGCCGCTTGTGTTCTTTTTTGCCCAGGCGGTCGTCAGATTACGCTTGCCTGGATTTAATGAGGTGCCGACCGTACTGAAGATTGCAAAACTGGCGAATCCACTTGGTCGACAAGACCCTATGGCTGAGTCGATTGGTACACATCTGAACCATTTTATGCAGAGCATTCATTTGGGGATTGCAGGCACACTTGACCAAATGCCCACGTAACCCTCTATGATCACAGCGTGAGAACTGGTCGGAGAAGGGCATCGCCAGCCACATGCAGTAGAGAGTGCGGTTGAGGCGGCTAATCGCCGTAGAGATCTGTTCGGAAAGCGCAAAATGTTACTGGATCACTGGTCACGAAATGTGTGTGGCATTCAGGAAGTGCAGGGCAGTGGGACGGCTACCAATTGAGGCAAAGCTTCTTACTTAACCCTGCTGAAGTCGGCCAGTACTAGGATCGGGTGCTAAGGGCGAATGTAGAGTTACTTCGTCCCGGCTATATAATTAAAGGGGTGGCGAGATTTTATCTCGCAACCCCTTTTTTAGTTTTAGGGAATTTTACCCCCTGCAAAACGACTGACTCTGGGTGAAACCCTCACGCTTTGACGCCTGTATGCGATTATTCCACCGGGCAGCCAAGCGCCGCCATAAAACGCTCTTTCACGGCGCCCTCAGGCATTTTCTGGACAAATGACAGTAGCAGTTTGAATTGCTGAAGACGGATCCACTGTTCCGAACTATCCCCAGCGTCCTCTTGATCCTCTGCATACACGTCGACAAAAAAATCTGCAGCCACTTGCGCTACGCGTTCAATGACAAACTCAGGATAGCCTCTAGCAAAAATCTTCCCGGCTAACGGATGAAAGGACACGTAATCGGGCACCATTCCTCCCGAACACTCACGCAGCGCGCTATTAAGGTCATCAAGCAACTCCGCAGCCTTGCGCTCATAATACTGCGCATGTTCTTGCGGAGAATCGAGGATTGCCAAAATATTGTCGAAGATGCCTTCGATGCCACCGGCAATTGTCGACAACCCAAGCCAAGACTCTTCATCGGCACAACGGCGATGAATAGCGTTGCGGATGAAAGCCAAACGTTCGGCCGCTGGGGGATGGCTGTCGCTGAAATCTATCCCGATTTTTTCAAGGCATTGGTAGATCTGCAGCACGAACTCTATGCCGGCGTATCTGAATTGCAGGGCAATGGCGTCGGCTGAAGATTGGTCATCTTCTCTCGTCCCCAACACAAACATAGTTCCAAAAAAATCCGCGATAAACTCGTCGAGGTGTTCTACACGGTCCACCCCCGGCAGGTCATCCGATAGTTCTTCCAGGATTCCAGGCGTGTCCGAAGCAATATGTCCGATCTCGTGACAGAGCAGAAACGACTCGGCCTCCATCGCCAGATTGTTTGCTACCTGCCTCTGGGCTTCGTTGATCGCATAGTCGGCACCATGGGCAACATTTGTTTCCTGGAACCACCAGAACACTTCAGCTACCAGCCTGGCAGTTTCGTGCAACTCAACTTCAACGCTTTGGTCGGCGATCGAGAAGCGAGTCGCGATGATCCGTGCCAATCGGTACACGAATTCTCTCATGCCCGTACTGAAAAGGATGGCATAGCCGTTTTCCATACTGGTGATGCTGGCATCAGGGAAAGGGCTGTCGATTGTGCCTATCGCGACAGTGTCGGATTCCAATAGCGAAATCAGTACAGGATGAAGCCGGGGTTTCAAGTAGCTGACTAGAAACTCCGCCCAATCCTTCTCGTTAAGTTCTGTGAGCAAATCGGACAGTTTTAGTCCGACAGTCTGGCAAGCAGTGGTGACAGCAGAAGGGATATCAATCTCCGTGTAGACGCGACGGCTCGCGTTCGCCTTCATGGATGCGACGTAGTCTTTCGGCGTCATTACTGGGCTCGCTTGAACTTCACCTTAATACCGGCTTGCATACCGGCCTCGAGCTTGCCAATAAGCGCAATGCTGCCTTTAGCATTGACCCCGAGCGACACTTCAATCTCATCGACGCAATAACCCGATTTCGCTACCGGTTGTTCGTCCAGCATTGCCTGGAACCGTGATAGCACCGTCTTGAGGTTTTCACTCAGGATTTCCAAGTCAACTTCGGTGGTATTTATTTTAGGTCGCCCCAGTGATGGGAGGGCGTTGCGCGTTACTGTTTCGGTCGTTTCGATATCCCAGACTTCAATGGAGCCCAGTCCACTAGTCATAGCACTTTCCTGATATTGATTACTGTGGCCCACCCTACGATGAGGGGCAGAGGGGAGGTGCGAATGATAGCATTCTGGCGCTATTTCGCAGCGGGTGTGCTTTGGTCCTTCAAACTCATTTTTTCGCAAGATTTTATCACGCGATTACGTCTGCTATCGCCACAAACGTGCGTTAACCTGCTCATTAGTATGTTAACTGGGGCTGTCAGATAGCGTTATTATCGACCGGTGACCGCCAGTCCTGACAAGCGGCCAGGGTCAAAGGGAGACGTACTGCATGACTGAATTTTGCAGGTCCTCATCAACTGAGCTTGGCTATCGGGGGAGGGGTTTAGGAACATCTACGCTGATAGATTTATTCATAGTTGGCGATACAGAATCAGCAATCCCCTTGGGCCACTTTTGCATCAGTGCAAACAGACTGGAGACCTTCCCGCAACCAAAAAATTAAGGTCTCCATGACTTCAGCCCTTCATTTTTGCGACCGCAAACAAGAACTCCAACAATTGATAGAGTCTTGGCACAGCGCTAGCGATTGCAACTCGCCAACCCCCCAACTGGTTGTGATCAAGGGTGAACCGGGCTTACCCGATTGGCCACTTGGCATCGATTGGGGTTGTCTCCTCAGACGGACCGTTCCAACCGTTAATTAGGGGCGCAGGCATGCACCTTCACTTCAAGGGGCTTGAACCTTTTTGGGATGGCCAACCGATGGCGCCAATCTACTATCAAGCCGAAAAGCAGGTTTCGAACCGAATCAAATCCAGCACCAAGAAAGGCTGATCTGTCCGCCTAGGAAGGGAGTGCAGCGAGGTAAGCGGTACCGTATCGCCAGCCAAGACTCGACGGCATCTGAGCCATTCTCAGTTTTCCGATTGCGCATTCATTTGTTCTACCTGGGCAGCATTATTGTCCATCAATCACGCCCGCAATAAATGCTCTCCGACGTCTTGAACCTCATTGATGGCCAGCAGCGTCCCATAACCCGGGTCTTGCTGGCGCATGCGCTGAGCCAACGTGATCTCGCCAAGGGCATCGAATTGACCTCTCATTGTAAATGGCAAGCTGCGCACGGCTAGGGGTACTCAATCTGGCAACGGGATGAAACGCAGACGGTCTTCAGTTTCTTCGACCAACGCGTCGATCAACTCCTCATCAGTTCTAAACTCGTTGCGGTGCACTGTGCGGATCAGCATATGGTCGGCGTCGACTAGTTTGTCGGGGTCAACGATAACTAAAAGTCGCTCTGCACCTTCGGCGACGTCCGTCTGCACGCACGCGATGCCGCCGTCAACAACGTCGAAGAAGCGGCTGCCGGTATTGAGCACATCTGATCCGAGCTCCCGCAGCTTCTTCGCGATGCTCAACTCAGGAGCGTCGGCGGAAACCAGAGGGGTGGGAAAAAGGGCCAGCCACCATGGAGGATCGGCTGGGGGCTGGCCACTGTCTCCCAATGCCTGGTTAATTCGGGTCTTCATGGTTTCAGTCGTTGCGACGGAGAGACGCACAGCAAACAGGCGTAATCCGCTTGAAATGACCTTAGGGGAGGGCGCACGGATTGTCAGCAGCGATTCGAACGCTGCGACGTTCGCAGACAGGATGGAAAAAAAATAGGCTTCGTCGGCGGAGTCTTGGTCAGTGACCAACAATGGAAGCACATTGCGCTTATCAAGGATCACTGCCACCGCTATGGGCATTAGGGGAAACTCGAATTCATTACGACGGATGTGCCCGCCGGCTGCCAAGGCAGCCTGGACGGCATACGAATCACCAGACCTCACGGACTTCTTCAGTTGTAGGTCTTCAGGGGCCAGGTTTGTGGGCTCGGCGGCGGCTAAGCAGGCTGCCGCCCACAAAACGATCACCAAAAATGCATGGATGGCGCAACGGGTACAGTTGCGCAACTTTGGCATCGTCCATTTCGGATTAGTGCCCACGCTCCGCCCCTCCTCGGACCGGTGCAAGGTCGTTGATTAAATGCTGCGCAAAAACCGGCATGCCATCCATTTTGAACCGCCGCAGCAATCTCCAGACAGAAGGATTGTGTTGCCTAATGACCAGATTGTAGACCGTTAATTCGGGCAACCCGGACCACTGAGCGTGTGTTGACCATTTCAAGAAACTGCACGGGCGCGCGGAGCGTAAAGGTGATTCCGCCGGAGGGATTTTTACGGAGTGGCGACAAAGGGCAGCAAACGGCCGACTCTGTTGAAACTCGGATTTTCAGCCTGCGTAAAATCAATTACGGCTACCACCGTAAATCAAAGCTATGCAGAAGGTGATTGGCCGGGATGTGATCTTCAAGGTTGAAGGAGAAAGCAGTCGCTGTTGCCCACTCGATAACTGACCCGTCATGCTCTGTGATCCCTCGCCAGCCAAGGCAGAGATTTTGCCCGCGCCAGAAAGGCGAGTTACTCTTCCAACAGAATCGACGGTTTGCTGCCCTTATGCGAGTGGCCAAGGAAAATGACGATCGATAAAAATGCTGATCAGTCAGGTTCAGGTACAACAGGTAAAGTGTCCAACGGAGCAGCAGCTCCATCTAGCCCCGAATTGCAGCGCTTTAAGGGAGATACCACGCAGAAGTTGGAACAATGTTGGGCATGACGGGAGTCCTAGGGCGTCGGCGCGCAGGCATACATTCAAAGCCATCAGCGCTAGCGAAGCTTAGCGGGTTAGTCGTTGCTTGAAGTCTTGCAGCCAGGCGCTTGCCATGGACGCGTAGGGGGCCTCTGGCGCGGCGGCTGCCTTAAGCTCATTCAGCATACGGTCACGCAGCAGCCGCAAACGTGCGGCGACGCCTACAGCGGGTGTACCAAGCAGTTGACGCTGGGCAGCAGGCGCCTCCAAGTCGGCAATCGATTTCGCCAAATCAATGATCAGGTCCCCGAGGAACTCCATTGCCCGCAGCACCCGGGTTCGGTCTTCAAGGAGCTTGAGGCGGTTTAACCCATAGACCTGAATCGAAACCGCGCCGCGTTCTCGCTGTTGCGTACTGCCAGTGGGCACGATCAGGCCGGTGGGATGTGCAGGATCGACGCTGTACATCAGGTGGGCGGCAGGATCATCATCGCAGGGATTGAGGAGCAATGGCTCCTCCCTGATAAAGTCATTAGACTCCGCCGTAGCCCGCACCCCGCTGTTGGCCAGGGGGAAGCTGTTTTTCTTACCTGCCTGGTGCAACTTGGGAGATGCGGTGGCAGCAAGTGCCGCGAGGCTAGTGGAAGCCTCGACGATCACCTGACCACGCTTGCGATTACAGTCGATACAGGACGGCAGCAGGTTTTCCCACTGCATGGCGATCCACCAATATCCCCCGTGTGTTTCAGCTTCGGTTACGCCTCCTTTCGGTCGATAGTGCTCGATGTCCACCGGTGCCGAGGCTGCGTAGTAAGTTTCACAGTAAGCACACTTGCCGTGGAACATTTTTTCCAGGGCGCGTCGTACATCTTCACCCTTGTAGGCCGTGTACACGAAACTCTGTTTCTTTTTCCCTGCAGGAGGAGGCGTGTTGCGGTGTAGTCGCAGACGGGCTAGTTCATCTGTACCTGCAGCTCCTGGCAGCAAAGATGGGGGGGTGGAAACGCGGTTAACGCGGCGCATGCTCAGAGGTTCTCCAGGGCGGCCAATATTTCGTCTTTAGCCTCGCGGCGCAATGCATGGAGCGCCTCGCTGCTCGCGGCACGTCGCCTGCCAAGATACTCTGCAACGGCCTGTTGTACGATCCGATGGACCTCGCTCGAACCAATTGGCAGCGCACTGGTAATGTCGCTGCTGAAATTGGTTAAAACCTGTTGATCCTCAGCACTGAGTGCCTCTCCGCGGGAGCGCGCCGCCATCAGGTCGGCGATGCTGGCCAAGCGGCGATCAGTATAGGCATCATCGGTGGACAGCATCTGGAAGAGATCCGAGGTCAGCAGCTGTTCGAGCCGCAAGTCCGCGACCGAGGGTAACCCCTCCATGCTTTCGATGATCATCGGCATCTGACTGTCAAGTTGGGTTTCAGATGTGGCTACACGTTGAAGTACCGCCACTTCGCCTTCTCCCATGCCTCGCAGGCACAGCGGATCATGCGTGGTCACGATGAAGGTCATGTTCGGCAATGCGGCACGCAGACGGGACATCACCTGGACCTTCCAGCGCGGATGAAGATGCGCCTCGATTTCGTCGATAAGGATTACCCCGCGTGCGGACTGAATGCTTTCAAATCCAGGGTGAACGGCTGGGCTCATGAGCCCTTTTATGATGTCGCAGACCATCGCCAGCATTGAGCGGTAGCCTGATGAAACAGCGTGAAACGGCGTGCGATTATAGCGGGTTGTTCCGTCGCTTTCGGTGATCGCGGTCACCACGCGTAGTCCATTGCTGTCCGCTGTTCGCTGAATGACATCAAAATCGCCATCAATTGCGAGCACATCGCGTAGCGTTCGGATCACCATGTCGAATCGGTCCTGCCGTAGCGTGCTCAGCCATGCCTCAGGATTGGACAGTGTATTGCTATCGAATAGGTTATGAACGTGTGCATGCCTGGTCACGCGTGGTTTGCCGTTGGTAAATCTACGAAACGCGCCATACGCGAAAACCGGAACCTGCTGGTTGCCAAGACTGCTGTCGTGAAGGTGGGTATGATTGTCGATACTCAGCGTCACCCAGTTGTCTTGAGTAAGACCAATGCGAATCTCGGCACGTAGTGCTTGAGTGGCACGTTCCGCCCCGAGCTGGCTGGGGTCAATCACCAAGTCCGACCAGGACACGCCAAGTGCACTGCGTGTCGCAGCAGGAATCAGGGCCAAGGCGATTGCCTCAAGGATCGAGGTTTTACCGGTCGCATTTTCTCCCAGTATGACGAGAGACGGAGCGGTTTTGCTCTGCCGCTCTGTGGAGCGAACAGCCGGCTCCTTGAGACTGAGCTTCAACTGCTCAATGGCTTTGAAATTATTAATCTGGATCGTAGTGACGGATTCTCTGATGGCGCTAGGTGCCACGGCCCGCCCACCATTCGCCCTGAGTGCTAGTTCCTCACGCTGAAGCCCTAGCAACGAGCGCTGAAGAATCGCTAAGGCATCGGGCGACTTCGCCAGCCTGTGAAAGGCGGGAACGATCTGCTCAGGCGTCAGAGTTCGAGCGATCCCATTGATCGGCACATGGCTGAGAAGGCGGCGTAGCAACAAGTACCAGGAGCCGCCGAATTCCAGGCTGGCAAAATCGAAGATTTTCCCGAGATCGGGTCGGTCCGGCTCCTTCAAGAAAGTGCGTAAATCGCTCAAGCGCGACAAGTAAGCATGATAGCGCTGGTTGCGGCGCGCAGATCGATTCAGATCGAAAATTGCAATCGTCGCCTCACCTTGCGGAGTGCCGTAGAGCAATTCACCGTCCAGGGTTGGGATGAGGTGTTTGACAAAGCTTCGAGTCTCCGTCGGATCTAACAGCAGCGCACGCTCCTTAGGTAAGTCTGAAGACCAGACTCCATCGCCGCGTGCAACGTAGGCTTCAACATGTTGAAGGCCGGGGAGGGCACAGCGTGCTCCCCGAACAGGGAACTGGGGTTCAATCGGCACGCAGCCGGAACAGATAGGTAACAGGTTTTGCCAGGCATCGGCCAACCAGAGGTAGTAAAGGTGGGCCTGACTCGACTTGACCAAGGGCAAGGCATTGCCTGTGGGACGGAATCGGTAAACCAAAAGCTCGTCGGTGGCCTCGCAGAACGCACACCGTTGTCGGCTCATTTGGCCGAGGGCATCTCGCAGTTGCGCATCCTCGGGGTCGAAACCGATCGCTGGCACACTGGTTTGGTCGCGTCGGCCCGACTCCAGTTGCCAGAACTGGAGCATCTGCAAACGAGACGCTTGCGCCTGCCGGGACTTGAGGGCTACGGGCGGCTCACCGGGGCGCTCAATGCTTTGCATGGTGATCTCCCGAGTGATGTTCGAAGGTGAAATGGAGGTCAAGATCGGCAGCGATGAGGGCGACTTGCTCAATACGCCACGGGCTGGGATCAGCTGCCTCCATTGCAAGCTGCACCGCACAGGAGCGCATGTAAGCACGGAAGCGTGGTACCGGATGGATTTTCGCGAGATCGAGAATCGCTTGGTAGGCGATCTGCCTTGGTATCTCGCTTAACAAGCCGAACAGACGCTCCCGGGCATCTTGGGCGTCGTCGCGAAGCGTCGGGGAGTAGACACCTTTATTCGCGCGGTCTAGGTCATTCGCCACCCTTACCGCGCTATGAACCAGCAGGTACAACTGTTTCAAATAGGTCGGTGTCTTGAACTTACCGATGGCGTTGACCGCGTCTCGCCGTCCACCGAGCAGCGCCACACTGAATCGCTCACCAAATTCCGCTCTCTCGTAGGCCGACCCTCTCCTGAACACTTTTTCCAACTTAGGTAGCGCCAAGGCGGGGTCTGCATCAGTCCTGATTGCATACCAGACAGGCAGTAGCTCTGAGGGCGTAGTAGAGTCGTCTATTTTTTTTGCCGCCAGAATGGCGATGTCAGACGCCTGGATCCCTCCAGCAGTCATGATCGCCCGACTGTAGCGCAGGCAATCTTGATTCAGCACCTGGTGCTCCGACAACCAGTGATAGACCATAGGTGCCAGATGATCGTGAAGATCGGGGGCGTGGTACACCAGGTCGTGCAACACATAGTAGGAAGACTGCTCAGGCAGACCGGTGGAAAGCTCCCATTCGATTTCCTGACGCAGAACCTTGCCAGTTACAACCGGCCATTGCTGTAAAAGGGCTTTGAACCAGCGGGGAAACCCATTGAGTTCCCAGAGCGCGTAACGCATTGCCGATTCCGCTTCAGCTTCGTTCAGGCAGGCAATCGCTTGGGCGTTTTCGAGCTCAATATCGAGGCCCGCCAAGCCGAACACGACGGCATAAGGGATGCTATTGGGTTCAGCACCCTCCGATCGAGTTAGCGGCTGGCTGGCCCGCCAGAAAGCTATGGCAGCATCGCGATAGGCTTCGGCAACCTCATTGCCAAACTCCGGGATCAAGGCCGTCCAGTTACTACCCTCCGATCTTTTCGAAAGCCCCTGACCTTCACGAACGTGGTCTAGCAAGTTAGCCTGGTTATGGCTCAATTGATCCGCTTTCAATCCCGGAGGATGCCGGATGATTTCTGGGTTGGCTTTCATGTGAGCGACAAAGGCGTCCCATTCCTTTTTTTTGGTTTGCTGTCGCCGGGTATGTTGTCGCTGAAATTTTTTATCTTGCGCTTGGTACCGCAACACCGCCGGATCAGGTGACGGGTTAAGCATGACCTGCAGGGTTGCTTGAATTTCGGCATCCTCGCTCTTCAAGCCAAGCAGTTCGTCACGCCAGTGATCAAGCTTGCCGTTTTCAGCGTAAGTGCGGTGCGCGCGAGCCAAGGCCACATATCGATCATCCGCAAGCGGCCGCTCCTGTACCCAGGCAAGCGTTCTGGCGAAGCTGGCCTCATCGAACGCCCAGAAATGCCCTGGCCAGGTCACCGGCCAGTCATCCCTGAGATTTTGGCCGGTCCGCTCCCTCTGGCAGCGGCATTCCGCAACGGTCCACCAGAACAACGCGTCGTTAAGCGCGTGCCATTTCGGAACCAACTCAGCCAATTTGCTCTTTGGCATCTGCAGATCAACGTCCCCCCAGAGCAGCAACGCAGGGACAACCGATAGGATGGTCAGAGACGTTGTCGACAAAGCCTGAGAGGAGCGCGCTCGGACGAGGCGCTCGACACACTGCAAGGCGATTGGCATGAGCCAGTGGTACTCTTTCGACACCGCACATTCGCCGCGCTCGAAATGAGGTTCGTGTTTCAGATACCCCAGCAAGCCTTCGGCAAAAACGTGCAACAATTCGACGTCATCGGATTGTTCGGTGAGAGGCAGGCGCTGAACGAGCCCGGTTAGGTTGCTGGTTAGACCGGTACCTTTATATCTATCATGCTTCCCTGATCTTGGAAGCGTCTGCAAAATTAAATCCACAGATTCCGCCAGGGGCGGCGCGTGCTCTACTATTTCGGTGAATAGTGCACGCGGAATCGCCGGCTCGTCGGCCAGAATTGCCTTCCAAAGCTCATAGAAACGGTCCACGCCACTCAGGGACGCGATCGCTCTCACCGATACTATACGTGCGTACACGTCTCGTGCTGGATCCGAAGCAATAGTGAATAGGCGCTCCGCGCACTGCCCCATTTTCCCTTGCCAGGCCAAACGTCCCAGGAAGAAAATTGCGTCGTCGCTGTCGAAGTGCTCGTCAATCAGGCGGAGGGTGAGCTGTTCCAGATCTGGGCGGGCGATTCTCACTATGGCGCCGTTGTCCAACCCTCTGAGGGACGAGGTGGCGTCAGTGATCTGCGCGAGCACACGGGATAAGGTTTCCTCTCGGGCAATTAACGGGAGCGTTGCTGCGTCCCCACCTTCGAGCACTACGTCAGGATACTCCGCAATGATTCGGTCTCGAATGGGGTCGTCGAACAGGATCAACCAGGGTAGCAGGGGGCGCAGGCGCGAACTCAGCACTGTTCTGCCGTACTGCCAACGAAAGATCCACGACTCTAGTTGGAGTCGGTTGGCTTCACTACCCAATCGGTTGCTGATCCAGTGGGCCGCCAGCAGTTCACGGATCTCGCGGTGGCGAAAGCGCACCTCGCCATAAACGGGCTCGCCAAAAATCCCGCTGGTTAACAATGCGGTGAGTTCAGCCGAAGACCAATCGCTAAGGAGGTTAGAAGGCTGAATAGCCTCTGCGGAGTTGAATCCCGGCAATCCTATGCTTGAAATGCCGGTCAGTACGACACAGATGGCGAGTAGCTGAGCAGCCGCCTCCATACGCGGCAGCGCAAGGCCCGGGAAGTCTGGGATGGCCTGGCTCAACTGACGCCTAACACTGTCCTGCAAGATCGTTAATCTATTAGAGAAAGCCTGCTCATCCTTCCAAGTGCTGATAAGGTCGCGAAGATCAAAGGGTAACTGAGCGAGAGAGAGGAGGTCGCCTCTTTCGAGTTCATTCATGAACAAGTTGCTGTCTGCAACACCGCTGTGCTCCGCAAACACTCGCACATCGTCTTTGCCAAGGGGAGTTAGCTGGTAAAGGCGCAGAGAGGAGAGGGGGTTATCGGTCTTGATTGTGGAATAACTGTCGACACTTGCTTGCGTATCGGCGATGTCATCGGTGGTCGCCCCACTGTTGAGCGAAGTCATCTGAGAGTCAAATGGAAGCACTTCCTCGACGAACGAACGGTCGCGCTGGGGTCTCCATGCGTAAGGCCGACTCGAAACATAGATGTGAGCCCTTTGGCCAGCTTGGCCAATCCGGCTGGCGAAGCTTCGTAAGGCCAGTTCGAAAGCCCGCGCCTCCGTCAGGCGGATTTCATCAACGGAGTCGAGAAAGAACCAGGCCTCGTCGGTACCCTCCAGCCAGGCAGCGAATGCTTCCGCTGTACCCACCTCAAAGGCAGCCTCAAAGCCATCCGTGAGATCTTCGACGCGGATGAAGAAGGCAGACTTGTCGCAAGCAGCCAGATGTCGCGCCGCCCACTTCAACTCATATGTTTTGCCCGCTCCAGCCTCAGCAAGGATGATCACACGGTACTCGCTAAACAACTCATCCCACGTTTTCTTTTCTCCATGGGCGTAGCCCAGCCAGAACTCTCCGAGCGGATGGTCTTCTTTCTGGAAGATGTCTGGAATGGGCGTGAAATGACGGGTGAGTGGTACTGGAGGCATCTAGCGTCCCTGCTGAGAGTATGGCGCATTGCTGTACGCCAATATATGTAGAAAATGGCAGAATGATATCCCAATTTCAGACACCCGGGCTGCTGCTCAAACACTGGCCCCGCAGTGGGTGCAGGGGGATGATCTTCACTTATGTACGCGAGCCTCCATTTCGAACGCGCCGCCTCGAAGTAGAATTGCAGGCACGGAACGATGTCTTTCATTACCTTTTTTTAGGGCTTATTGGCGACAACCGATGCTGCAGCTTCCTGTGCAGAGATTTTGGCAACTGGCTTGACGTCGCTCGGCTCCCCGAGCGAGGAGTTTAGGCTTACCAGCTCATTATTTTCGTCCAGTTCCACAGTAATCAAAGACCTGTACACTGGGATGTCGTGCAAGGTCTGGCGAAATTTGACCGTTTTGGTATCAGTCAACGGGACGGTTTCCGTGCCGATTACTTTGAACTGACTCTCGGCCGTTGGCGTCGTAAGTGCTGTGAATCCAGGCGCGTGATTACTCTCAAGCGCTAAGTAGAGGTATCGTTTCGTTGCTGTTTCTGGATCTGCAGCTTCGGTCGGTACCGCGGCAGCACTGAACGCTTTGAATGATGTGCATTCTTCCGCAAGGTCGCGAATGTGGGGCTTGCGCTGTCGTCAGCCGAATGAATAGAGAAGGACTTCAGCCCGTTCCCTTTTTCCTTTTCCATCTTGAATGTTGGCATTTCCTATTGTCTGCTGATTGCCCGCTACATCAGAATTCAACGGATATGGTGTTAGATCGGCACCCAAAGTTCATGACTCTGCCGGGTTCCCGCGCAAGGCATCAATGATGTCAGTATGGGATTGCAGATAGCGCGTTTGCTTACGGTAGTTGAAGATGGTGGCGCCGGCCATTGCGCCCGGCCAGGCGCAGCCCACGATGAGTAGCGATGTTCAGTCGCCCAATGAAAGCAATGTGTAATGCCGGCCCAAGCCAGATACGGCTCCAACCTTAAGGACTGACGATGCAAGAACGGACGACTTACGAAGGCAATGCGGAATTCATCCGCCAAACGGTGCAACGGCTCGAGGCCGGCGAAGTGTCGATCGACGAGCTTGAGACGCTGACACAGGAAATGGCCACGGCCATGAAGTTCTGCCAGGAACGACTGACCCGGACACGTCAATGCGTCGCAGAAACCATGAAACAGCAGTCGCCGCAGGGCGAGAGCTAACATGTCCGAACCCCAGGTCAAGGGGCACGTCACACTCCACGCGTACCTCCTCAACGTCCAAGGACTAATCAAGGAACACCTTGGCGGGCGCACGTGGGTGATCGCAGAACTCACAGAGTTCAACGTCCGTTCGAACGGCTACTGCCACATGGCGTTGATTGACGCTGTCGACGGCAAGGAAGCTGCCAAGTGCACTGCGACGATGTTTGCCAGCGTGGCCAACCTGCAGATGACAGCATTTCGGTCTGTCACCGGCTCTGATCCCGCACCTGGTATGAAGGTACTACTCAACGTTAGCGCCAGCTTTCACCCTCAGTACGGTTTCAAGCTGGAGGTCTTCCAGCTCGACGGAAATTACACGCTAGGGGAAATGAAAGCCCGTGTGGAGCAGATCGTTGAACGGCTAAAGGCCGAAGGCTATTACAGCAAACAAAAGCAACTCGCCTCGCCATCAGGCTATTGGCGGGTGGCCGTGATATCACCCGAAAATGCCGCCGGTCTTGGGGATTTCCGGCAGGATGCTGACTGCCTCAACCGCCATGGTCTAGTGGAGTTCGCCTACTACGACGCTGTGTTCCAGGGTGAAAAATCGCCTGCGTCAATCAAAGAGGCGCTTCGGCTGGCCTTTGCCGATCACCAGCGCACGCCATTCGACGCGGTCTGTCTGATTCGAGGTGGAGGCGCCAAGGCGGACCTTGCCTGGCTGAACGACTATTCGCTCGCCGTCTGGGTATGCCGTATTCCCATCCCGGTATTTACCGGCATTGGTCATGAGCGTGACGAAACGATCCTGGACCTGGTGGCCCACACTCGCTTTGACACTCCTTCCAAGGTGGTCGGAGCGCTCATGAGACATTTGCAACACGAAGCTCAGGAGCTGCAGAGGGACATTGATCGCAGTGGCATCGAAGTGGAGAGGTTGGTTTCGTTAGAAGAAAATCGACTGCAGGGGCTGGATTCTCGATACAGGCACTCCGTCCACCAGCAAATCACAGGTGCCATTCACGATTTCAAGGACAACGCGGCGCGCTTCGACGCCGGCATCAAGCGCCTACTGCATGAACAGGCGCTCTTTCTGCAACGCACCCAGTCCAGCATTGACCTGTTGATACAACGGCTTCTGGCTGAGGCGAGTGCGCAGCTTGTTGATTGGGGACAGCAGTACAGGCTGTCAATTTCTCAGACGGAGCGTGGAGCGACCGAAGGGCTGCTACACGCATGGAGTGAGGCATCGAGCTTAATGCGGACTCTGCTTCAGGAAGAGATCACTCGGTACCGCCAGGCCTATCACTCCTATCAGCGGCTAGTGCCGGCAATGCTGTCCCATGAGCAAACCCTTCTGCAGCAATCGTCCTTGCGGACTCAAGAGCTTTCTAACCGTCTACTGGACCAGAACCATCTGGAGTTGCAACACGCGGGAAGCAAGGTGGGCAGCATGGTCGGAGCTTTGGTCCATTCCCATGAATCGGATTTGAACATCCTGCGTCAGCGTTACGCGAGTGCCGTACGCTCCGCGGTCCAGGCCGAGGAGCATCGACTCGATCGTTACGGCGTATTGTTTTCCGCCCTCGATCCTCGAGCAGTGATGGCGAAAGGGTTTGCACTTATAAAGTCGCAGGAGGGCAAGCTGTTTCACAACGCCGCTTCGGTTGAGGCTGGCGTTGAACTGCTGATCCAGTTCCACGATGGCCAGGTACAGGCAACTGCCGGTGGGAGAGACGTCTGAACGCTAAGGTCCGGTGCAGTCCGCCCGCACCGCCCCTCCGAAAGTGCGATCTGTGTGCCACTGCTTGCTGCAGAAAACTTCCGATAAATGTAAAGCTCCGCTCCCAATTTTAACATTCGAGCCTCCGATGAGCAGCTACAAGCCATGGCCGACCTGGAAAAAACTCATGGGCGCAGTGCCAACTCAGAGGTCACCAGCGCCGTGATGGAGTTCCTGGCCGGGCGCGTGCATGCGCGAGCAACCCTCAAGATACTCGCGGCGCACCTGGGTGCCCGAACTCGCGGAATAAGTGATCAGCCAGGTTGAGCCCTTCGAACGCTCTGAGATCCGGGGGAAGTCGACAATTGTTATTCGACTACCCGAAGGCATTCGGGTAACCCGCGTGAGTGCTGCAAACGAAGGCGCACAGCGCACCAAACTCCTCCGGAGTACCGAAACGTTTAGCCGGGATATCGCTACGACAAACAGCGAGGAATGCTTCACTGTCCTGCCACATCTCTTGCGCAGCGGCGACGAATCCTGAAAGTCTCAAGATCACGCTCTAACATTAATGCTCGTAATTCGAGCGAGAGCCATTTGAGGTTGAAAGAGCTGGAAACATAGGGAGCTTGGAGGAGGGCGGGTTGAAGACAGGTTCCATTGTCGAGCAAAGTAAAATCACGTGTATATTACGATGAGCTTTCCAGCTCTAGTTTCCGATCAAAATAATCCAGTTAAAATGTTGTCGGGCTCATTACCTAAAGTTTAGAGTCGATATATAACTCAACTAAACATCTATTTAGTTGAGCTATTCTCATAGGCTATTTGCAGAGGAGGGGATCAGTTTCAGGAGTATAGGGGATATCCACCCAGAAACGATCATCCTCCATGGGTTCTATCAACAAACCGGCTCTTTCAACTAAGTCATCGATGATGTCTGCAATTAGAGTAAAGCTGGCCTTATTTTTCCACTCACCATAGTCTTTCGCGATTTCGAGACAGGCAGCTTGTAAGCGCTCAAAATATGGCAAAAACCAATGATCTTTGAGAGTTGAGGCCGTTTTTTCAGAGTCCTGCCAACGAATTCCCAAACCTTCGAGGTTACCCAAGTGGTAGGCAGCGAACTTTAGAACGTCGCCGTAGCACCCGTATATCTCACCTAGAATCTGATCAACTAAACCATGCTCTCTGTAGTTCAAAATCAGTCTATTGGAGCGTTTGTCAGCTTGACCTAAGTCATTAAAAAACGTGTTTTCATAGGCTTCTGTCTGGCTTTCTCCAAAACCAGCAGAAATGGACGTGACCGCAAATTCGTCCCACACGGCAAGAATTACTTGCCACTGCATTTGTTCCAGAATCGACCCATTTTTCTGACGCAGTAGCACGTTAGGGAAGCAGCGGTCGAACGCATTAGTCACTTCAACATGCCCGCACTCATGGGCCAAAATATGGATTGCATGATCTCGACCTTGGGCGTCTTCCAGGTCAATAAGAGGCGAAATATGGTGTGCATTTAGGACAATGTGCGATTTCAAAGCACCGTTACGCAAAACGCCAGGCGTCATGGCAACGCCTACACGGGCGAGTTAGTAGCGGTCAGCTTGTAGTTCGTTTCATACCCGCGATCCAGATCGAACAAAGCTTGGTTGTAGTCGACGGCAAGTGTTATGCCGTCGAGGCCGCTCAAATCGAATTTCCCACCCAGTGCACGCACGGCTTCGCCAACGATTGTGGCAAGGCGTGTTGCCGTGTCGGCATCAGTAAAGCCTCTTGCTTGGATACCAAACCGTTCAGGCATCTTGGAGGTAAACTTCTTGGTGGGTTCAGCGGAAGTATTCTGCGAGTCGTCCATGATGATTATTCTCTGGGAATGGGATGAGCGATGGTCGGCAAACCCATTATCGTCAAGGCGCGAGCGTGGTGTCGAGGTACCACGGATGGCAGCAGTTGAAATCTTTGCACCAACTCCACGCTGAACGCTGCAGATTTCACACAGCGTCGTGGCTGGTGACATTCCTGGAAGCGCTGTTCATACAGGTCGTTAGGTACGACGGATACGGCAAGATCAACGCTAGACCTTTGAGAGATCAAACGATTGCCTGACCTATGATCTGCAAACAGATCCCGCGACGAAGGACACCAGACTCGATTCTCACACTAGCGTTTAAGGATTTCCGATCACGGCATGAAGCTGATGCGCATATTTAAATAATATTTTTGCTGGATGCAGTGAGCGGAGGTCACTAAGGGGCTGATTTTGCGGCCGTTTCATATTTAGCTGTTTATTCGCATATTTAAACAATCTCGACAAGAGCCCCCCAGCCCCGCATAGGACGGTTCGCATAATGTATATTATGTTAAATCATGTACTACGTCAGATAGGTTCATAACGTGCCACGTTCCCTTTCAGCCACGTTCTGGATCTGGAGTCTGGTCACCAGTTCCTAATCGTCTGCTCAGGATTGTTGTCCCTGTTCAGTCTGGCGGCAGCACCTGGTTATTGGATTATTTTACGGAGTGACGAGCTTAGCTGTGCATAAGGTGCGGACGACTCGAAGGCCGAATAGCCGTCAAAATCGTGGAATGAATGATCTAAGTCGAGTGTCCATCATCATCTCTTAAGGAGTAGCTCCCCTAGGATTATCTGCCGCCAGCAACATTCAAGATTTCACCACTATGACGCTGGCGATTCACTGCTTGCCGCAATAACTTGCCGCTCGCTGAAAATCTAGCTAAGGAACTGTGCCCGTTTTCTTTCCCAAAATCCTGGCCGATTTCGCAAGGCAGATGGGAAATGACCAGCGTGTACCGAGTCCGTCCGGAGCTCAGGTTTCTGAAGAAAAATTAACTGCTGTGCGAGCGTGCAAAAACGCGGGATTGATTCAGCGTGAGGCAGTGCCAACGCTTGGGTTGCCCACCAAAAATCAATACAGCGCGGTCAGCATCCGCACAAATTTTCAACGCCCTCCTCTCCTGACTTGACCTTAGCACCGGCGGTCAGCGCACGATGGAGGTGAGCCGTGCATACCGCCCGCGCGCCCGAGGCCCACTGATGGACAGAGCCAAGGGTGCCGGGCGATAGACAAACGCAAAAAGAACGCCGCTGTCGAAACGTCCTTTTTTGCTAAATCAGCGGCGCAAGAGACGGTCTAGAACCAACAGAGCGACGGCACCAATCGCGATTGCAGCAACTGGTTTCTCTTTAACAAAGGTCGATACGCTGTCCAGTGCATCGCCATAGGTTTGGGTCAACTGACCAGCAGCTTGACGTCCCACGCCTTCAGCTTCCAGCTTCGAATCACCAAAGAGTTTACCCACTGCGCTCTGCGCCTTGCCGGCAACTTTTTCTACAGCGCCTTCAACTTGTTCGCTTTTCATGATTCACCAAGCCTTCGTGTGTGATTGAGTAACCCAGGCGTTGCCTGGGCTTGAGGCAACTTGCACAGAATTAGGGGGGCGGGCGTAGTGATTAGTTCAAAGTTGATTGTTGGGCGCTCAGTTGATCAAATGGCGAAGCGATCTTTGCGGTTCGCACGCCAAGGTAATGTTGATGTCCGACACTGGCCAACCCTGCAATTTCTAATCGACTCAGGGAGGAAACTGATGACTGCAGATCCGCTATGTCTCGTCTTTGTGCCGGCTCTGGCGGCAGTGCTGCGAGCCGCCGAGGATAAAAAAGGCGCGCCACTGACCGAGGCTGAGGTTTGCGAAATCCGAGACGCAGCTACGTGTATCGCTCTACCCTTCAGCACGGCTTTAGCCATGGAAGAAGAGCGCGGCTATCCAGACCTCATTGCGCAGGACTGCTGGAATGAATGGCAACGTCTACGCTCCCGGTGATTTGAGCCTGCACCGATGCTCGGCAGGTGGCCTTCGAGCCAGTGCAGAGAGAGCAGGATTGCAGCGCCGATCCATCCGATAAATTGTCGAGGTAACATGATGGACAGGAAGCAGAACGCAGAGCTCAGTCAGGACAGTGAAGCGTCAATTTGGCGAACGGCTGACTGGCTGAATAAACCGCGCTCTTGCCAAGCCTTTAGCGACGGCACCTTGGAGGTGGTTACCGATTCCCAAACCGACTTCTGGCGTAAAACGCACTACGGATTCATACGCGACAGCGGACATTTCTTAGGGTTTGCAACCTCAGCAAGCTTTACAGCCCAAGTCCGAGTTAACGCCGATTTTCGCGAGCTCTATGATCAAGCGGGCATTATGGTCAGGCTCAATGAGGAGACTTGGCTCAAAGCAGGCATTGAATATAACGATGGCATGCCGATGATCAGTAGCGTGCTGACACACGGCACGTCGGATTGGGCGCCCAGTTGCTTTTCTGGCGACCCAACCGATTTTTGGCTTCGCGTGACCGTTTCCGATGGCGTGCTGCGCTTGCAATACTCCACGGACGGCATGACTTGGCCATTGCTCAGGCTTGCACCATTTCCAGCGGCGCAAAGCTATACAGTTGGCCCAATGTGCTGCACGCCGCAGCGACAGGGGTTGAGGGTACGGTTTTCTGAGTGGTCGTTGAGCCAGCCTCTCGGGCGAGACCTGCATGATTTGAGCTAGGGGGATCGGTAGCTTCGGCCAATGTTCATCGGCGCAATTTAATACCCTTGCAGGCTGGATGAAACGCAACGGCTGTTGATTGGCACGCCGTTGAGCCGGGCGATCACTGGAGAGCCGCCGCGGTTCAATCGTCAGACGGCACAGTTATAGAACGGCTGCCATTACGCTCAGCCTCGTCGATTGTCGACGTATCCAGGGTGCGCAGCGCGATGCGTTGGGTGGGTTGGCAGCCGGAAGAGCACGTACCGCAACCGCTGGCGCAGCCTCCGGCCTTGGAGGGCGCCAAGCGTCGCCACACACTGAACACCGCGCCAATCAGCAACACGCCGATCACGGCATATTGAGCCATGAGTCCCAGGGTCATAAGGCGGCCTCTGCGATTCGATAAGTAATGAACGCGAGAGCATAGGCGACTGCGAACATGTAACTGAACGCCAGGGCGACCTGCCCCCAACTGGCGGTCTCCTTGCGGATCACCGCCAGGGTAGACATGCATTGCGGCGCGAAGGCGAACCACATCATCAGGGATAACGCGCTGGCCAGCGGCACTTGCGCGGCCAGGGTTTGGGTCAGCGAGGTGAGATCGTCGCCATTGGCCACGGCATACACCGTGGCCAAGGTCGCGACTGCGGTTTCGCGCGCGGCGAACGCTGGAATCAGCGCCAGCGTGATTTGCCAGTTGAAACCCAACGGCGCGAACACGTGCTGAAGCGAAGCGCCCAAATACCCGGCAAAGCTGTAATCAATCGCCGGGTTGGTCGCGCCAGCCGGAGGGTTGGGGAAGTTCGAGATAAACCACATGATCACCGTGAGCGCGAGAATGACGCCCGTCAGTTTCTTGAGAAACAAGTAACCGCGCTCCCAGAGCATTTGGATCAGGTCACGTGCGCGCGGCAGACGGTAGGCCGGCAGCTCCATCATCAGCATGGGTTGCTGCTGGGTCGTTGGCCTGAAACGCTTGCACACCCAGCCGACTGCCATGGCGCCGACGATGCCCACGCCATACAAACCGAGCAACACTAACCCCTGCAGACCGAACACGCCGCCGACACGGATGTCTGGAATTACCGCGCCGATCAACAGGGCATAGACCGGCAGCCGCGCTGAGCAAGTCATCAGCGGCGCCACCAGTATGGTGGTGAGCCGATCGTATTTATCACTGATACTGCGCGCGGCGATGATGCCTGGAATCGCGCAGGCAAAACTCGACAGCAGCGGAATGAACGAACGCCCCGTCAAGCCGACGGCACGCATCGGCCGATCCAGAATGAAAGCGGCCCGCGGCAGATAGCCAGACTCTTCAAGAATGAAGATGAAAAAGAACAGCACGAGGATCTCGGGCATAAACCCCAGCACGGTGCCCAGCCCGCTGATCAGTCCATCGCAAATCAGCCCGCGCAATGGCCCCTCTGGCAGATAGGTGCCAGCCAGGACGGACAGCGCACTGAAGCTGTCACCGATCCAGTCGGTGACAGGTTTGCCGATCAGGTAAACCCCTTGGAACACCAGAAACATGATGGTGACCAGTGCCAGCGGCCCTGCCACCGGGTGAATCAACCATCGATCAAGCGTATCAACACGCGCATCGGACAGGTGCGGCGTGTTCACACATGTTTCGAGGATGTCACGCACGCGCGCATGTAAGTCGGCGCCCTGCTCCGGGGCGGGTGCCGGTTGGATGGCATCGCAGCCATCCACCGCGTTCAGCAACGCCCGCGCACCATCGCGGCGAACGGCGACCGTTTCTATCACCGGCATCCCGAGCGCGGTCGAGAGTCGAGTGGTATCGATGCGAATACCTCGGCGATGTGCAGCGTCAGCCATGTTCAGGACCAGGACCGCCGGTAATCCCAGGCGTTGCAGCTCAAGCACGAAGCGCAGGTGCAAGCGCAGATTGGTGGCATCGACCACGCACAGCAACAACTCGGGGCGCTCCTCGCCGGGGTACAAGCCCTGCAGCACGTTCAAGGTGACCTGTTCGTCCTGGCTGACGCAGGCCAGGCTGTAAGTCCCCGGCAGATCCAGTACACGGAATGTGCGACCACTGGCCGTACGTGCAACACCCTCCTTGCGCTCCACCGTAGCACCGGCGTAGTTGGCAACCTTTTGCCTGGCGCCGGTCAGCAAATTGAACAGCGCGGTCTTTCCACAGTTCGGATTACCCACCAAGGCTAAACGGATGGTGGCCATTCAAACGCTCACTTCGACGAGGATCATTTGGGCTTCGTTGCGGCGCAGCGCAAACCGGCTGCCCCCCACCTGGATAAGCACCGGATCACCGCCCCAGGGCGCCCGCGCCACCACCGTAACCTGCTCGCCCGGCACGAAGCCGATGTCCTGTAACCGCTGACTCAGCGGATCAGCATTGCCGGTTCCTTCCACATGGGTTACGCAAGCTTTTTGGCGGTGAGGCAGGTCAACCAAACGCATAATGGCATCCGACGAAGATGGTAATGATTTCGGTTTGCACGATGCTAGGTGCCGGACGCGCCCGTTACAAGCAGATGAAGATATCTTCATTTTCAGCGCGCCTGGCTGGCGCAAGAACGCGTTTGAGAGAGGCAGCGCTGCCGCGAGGATTAAACACGTACCCATGACCAGCCAAGTTACGTCGATACTCGATTGCGCGTTTGGACCTGGTTTTGATGTAGCGCTTTATCCAGGAATAGAGGCTATGACGGCCGCCCATACCGATCCTGTTTAGGTTGAACCTCTGTGGCTTAGGTGGACTCCCAAGCCTACATCTAGGAGGAACTTATGAGCCAAACAGCTTTGGTCGTTGGCGCCAGCGGCATCGTCGGCAGCGCCATCACTCAGTTACTGATCGACAACACGTGGCAGGTCGCCGCGCTATCGCGGCACCCGTCGCCATCGCAAGGTGTGATCCCCATTGCGGCAGACCTCCAAGATCCAGCTGCGCTGGAACATGCGCTTGCGGATCTGCAACCGACGCATGTGTTCATTACCACATGGTCACGGCAAGCCACGGAGGCCGAGAACATTCGCGTCAATGCCGCCATGGTACGCAACGTGCTCGCCGCCATTCGCCCAGCCAAGAGCGTTGAGCACGTAGCACTGGTTACTGGCCTGAAACACTACCTCGGCCCTTTCGAAGACTATGGTAAAGGCCGCCTTGCGCAAACACCGTTCCGCGAAGAGCAGGGTCGTCTGAATGTCGAGAATTTCTATTACGCCCAAGAGGACGAACTTTTCGCCGCGGCTGAAAAGGACGGCTTCACATGGAGCGTTCATCGCCCGCACACGGTCACCGGAGTTGCCGTAGGCAACGCGATGAATATGGCCACCACCCTCGCCGTCTACGCTTCGATCTGCAAACACACCCATCGCCCTTTTGTGTTTCCGGGATCAAGCGTGCAGTGGGACAGCCTCACCGATATGACAGATGCACGGCAGTTGGCGAAACAACAACTGTGGGCGGCCACCACGCCGGCTGCGGCCAACCAGGCATTCAATGTCACTAATGGCGATGTGTTTCGCTGGAAATGGATGTGGAGCCGAATTGCCGAATACTTCGACGTACCTGCTGCCGATTATCCCGCCGCACTCTCACCGCTTGAGACGCAAATGGCGCAAGACCAAGCCGCGTGGACGCAAATAGTCGCGGAGCACGGCTTGAAAGAAGCCGATATAGATCGCCTGATCTCCCCATGGCATACCGACGCAGACCTAGGTCGACCCATCGAAGTCGTCACTGACATGTCGAAAAGCCGTGCAATGGGCTTCACCGCCTACCAGGCGAGCGATCAAGCGTTCTTTGATGTGTTCGACAAACTCCGCGCGATGCGCTTGATACCCTAGGTCGCGCTACAACGGATAGGTAAAGGCCATACGGTGCGGGCCCCTTTCCGGGGCCCGCAGTCGTTAACCAAGCACAGTGCGCCACTTTACCAATACTCACGGGGCAGTGACGTGCGGTAGCCCGGATGCCTAAAGAGCAGTAAATCTCTGCCCATTAGCCGGGCGTCCAGCAATGCCAGTCGATCAAGATCTGGCGCGTCTACTGAGTAATCTGAGGGAACATTGCTTTACGCGCGTCAGCATCCATCTCAGTCTTGTAGTTGTGCTGGGTCTTCAGTTCTTCAGTTCGCTGTGCTGCCGGTCGAGCATTGATGTCATCAAGGAGCCGTTTTACGTTTGGAAGTTTTGCCCAAGCGTCATTACCCAGGATGAACGGTACCGCGCGCGCCCAACCCCATACGGCCATGTCCACCAGCGTGTACTCACTTCCGAGCATATAAGGCTGTTTGGCCAGATGTTCGTTGATGATCGTCCAGTGACGCCAGGCTTCGAAGGTGTAGCGGGTAACGGCGTAGTCTTTTGGCTCGGGGGCGAAGTGCTTAAAGTGAACAGCCTGTCCAGAGTACGGGCCGATACCGGTCGCGACAAACATGAGCCAGGAATACATCTCACCTCGCGCCTTGAGGTTGTCAGCAGGCAGGAACATCCCGGTCTTTTCAGCCAGATAGAGCAGTATGGCATTGCTGTCGAATACCACGTTGTCACCATCAACCAGAGCCGGTGTCTTGGCATTCGGATTGATCTTGAGAAACGCCGGATCGTGCTGTTCACCCTTGCGCGTATCAACAGGGATGAGTTCGTACTCAAGGCCTGACTCCTCCAAGAACAGCGCAACCTTCGCGGGGTTAGGAGACGGGTGATAGTAGAGTTTGATCATATTGACTCCGTGCAGTGGTTTTCAGTGAACATCGCTAGAGCCAAGGGAGGAAGACCAAGGCTTTTGATGGCAATACCAATGGCGTCTATTACACACACCGGGTCGGGATTAATCCGAGACAAAACTCGAATCCCCAGTAACACACTGAGCAAATGATGCGCCCCCTGCTTTACATCAATCTCAACAAAATCGGCAGATTGCAGGTGGAAGGCTTGCAAGCGGCCTTCAAAAAAACTGCGAATGGACTCGAACTCTTCGGCAACGGCCTGTCGCAAATCCGTGTCTTCTGCATTGGCTTCGAGGGCAGAATTCACCAGCAGACACCCACGTTGAAAAGGATCGTTCAGTGTGCGATTCAACACTTCTGCGAAGAACCTGGTTATGGCCATTCCAGCGTTTGGCAGCGCTTCAAGGCGCCGAATTCGATCACGCACACTGCACTCCAGATAGTGCACGAGGGCGCGACGATAAAGACTACGTTTGTCGCCAAACGCGTTGTAAAGGCTTGGCTGATTGAGCCCTGTGCGATTGACCAGGTCTCGGGTCGAGGTACCCTCATAGCCTTGTGTCCAGAACGCTTCAGCGACTGCTGTTAAAACAGTCGACTCATCGAATGTACGGGGACGGGCCATGGTTTTCGCACGCGCTTGAGAACTGTCGTTGACCATAGCACAGGTTTTGTATCGATCACCACAAAACGAATTCCACACCTCCGAGCGTCACTGACCGGAGAGGCGCACGGAAGCATTCTCGACTGGAAGAACGAGAACTGGTCAGTTTTTGATCTCGGCTCGCATCCTTCCACATCCCGTGAAAAGGCGGCGCACGTGAACCCACCATTCAGCGCCAGGGTCATCTACCGCCGCAGGCAATCGGTAAACCTGCCTTTTGAAAGGCGAAGATCACTCTTTACCAAAATGATGAGTATGGGCGAGTAACGAATCGGGTATCCCGTCGCGAACCAATCCGCCCTCTTCTATCCAGGCTTGGGTTGACTGATAAGCACGCTGCAGCAATTGGTCTGTCTGGTTGAAGTCAAACACTGAAGCGTCCAGTGGGCACAACGGCGGGACGACATGGATGGCTGCGCGTGTGCGGTACAACTCGATGTCACGCACCAGTTGACGCATGCTCATCAAATTGAGCGTGTGCAAGGCCAGCGCAACGAGTCCACTGGGCGGACATGGGCAGGCACAACCGAATCCGGTAGGTAGAACCAGAACCCGCGTTGCGCCCAATGCCACCGCACTGGCAATCGGCGTGTTGCTGCTGACTCCGCCATCGACCAGGAACTTTTCTCCGACTCGCACGCTGGGAAACACAAGCGGAATTGCGGCGCTGGCGAGCAAAGCCTGCTCAGCACTGCCACTCGACAGAAGTTCTTCGGCACCACTGAGCAAATTGGTGGTGACGATATAAAGCGGTAACTCGGTGTCTTCGATCCATTTGACCGGCAGTGACCGGCTCACTAAACGATGCAATGCGGATGCGCTCAGCAAGTGCCCACGTCGATTAAGAATACCCTTGAGGGTATCGAGCGCCGAGAACGGAAACACATCCGACTTACGCAGACCGCGCCAAAAGTCCGCGAGTTCGCTCACGCCTTTGGCATTCGGTCTGGCTGCGAAGTAGGCACCGTTGATGGCGCCGACCGACGCTCCCACCACCAGGTCGAAGGCAACCTCAGCCTCAACGAGTGCCTTTAACATGCCGACCTGAACCGCGCCAAGGCTCCCACCACCCGCAAGTACAAGAGCAGTTTTTACAGTTGGCATAAACGCACCCTCATCGATAACGCCCTTCTGACGTTACAAGCCTAGCTGGCTGGCGACATAGGCTACGAAAATGATGTTGACTCGCCGTAAACCCCTGAATGCCGCTTCGAGCGTGAACCCCCCTTCAACGTGTTCGGCTTTGTCATCAACCCGTCAATTTGTCGGGGTCAATTAAAGCGTTCGGATCAAGGCCACCTGCCTGAGAGGCCTATTGGACGTACGGAACGCTTCGCCCGTCTCGAAGGTGCGTCGTGTTTTTAGTCAGCGTCTACACTCGATCAAATGGTTATGACGTTATTCCTGTTTGGAGTCTCCTCCAATGCAAGCGGCACCTGAAACAACCCGGGCTGCTCCTGTGACACCGCAAAGCAGCCATCCAGCCTGGTTGAGATTGGCCCATTGGCTGAACGCTTTGGCGGTGTTGGTAATGGTCACCAGTGGATGGCGTATCTATAACGCCTCTCCTCTTTATAATTTTAATTTTCCCTCATCGATTACCTTGGGTGGTTGGCTGGGGGGCGCGTTGCAATGGCATTTTGCAGCAATGTGGATGTTGGTCGTAGTCAGCCTTCTCTACCTACTTTTCAATCTTTTCAGCGGCCGCCTATCGCGACGTTTTTTTCCCGTATCACCCAAAGGCTTTTTTCATGACCTGCGGTCTGCACTCCATGGGCGGCTGAGGCATGACGATATAAGCCATTACAACCATGTGCAGCGTGTGGCGTATCTGTTTGTGATGCTCGACATTGCAGTTCTGGTGATTTCCGGGTTGGTTTTGTGGAAGTCAGTTCAGTTTCCGCTACTACGTGAACTGCTGGGCGGCTACGACAGCGCTCGGCATGTGCACTTCATTGCGATGTCTCTGTTGGTGGCTTTCATCGCAGTGCATTTGGTGATGGTCGCACTGGTTCCAAAGACGTTATGGGCCATGATTGCCGGCCATAAGGAGCGCGTATGAAGAAGCGTGAACAAAGTCCAGAGCTGGATGAGTCGTCCATTTTGATGGATGCGCGCAAAATTATTTCGCTCCAGGTCGAAGATCGCTCACGGCGCGCCTTTCTTCTGCGTAGCTTGACCCTGGGCGGAGTGGCGATGCTGTCCGGATGTAACATTTCCGATAACGATCAAGTTGAAACGGCGCTGTCCTCCATGTCGCGCTTCAATGACCGGGTGCAAGGCTGGTTGTTCAGCCCGAACGCCATGGCCCCCACCTACGCTGAGTCGATGATTACGCGGCCATTCCCCTTCAACGCCTTTTACGGCATCGATGAAGCGCCTGTCGTCGATGAAGAAACCTACCGATTGGAAGTCACCGGCATGGTCGCCGACAAGCGCAGTTGGAAGCTTGAGGAACTGCGTGCCATGGCACATAGCGACCAGATAACCCGGCACATCTGTGTCGAGGGTTGGAGCGCCATCGGGCGCTGGGGCGGTGTGCGCTTCAGTGATTTCCTAAAACGCGTCGGGGCCGATACCGACGCAAAGTACGTCGGTTTCAAATGTGCCGACGATTACTACACCAGTATCGACATGGCCACGGCACTCCATGCTCAAACGCTGCTGACGCTGACCTACGACGGTGCCGTCCTGCCGCGCGAATATGGCTTCCCAATGAAGCTGCGCATGCCTACCAAGCTTGGCTACAAGAACCCAAAACACATTCAAGCGATTTTCGTCACTAATACCTACCCGGGTGGTTACTGGGAAGACCAAGGCTACAACTGGTTCGGTGGCAGCTGACGCCCGTGGCAACTCCATTGCGCAGCCCGGGCTGCGCTTATTCGCAACCTGAGTATCAAGGAGCTTCACTATGAAAAGGTTTACTACTGCAATCCTAGGTATGTGCCTGGCAGTGGGCGTCGCCGTTGTACACGCCGACGATACGATGGGCAATGACACGATGAAGAAGGACACGATGTCCCACGATACGATGAAAAAGGACACGATGAAAAAGGATGCAATGCATAAAGACTCCATGGGTAAGGACACGATGAAGAAGGACTCAATGTCCAAAGACAGCATGAAAAAAGACGATATGAAAAAGAATGACATGTCTCAGTAAGTCAGAGCCCCACAGGCAAATGTTACTGCGTCTGGAAAACCCGCCTCGGCGGGTTTTCTCGATGGCACCTGAAGGTGCAATGGCATCAAGCGCCCTCGCCTCCTACTCGTCAGCCCATCAGCCATCTCGGCAACGACATGACGCGCCTGCGGCGAAATAGCGCACGTGTGAAACTTTTACATCGCTCCTTAATTGCGGCTAAATAAGCGCCCCTCTACGCTGACCTTGCACATGTCCTCGTTGAAACGCATCAGCCCTTGGATCGCCTGCCTGGCCGTGTTGCTAAACATGTTTGCCATGCCGCTGAGCCGCGCTATGCAGACGCCGGATGTTCAGTTGATGCTTTGGGGGGGATTCTGCTCGGGAGGTAGTTCTCAAGCTTTACCTCCCGGGTTCAAGAAAACACTCGAGACTGTCCAGCAAGCCCCTTCAAAAACGGTTATGCAGCACGGTGATTGCTGCTGTGGCCATGCGGGAATGGCAGCGCTTCCCTCCAACTACTACCGCCACTTCTTACCGCAATACACATCCGACACGTCCCTCGACAATCCTGAACTGCCGACGCTCCATCCCAGGATTCGGTGGCCAAGCCTAAGTCCACGCGCCTCTCCCTTCGCCTGATCACAACACCGCGACATTGTCCGGTGCTGCGTATTTAAATCTTTTAGCGGCCTCGATGGACGCTAGACGCCTTTAAAGTTTCTTGATCACCAGGAAGTGCGTGCCATGCCTGCTTCACTTACTTTGCGTCCTGCAAAGCGTTTGTCTGTGTCCCGTTCCCTATGGCCGTTGATGTCGGTTGGCCTATTCGCAATGGACCCTTTGTGCGCGGCGCTGGCCGACGTCGGTAAAGTCGAAGACTCGACCCTGACGCTGGGCACCGTGAACGTTCAGGGCTCAGCCAGCGGCCCCTTGAGTACCAGCAGTGTACTCAGCTCGGTGGATATCCTCGGGGGCGATATCTTGGAAAAAATGCCAGTCAATTACAGCTGGGAGTTGTTCAGCCGAGCTCCCGGCGTGATGCTCACCGAGTTCAACCAGGGCACGACCTCAGGGAAAATTTCCTTCCGGGGCTTTAACGGCGAAGGCGAAGTGAACGCCGTAAAGCTGTTGATCGACGGGATTCCGAGCAACAGCAACGACGGCAACATGCCGTTCATGGACATGATTTTCCCCATGGAGCTGGACAGCATCGAGGTTGTCCGAGGCACCAGTGATGCGCGCTATGGTCTGAATAACATCGCCGGTAACGTCAACATGCTGACCCGCACCGGTGGGGACTACAGCAAGGCGCGGATTCGTTACGGCAGCTTCAACACTCAGGAAACCCAACTTGCCAAGGGCATGCAAAGCAGCAACTGGACTCAGAACTATTTCTTTGCCTATCAAACATCCGATGGCTACCGGGATCATTCCCAGGCAGACAGGTTTTCGATGTCTGGTAAGTGGTTCTACACACCGGATGACGACAGCTACCGAATCGGCCTGATCGCCCGTCACTACGAAGCTGAGGCTCAGGAACCCGGCTATTTGACCGAAGATGACGCCCGCCATCATCCGAGCATGACCAACCGTTTCAACGCCACCGACAAGGGCACTCGGCGTATGAATCAGGTCAGCCTGCATTTCGATACAGACGTGGCTGAGAACCTCGCGTGGTCAGCGAAGACTTACGTCAACACCTTCGATGATCGACGCTGGACGCAATATTGGCGCACGAGCGCCCAACAGGAACGTGATGCCTACGAAACCCAGTATGGCGCCCTTACATCTCTGACATGGCGACCTGAAGTTAGCTGGCTGTATGACTTCGCTTTGGAAGGTGGTGCAGACGTACAACAACAGCAGAACAAGAGTGAACGCTATCGCACCAAAGACCGTGCTCGCCTGGCAACTACCCGCGACCAGCAGTTCGATTTCGACACCTACGGCGCTTACGTCCAGGCGGAGATCAAACCTTTCGAGTCGCTGAAGATCGTACCGGCGTATCGGGTCGACAAAATTCAGGGTGAGTTCACCAACGAAATGACCGGCCTGGACTACGACATCAACGATTATGGCCTGATCAAACAGCCCAAGCTTAGTGTGGTCTACTCGCCGTGGGACGCGGCCAGTTTTTATGCCAACTGGGGCCGTACCTTCCAGGTTGGCACCGGCGCGGCCGCCTACAAAATCCCGCCAAGAGATATCGATCTGGCACCTTCAATCAATGAAGGCTGGGAAACCGGCATCAAGTTCACCCCGGCGGACTGGATTGACGGTCGCATCGCCTACTGGCAGCAAGAGGCCTCGGGTGAAGTCAGTCGCCGCCTCAACGACCCGAGCGGCGACTCAGATAACGTTGGTGAAACCCGACGTTGGGGTTACGACTTACAGATGAACCTGCACCCTGACCAACGCACTGACATCTGGATGGCCTACTCCTGGCAGTATTCGAAAATACTTCAGCCAAGTACCAGTTTGCCCAACAGCAAAGGCCAGGAGATCGACCATATCCCCCATCACCTCTACAACGCTGGCATCAGCTATGAAGCAACACCTGCCTTGCAGTTGACCGCCTGGATGAACGGCCAGACCCACTCCTACCTGGAACGAGAAAACACCCAAGGAACGTATGGCGGATACGTGCTGATGAACCTCGGTGCCACCTACAAAGTGAGCGAGTCAGTGAGCGTCGACCTGCAGTTGAAAAACCTCACCAACCGTTATTACGAATACGTCTGGTACGACCCGGACGGTGCCCAAGCGTCCCTGCACTCACCCGGTGATGGGCGCGCGTTGTACGCCGGGCTTACCCTGGACTTTTGATGTGGGTAACCGCTGGGGCCCTGTTTGGCCTCAGCGGTACAGAGTACGAATTCGCAGCAAACCTTTACTCGTCGTTAAGCAGAGGTAATAAAGATGCCACTCATTTTGGAAAAAACCTGACGCTCCGTAGCGTTGCTTGCATCCTTTGCAACTGCCACCGCGGCGTTTGCTCATGCGCACTTAGAGAGTGAAACGCCAGCGCCTGATCGCACGGTAAGTGCACCGCAGCAACTGCGTCAGGTGTTCTCCGAGGGCGTTGAAGCCACATTCACCCCAGTCACCCTCACTGGTGGATCGAACAGCTACTCTTCAGAAGCCAAGAGCTTTTTAACTTCGGCAATGATCAAGTCGATGTCGAATGGCTTTGCCAATACCGCATCAAACAGATCGGATCTCTGCATACCGATGTGTGCCTGAGCGCCGCTCATCAAGATGATCGGCAAGTGATTCGCGCCAGGCAGTGCTCGAACGGCTGTGGCGAATTCCAGGCCGTCCATGACCGGCATCATAAAGTCGGTAATGATTAACGCAGGCCGCTCTCGATCGAGCACTTCGAGCGCTTTTCGACCATTGCTGGCCGTTACCACCATGAACCCCTCATCCTCCAGCGCGAAGCTGAGAATGTCAGCGATCAGATATTCGTCGTCGACGACCAGGATGGTGGTCATGTTAATTCAACCCGCACAAAGACTTAAGATGCTGAACCGGGCGATGACTCAGTGGGGACTGATGGTTCATGTCTCGAAGCCTTTTTCAGGAAAACGTCTTGATCACGAATGACGACCTCGAAACGCGAAGGGTCGTAAGAGCTGTCTCGTACTTTAAGAATGGAAAGCGTCCTGCTTAGTTCAGACTGATTTTCAGAGAACCGCATAAGCATAAGGTTGTCGACGATACTGGACAGGTCAGAGTTAGGTGCACTGACCTCGGAGCCAAAAAGATCGCGCATTTCCCACGAGGCAAATACCGTCACGCCCCTGGATCGCAGTTCGTTCATCAGCGCACTGAAGAAGTCATTAATTCGCGCCGGATTTGTGGTGACGCGGTTCATACCGCTCAAGCTGTCGATGAACAGGCGCTTGATACCCTTTTCTTCAACGAGACTCAGCAGTCGTGCGCCCAACCCATCCAGCAATCCCTCAGTCGTAGGCTGCCAGGCAATGCACAGGGCGCCACGGTCCTCCATGTCTTTGATATCGATACCCAGTGATTGGCCTTTGAGTCGCAGCCGTTGTGGGCTTTCGTAGAAGCCAAAATGCAGGCCCGGCGCTTCCACCGTCGACTCAGACAGGAATTTGAGGCCGAGCGTTGTCTTGCCAATGCCGGAGGGGCCTATGACCAGCGTCACACTGGAACTGTGCAGGCCTCCGCCGAGTATGTCGTCCAGTGATTGAATGCCACTGGCGATACGCGTCATGTCGGCGCTATCAGGAGAGGATGGGTGGCTATAGAGACTTTCCAGCCTTGGGTAAACCACCAAGCCATTTTCGGTAATTTCACACTCGTGAAGCCCCGTCATTGCCGAGCTGCCGCGCGTCTTACGCAGCTGAATTCTACGCACTGAACGCGTGCCATATAGCTCCTCGCCCATTTCAATCACGCCATCAACCATGGTGTGCTCTGGGCTGCCATCGTCGAGGCGGGAACTGGTCAGAAACAGCACGGTACAACCCGCAAAAGCGGCGTGCCCCTGCAGTTCAGAGATGAATTTTTTGGTGTCGATGTGCGAATCAGCTTTTGAGCGCGCATTGAGCAAACCATCCACCACCATAACGGTAGCTTTCTGGCGGCTTATCTCGCGCCGGAGCAGTTTGACTACTTCATCCAGTCCTTCGTTTTCCAGCGTATCGAATGCGCTGACAAACTGGATTTCAGCCCCGACCTTGGACGCGTCGAAAAAGCTCATCGTCGAAAGGAATTGAAAAAGACGGTCATGTGACTCGGCCAGAAGCGTTGCGACTAAAACCCGGCCTCCATTTTCGGCGTGATGGAACCCAAGCTGGTTGGCCAGAATCGTTTTACCAGACCCTGGGCGCCCTTGGATAATGTATGAAGAGCCTGCTACCAGCCCGCCCTTGAGCAGAGCGTCGAGCCCTTCGATTCCACTTTGGAGGCGTTTTAGCTTTTCCACGATGCGACCCTGATCTGAAAAACAGGCTGTTTAAGCCGAATGGACGGAATGCTAACGCCATTTTCGCTCTGGGGCCATTTATGCGTGGAGTATGGTTGGCTTAGAGCGCTGCACGTCCCGCCCCAGGGCTGCTTATTATTCGAGCTTCGCACCTAAAATCAACCTTCCAGATAGAGCACGCTCGCCACTCTGTCGCGACCGCTGAAAAGCCTCGGACGGCATGGTCCTTGAGACTCGAGTTCTGAAGGTGCGTGCGCCGGCGCCCTACGATATAGCCTTAAGCGAGCCTCTTATTCCATAAAACAAGTACAAACGTATTTTATAGTGCGTTTTAATCTATTCAGATTTTTGAATTGATTGGGGTATTTGTCTTTGAAAACTACGGCATTTCTACCGTGTGGCTTGGCGTTGCTCGCTACGTGTTCAACGGCTTTCGCAGGCCCCGTTCTGGATCGCGTGACGCAAAAAGGCGAGTTGACCGGTGTCTTGATGGAAAACTATCCACCCTTCTCTTTTCTCAATGAACAGAACCAGCTGGACGGTTTTGACGTGGATGTCGCCAAGGCTGTTGCACAACGGCTTGGAGTGAAGCTCACATTGGAAACACCGTCCTGGGATGTGATTGCTGCTGGCCGCTGGAGCGGGCGCTATGACATTTGCGTCTGCTCGATGACCCCGAGCAAGGCCCGCGCCGAAGTGTTCGATTTCCCCGTCGAGTATTACCAGTCGCCCGCGGTGATCGTGGTGAACGCCAAGGACAACGACATCAGGGCGAGCAAAGACTTGTCCGGCAAAAAAGTTGGCGTGATCAGTGCGTCGACTTACGAAGCCTACTTGAACAAAAACCTGGTGATCGAGGGCGCCGAGGACAAGCCTTTGAGTTATCCATTCGATAATGTTCAGGTGGCGCCCTACGACAATGAGACAGTGGCTTTCCAGGATCTAGCGCTGGGTACTGGCGTGCGTCTTGATGCCATGGTCACCAACCTCATTACTGCCCGCGAGCGAATTGCTCAGGACCCTCGCTTCAAAATTGCGGGCGATACGCTGTACGCCGAACCAAACGTAGTCGCCATCGAAAAAGGCGACCCTCAGTGGAATGCCAAAGTCACCGACGTGATTACTCAACTTAAAGCCGACGGCACGCTGAGCAAGATTTCGCAAAAGTGGATCGGCTCTGATATCAGCCAATGACAGCCCTTCCCCCTCTCCCAGCCAAGGTAAATATCGCATCCGCAAACGATTCGCGTCGATTGAGGCAGCTCTTTGGCTTTCGCACTCGGTTGTATTTGACGTGGTTAGGCTTGTTCGGCGTGTGCGCGATGTTTTTCATGAGCTTCGATCTGAAGTTCTCGATCATTCTGGAGAAGTGGCCAAATCTGGTCGGCCTGCATTTGGGGCCTAACGGCTTCTTGCAGGGTGCCGCACTGACGTTGTTTCTGTGCTTCTGTTCGATCTGGCTGTCGCTGCTTCTTGGCTTCATGACCGCGCTTGCACGCCTGTCACGTAGCGCAGTGGCGTTCGGTATCGCGAGCTTCTATGCGTCTTTTTTTCGCGGTACGCCGCTGCTGATCCAGATTCTGCTGATCTACTTGGGTTTGCCGCAGTTGGGCGTCGTACCTGGGGCGATCAGCGCGGGGATAATTGCGCTCTCGCTGAATTATGGTGCCTATCTGAGTGAGATTTTTCGCGCCGGTATCCTGGCTGTCGCCCCCGGACAACGCGAAGCGGCGATGGCTCTGGGTCTTAGCTCAACGGCGACCTTCGTGCACATTATCCTGCCGCAAGCGATGCGCACGATCATTCCCCCGACAACCAGTCAGTTCATTTCAATGCTGAAGGACTCATCGCTGATTTCGGTGATGGGCGTCTGGGAGGTGATGTTCCTGGCGCAGTCCTATGGGCGGTCTTCTTACCGCTACATCGAAATGCTGACCACCGCCGCCGTCATCTACTGGCTGTTGTCCATAGGGCTTGAATTGATACAGCACAGACTTGAACGCCACTACGGTAAAGGCTTCAAGAATCAGCGGTGACACGCTCCTCCACTTACTCTTTTTCAGGTACCACCATGTCAGATCCAAGACCTCTGTTGTTCGCGCTCTATGAGCAAGCCAGTGTGGGCTGTGGCGGTGCGCCAAGTCTTTGGACGCACCCGGCTGACGAACGACTGGCCATCAACTCGTTGGGTTACTGGTCGAACCTGGCGCGCATTGCAGACCAGGCTCACCTCGACATGTTGTTTTTCGGGGACGTCCTGGGGTTCTACGACGTGTTTGGTGGCAACGCTGATGCGGCGATGAAATGGGCCGTGGAAGCGCCGGCGAATGACCCGTTGATGATCATACCGGCATTGGCGGCAGTGACAGAAAACCTAGCCTTTGGGGTCACCGTGACCACCAGCTACGAGCATCCTTTTACTCACGCCCGACGCTTCAGTACGCTGGATCACCTCACCAATGGCAGGGTGGGCTGGAACATCGTTACCTCATACCTGTCCAGCGCAGCCCGCAACTTCGGCCTGGAGCAGATGATCAAGCACGATGATCGCTACGAGCGCGCTGAAGAGTTTATGGATGTGGTCTACAAGCTCTGGGAAGGCAGTTGGGCCAACGACGCGGTGGTCGCCGACAAGACTCGCCAGCTCTACGCGCAGGGTGATCGTGTACGCCCCATCAACCACGTTGGCGAACATTACCGGGTGGCCGGGCCGCACCTGACCTCTCCATCGCCCCAGCGCACACCTTTACTGATCCAGGCCGGCTGGTCAGGACGTGGACGGCAATTCGCGGCCAAGCATGCTGAATTGATCTTCATCGCCAAATCCAGCCCTCTGGAAATTCGTCAGGGGCTGGAAGAAATCTGGGCTCAAGCCCAGGCGCGCGGCCGGCAGGCTGAGGACGTGAAATCTTTAACAGTGCTGCGAATTGTCACCGCCAGGACCGAGATCGAAGCTCAGCGCAAATATGATGAGCTGCAAAGCAACTATCACTTGCAGGCCCAATTGGTGAGCTACGCCGGCGACACCGGTATCGATATCAGCCGTTACGCTGACAGTGAGGCGCTTTCGACCCACACCGAAGGAATGACCTCCTACGTGATGCGGCCTGACGGCAGTGGCAAACCGTTGACCGCCGGTGATGTGAAACAGCGCTTTGCCAATGTAACCCGAGGCAGTGACCTTATCCTTGTGGGTACTCCACAACAGGTAGCCGAACGCATTGAGGAACACGCGCGTATTTCTGGCACCAGCGGCTACATGCTCAATCCGCTGCTCAGCCCGGGCAGTCTTGAAGATTTCGTTGAGCTGGTCATTCCAGAGTTGCAAAAACGTGGCCTCTACCGAACCCAGCCGCAAAGCGGCACCTTCCGCTCTCGGTTACGGCGTGACGGTTCAAGCCATTTGCCCGCGTCAGCTTATGGCGCCTCGTTCCGTTTCGACTGAAACCTTTAGAGGGGGGCGACTCGTCCCCCCTAGGGTCATAGCCGCAGTATCGTGCCGATCCAGAACCTAATGCTTGTCGGCCCGAGCAGTGGCGGGCGTTTGCAGAAAGCCGCGTGCCAGCTGCTGATATAGCTCCGGCCCCATTCGAGCACTGACCGCTTTGGCAATCAGGGCAACGGCCATGAGACTGATCACCATCCCATGGCTGTCGATCATCTCCATGACGATAATTGCGGACGTGATGGGCGACTGGGTTACCGCGGCCAGGAAACCGACCATGCAGAGCGCAATCATCGGTTGCGCCGCCACGTTAAAAAAGTCGGCGGCATTCGCGCCCACCGCAGCACCTACCGCCAGGGATGGCGCAAAGATACCGCCGGGGATACCAGAAAAATAGGTCACGACGGTGGCCAGAAAGCGCGTGATCGGGGCATGCCATGGCAGGCCAATGTCGGTCACAATAAGCTGCGAGGTGATGCCGTAACCGCTGCCGAATGACATGCCGCCACTGAGCCAGCCGAGTATGGCCACAATCAGCCCACAGCCACCGGCGAACCAGACGGGGTGTAAGCGGCGCCACTCCCAGAGGACGAATCGCTGATGCCGTTGTGGCCACAGCAGCATGCGGCTGAACAACCCGCCCAGCAGGCCGCAACCGATACCGGACGCCAGCGCAGGAACGACGGTATCGAGGTTGACAGCTTGCACGTCAAAGTGGCCGAAATAGTTGTAGTTGCCCTGTAACGCGATCGCGACCATCCCCGACAGAATGATCGTGCTGAGCAACACGCCACTGGTGCGGGTCTCCAGCTTTCGCCCCAACTCTTCTACCGCAAACGCCACGCCGGCCAAGGGTGTGTTGAACGCGGCAGCAATGCCTGCGGCGCCTCCGGCCAGGATCAGGTCCTCGGGGCGGATAATCCGCGCATTGGGCAGGTAGCGGTGAAAGAAGTGCATGATCGAAGCGGCCACTTGAACCGAGGGGCCCTCGCGCCCTGCCGAAAAGCCCCCCGTCAATGCCAGCGTGCCAAGACCTATCTTGGCGAACGCAAGACGCAAAGACAGCAAATGATTGACGGGTTTGCCTTGGTGGGCCAGCCGTGTGGCTGCGATCACCTGGGGAATACCACTGCCCTGGGCCCCGGTAAAAAAGCGCGTGGTCAGCCAGACCACCAGCATCCCGATCAACGGCGTGTAGATAAACGGCAACCAAGGCCGCTCGGTTGTCTGCTGAGCAAACTGCATCAGTGCCAGGTCGGCCAGGCGGGCGAACATCACCACCAACAGCCCCGCAAGGGTGGCCGCGGCCCAGAGCGTGATGCGAGTACGCCAGCGGATAGAGGCGAAGCGACGGCGCAGCAACAATAACGGTTTGATCACCCGAGCAGATTCCTATTGAGGTTCGATGGCATGCAACGTCAAAACAAGGGTCGGGCGACAACGTGCGCTTAATGATATGTCACTAAAACGCTTGCCTGAGAAGCGCCGATATCTGACGCAACACGCTCTAGTGTGCGGTGAGCCGTCGCGTCACGGAGTATGACCTTGGCCACGAAGGGCCACCAATAATGATACCGAGCAAAACCCTTTAACAAGGCCTGCGGCAAAATAGCACGGCTCATTTTAGTTCTCAGGGGTAACGCGGTTACGTGCCCATATTCTTACTCGTGTGTTAACACGCGCGCCCCTCTTTACCAGCCGTTTGAACACCCTCTTCTAAACACTATGAAGCGATGAAAAAAATCTTTTTCGCGCTCATGATCTCTTGCTGCAGTGTTCCATAACTGCTTGTATCCTTGGCCGATACAAAGCCGAGTGGCGGCTGCTAACGCCCAGGTCCGATATCCGCTGTAATGGAAACCGTGCTTTCCATAAGGTAGTAACGTGAAGCGTGATACCCACTTGGTTGTGCTTTTACTGCTGGTTATTGGTTGTTCCCTGGCGTCATTGACTGTCTGGAAGGTGTTTGCCTCTCGAGATCGAGCACTGGAGGAAGTCAACGTCCATGGCTTGAACCTTACTCAGGCGCTCTCCACTTATTCCGAAGGCATCGTCCGCCAGAGCGCGCTGTTGTTGCTCGGGCTTGTCGAACGCCTGGAAACCGAAGGCAGCGGACCTGCGCAAATTCAGCGGCTGCGGGCGTTGGTAGGCCGCCAGGAGCCGCTGATGCCACAGCTGAGCGGTATCACCATTTACGATAATCAGGGGCACTGGTTAATGTCCTCCAACCGGCCGATTCCTGCCGGGGCAAACAGCTCTGATCGAGCCTACTTCATCCATCATCGTGATGATCCATCCCCCGAGATCTTTATCGGTCCACCGATCATCAGCCGCTCTAATCGGGAGTGGGTGATGACCATCAGCCGACGGTTTAATGGTGCTGACGGCGAATTTGCCGGGGTCGTGTCAGTCACCTTGGGGATCGAAAACTTCTTGCGGCTGTTTGGAAAAATCGATGTAGGACAGGAGGGTGCTATCGGCTTGTCCCACACCGACGGTACGTTGCTGGTTCGCTATCCCTTCCGCGAGCAGGACATGGGGCGCAACTTTTCCTCGTCGCCGATCTATTCAAAGTACCTTGTCGATCGGTCAGTCGGCACCGCGTCGTTCACCTCCAGCCTGGACGGGGTGGAGCGGCTCTACGCCTTCCGCAAGAGTGACCGGCTGCCGCTGATCACGACAGTGGCACTCGGTAAACGCGAAGCCCTCGCCGCGTGGCGAACAGAAGCCCTGCTCTCGGCGGTGGTCGTTTCGGGGTTGCTGGGGCTTATCGGCATTATCGGCTGGTTTTTGATCCTGGATATCCGTCGTCGAACCGAGGCAGAGGATCAGTTGCGTGAAACTCAGCAGCGGTTGCTCTCCTCGAACAGGCAGCTTGAACTGCTGGCAATGAAGGATGCCTTGACGGGTTTGGCAAACCGGCGCTGTTTTGATGAGAGCCTCGCCATGGAGGCGCTGCGAGCAAAGCGTGAGGGCACGACGCTGGCTTTGCTGATGATCGATATCGACTACTTCAAACGCTTTAACGACTCGTTCGGGCATGTGGCAGGCGACGCGTGCCTGCAGACGGTTGGCAGAATTTTCGAGGCGTGTTTAAGGCGACCGTCAGACCTGGTCGCACGTTATGGCGGCGAGGAGATGGGCATCATCATGCCAGACACCGACAGTGACGGCGCCACAGCGGTTGCACAGCGCATTCTCGACCTGTTGAAGAAAGAAAATATTGCGCATCACACCAGCCCGTTTGGACGGCTAAGTGTGAGCATCGGCATTGCGACAGCCACAGGGTCTCAACTGGAGCATTTGCAAGGGTTGATTGAGGTAGCAGATCAGGCTTTGTACAACGCTAAGGCGCAGGGACGTAACCAGTTTGTGAATGGGTGCTGGTAGTCGTGGAAAGGCACGTTATCTTGGACACCGATTTAGGTTACGCCGCCAACCCTGAGCGTGAACATCTGGCAAGCGCCCCATACTGGAGCGCTAGGGTCTGATGGATTGCTGCGTCTATAGGGTGTAAGTGACGCCCACTTGCACCGTACGAGGTTCACCGGGGTAAGCGTAGAAGTTCAGGAACGAGCCTTCTTCGTACTCACGGTTGAACAGGTTCTTCACGTCGAGGTTGAGTCTGACCTTTTCGTTGACTTTGTAATAGCTGAGCAAGTCGACGACGGTGTAAGCGCCCATCGTGAAGGTGCTGTTGGCGGTCTGCCCGGCACGCTCGGCTACGTATTTTCCACCTGCGCCGAGGCCCAATCCCTTGAGCGCGCCATCCTGAAATTCATACACGTTGAGCAGGCTGAAGCTATTGCGCGGAATATTCGCCAGGCGCGTGCCGGTGCGCACCGTGGTGTCTTTGGTCACTGCGGCATCCACGTAGCCATAGCCGCCGATCATCCGCCACTCGGGCGTCAGGTTGCCGGCCACGTTCAGATCAAAGCCGCGACTGCGTACCTGCCCTGTCGCGACATTGAAGGCTGAATCAACGGGGTCGACGCCCTGGACATTGCTCTTGTCGATCTGATAGATCGCCGCATCGACACTCAACTGCCGGTCAAGCGCTTCCCACTTCACACCCACCTCGTAGGACTTGCCCTTCTCCGGCGCGAACCCGCCGCCTTGGCGACTGGCGCCCGTGTTGGGCTTGAACGAGCGTGCGGCATCCGCGTAGATCGCGACAGTGTCAGTGAGGTCATACATCACACCCACGCGCGGAGTGACGGCGTTGTCGGCGGCGTTCCAGTTTTTCACGCCGGGCACGTAGGATTCGTACGCGTGCTCGAAGCGTTCAAAACGCGCACCGGCGAGTACTTTTAAACGCTCGGTCAGTGCCACTTGATCCTGCACGAAGGCCGCGTAAGTTTTGAGGTTTTCTTTGTCGTGGGTAGGCGTACGCGTCAGCGCCGGACGTGGCTGGCCATAGACCGGGTTGAAGATGTCGATTGGAAAAGCCCCCGCCGCGCCGCTGGAGCGTTGGATGATCGACGAGTAGTCATACACTTCGTACTCGACACCGGTCAGCAACGTGTGATCAAAGGCTCCCGTGGAAAAGCGCCCGGTCAGGTTCAGTTGATAGTCTTTGTCGGTCCAGTCCAACTTGCGGTAGTTGAAATTGCGCTGGAGCGTTCGCCCATCGGCATTCAAGCTGGTAGCGCCGTTGGCCTCAACCGCATTGCCCTTCATCGTACCGTCCAACCACTGGAAACCGCCGCCCAGGCTCCAGTTGTCGTTGAGCATGTGCTCGAACCGCAACTGAGCCATGTTGTTATCGTTGTGCAGGTTACCGGCGTATTTTTCACCCCAGAAGGTGTCGCGGGACGCGGTGCCGCGTTGGTTGGCGAAACGAGTCAGGCCTCGATCAAGCGGATGATTGTTGCGCATGAAGTCGCCTTCGAAAATCACCTTGGTGTCGTCATTGACCTGCCAACTCAGTACCGGCGTTACCCCATAGCGTTCGGTTGAGACATGGTCACGGAAGGTGTCACCGCCCTCGCCTACCACGTTGAGGCGATAGGCCAGGCGCCCTTGCTCGTCCAGTGGGCCGGAGGCATCCAGGGTGCCGCGCTTCATACCTTGATCATCCAGCTGGCTACCCAATGTGACCGTGCGCTCAGGCAATGGCTGCTTGGAGACCACATTGAAGGTACCGCCGGGATCGCCACGCCCATAGAGCATCGTCGCCGGTCCGCGAAGCACTTCAAGGCGCTCAATGCTGTTGGCGTCCGGCATGCTTGGATAGCCACGGTTAATCGGAAAACCGTTGCGGTAGAACTCGGCTGTGGTAAAGCCTCGCACCGTAAAGCTGGTAAGTCCCTGGCCGCCGAAGTTGTTCGCGCGGCCGACGCCGCCCGCATAGTCCAGGGCCTCCTGCAAGCGAGTCGCACCGATGTCCTCGACCACGTCTTTGGGCACGACGCTGATGGACTGAGGCGTCTCATGAATTGAGGTGTCAGTGCGCGTCGCACTGGCAGAGCGTGTGGCGCGATACCCCTTGACCGGTCCTTGCGCCGTCTCCGGGTTTGATTCGCCCGTGACATTGATGGCTTGCAGTTCAAGGCTGGTATTTTCGGTACTCGCAACCTGCGCCCAGGCAAACGTGGAAAACGACTGAAGCACGCAGAGAGAAATCAGGGTACGACGCATGGATTTTTTGACCTGATGGATGAGCGGACGGGAAAGTCAACCTGCCGGGAATTTCGCGAGGCATGATATACCAGCGATTCACATTTGCCACTCATTCTCATTCGTGCTTTTTCGAGTATCTGCTGTGTATCAGTCAAAAAAAGATGCTTTTGTGCGTTCCATACCCAGCCAAAGCGTGGCCTCTTTCCAGGCGCCGACGGTCACAAGTTCCTCCAATGTCTCCAACAGAATTTTTTCCCAACTCAACGCCAGGCGGCTACTTCTACGATCTTTCAGGGTGGTCAGCGACACAGTTGATCGAATACCGGGGCTTTCAATGGTGTGCCCGACCAGCAGCCCCCTCGCGATGTCCTCCTGAACAGCTGCATGGGCAAGAATCGAATAACCCATGCCTTCGGCGACCATCTGCTTGGTTAGGCTGACCCTGTCCACGTCGAATATCACATTCAAATGAAATCCGCTTTGCGCCGCCACGATCCGACCGTCCAGTAACCACTCCTGCAGCGATGTGCTCAAACCTTCCAATACATGCAATAGTTGGCCTTTATCTCGGTTTTTCAGGCGTCACGGATATAGCCATTTATAGAGGCAGTTTCCGCAACGGGGTATCTGCGTTCAATCACTTGTCTGACGGCTGCGGCCTTAAATTAAGGCATGCGTCGTTGAGTACTCATAGACGGGGTAAGTGGACTTAAGGCATAGAGGCGTTTACGGATCAGACCTCGTTAGGGCGCGGCATCATCGTGCCCGATTGAGGTATGTAACATTACTAGTCGAGTTCGATGTGTTTATCGTTCGGAGTCCATGCTGGAAAATATAGGAGTTTTCTTAAAGACAGGCGTCCCATACAGATCTAATCTAGTGTTGCAGTTCAAAAAGAGCTTCTCTTCCCTCCTACTGAAAATCGATTCGGAAGCCGGCAATGAGAAGCCCTATACACTCTGTAGAGGTGATGATGAGTAACGTATTTCTACATCGTATATTTTATTTGAACAACAGAGAAGAAGTTAAGTTGAAGGTCTTTGAACCTCAGCTTGAACCAGGGCTTGATTGGCGATGTGACATCGAAATAGATTGGCCAAGCCGTAAGTGGTCAAGACGTATTTTTGGAATAGACCCTATTCAATCGATATGGATAGCAATGCAAATCGCACATCTAGAGCTAATATCAACCTCTGTGCGTTCGGATGGCACATTGACCTGGTTGGGAAATAGCTGTTTAGGCTTGCCCACTATCGGAGTCTCCACGTCAGCGGCCATTGGCTCTAGAAGACCTGCAACGAAACACTAGCTGATTTGCATGAGTGGCCAACAGGCAGCAAATACCCGCAACACATTTAACCCCAAAAAACCATACCCGCAGCATGGAAAGTCCAAGGCGCTAAATAAACGTTTAGTGCACGTTGATAAGCGCCGGAAAGCACTTCAAGTACTTATTCTGAATTTATACTCTAGAGGCATCAAAATGAAATTAACGATACTCGCGTGTGCGCCATTGATTTTTTTTGGTATTTATAGCGAAGCCGCTCGAGCTGAACCCAGCAGCACCCTGACAATAGGGTATGCTCAAAGCCATGTAACTGGGAGCGCAGCGGATCGATATGCTTCAACGCCACTGAGTTCAAGCTTAAATCCGGGAGCGATTTTCGCCGACGCAATATTTGGAGATAGTCGTAGGAAATCAGGTTTTAACCTAAAGTATCGGTATGAGCTAGACAGCAACCTTGGGTTTATAGTTTCTTACACGGATACGGGAGGCACCCGCAGCAGCGGAAACAACAAAAAAACATTACAATACCGTGCTCTTACCGCCGGCCCTTCTTATCGCTTCAATGATTATTTTAGCGTTTATGGAGGGCTCGGCGTGTCTCATGGGGAATACGGGATTGATGTCACACACGCTAACGGCAGACTTAAAGAGTCAGACGCAAAATACGGACTGGCATCGATTGTAGGCGCACAGGTCAATGTCTTCAAAAATGTTACGCTGGATACGAGTTACGAATACTCTAAATTAGATTTTAAGAACAGCAAGACCGGTAAGTTTGGCACTTGGGCTGTGGGCCTCGGATATAAGTTCTGATCAAATAAACAGCAGTGTCAAACGATTTTAAGGCAGGCTGGTTACCTGATCGGCTTGTCTTTGGCGACAACGTCAAAAATAGTGGGCTTATTCTGATGCAATCAAACTTGTTTTTTGATCCCGGAAGCGCCTGTTGACAGGCGCTTGCATAAAAGTCTGACCAGAGCGCTTACCCTTCCCTTCCCGCTGCTTGATCAAGCATGCCAACTCAACAGCCTAACTGCCGAACAATTGCGCTGAAAGCGAGCGCCAGCCACAGCGCGAAAGCAGATGATGGCCACCTGAGAGATCGGGCATTCAAATTTTATCGCTACCACTTCGAGCACCAAATAACACGCGACGCATATGAAAGCGCCATATAGAGCAGTTACTAATCAATGGGTTCCTGTCTGAAGGCGCTGCGCCCTCGATAGTAGTCTACGCGGTGCTGGAGACGCTTAATCATCGTATAAATGTCTCCGCCAGCGAGCGCTAAGCCTTGCGAGTTAACTCGATGGCGCAAGGTCTCACAGGTGTCCGCCAACGACTTTTCATTCAGCACTAACAATGCCCCCTTTAACCGGTGCAGGCTGCCGATAAAGCGTTTTTGGTCGTTAGCCTCCAGAGATTCGATCAGCGTGGCTTTATCATTCTCCCAGCCGGATATAAATAGCTCATGCAAGTCGGTGAGCGTCGCTGAAGACTCATTAGATGGCGCATCTAAGGTGCCTAGAGCTTTTTCAATGGCTGCACTTAACCTGTCGAGCGTAATTGGCTTGTAGAGTACACTTGTAAAGCCCGAGGATCTGATTTGAATGGTTCCGCCGGTTTCCGCAGTGCTTAGAATTACCGGTGTCTGAATACCTCGATCACGTAGTGCCTTAAGAAAGGCTTGCCCATCCATCACAGGCATTCCAAGGTCGGTGACTATCAGGTCATAGATACGATCCTGACAAAGCTCCAACGCATCACTCCCATCAACTGCGCTATCAACTTTGTCAAAGCCTAGCGCTGCAAGTTGGTGCTCGATCAGCGCTCGATTTAACGGATCATCTTCTACAATCAATAGTCGACAGTCTTTGGGAGCGACCAGCTGAATCGGACTGTTCGCCCTCTGCTCAAGTACATCGTCATTATTCCCGCACGCGGTCAGCGCCAATCTAAACATGGACATTGAATACGCTGTGACATTTAGATGATTGTGCCTGCGTTCCGGATAAAGCGGGCCACAACTGGAAAAAATTATAGTATCAAGATAGGAGTGCTGAACATCGCACCAGTTTTTGGGCAGCCAAGTCGTGCTGCTTGCAAAGATGATGATCGAACTTTCATTTTCGGCCGAAAATGCAGCTGCCGAATCAGCTTCGATAATAGTAACATCGGGCAACCAGTGGTAGATCTGTGCAGTCAACGCTCGTTGCCACAGCAGCGACTCACAGATGAGCACTACCGTATTGAATCGGAATACAGTTTCTGCGACAAGAAGCTGATTAGGAAAACTCTCCTCTTGCAGCGGTAGACTCACTGTAAAGAGAGAACCAACTCCCTCTTCGCTGTCAACGTCAATGCGCCCCCCCATCAGTGTCACGATTCGGCTGCATAAGGTCAGTCCTAATCCTGTTCCGCCGAAACGGGCTGCGATTGACCTGTCCGCTTGGACGAAAGGCTCGAACACTTCTTCGAGGCGCGCCTGTGAGATACCGATCCCGGTATCGCTGACGGAGATACGTACCCACTGAATGCCATCAATGGATTCAGATCGCGTTGCCCGAAGTGTAATTGAACCGCTATCAGTGAATTTTCGAGCATTACTCAACAGGTTCATCAAGACCTGACCGAGGCGGTGGCCGTCACCGGCCCAGGTTCCGGTTAGATCTGGGTCGATCAAACAAAGGAAACGCAATTTTTTATCAAGGATAAGCGGTGCAAATGTTCGAGCACTTCTCTCTATGAGGTCGTCAAGTCGAAAAGATTCGGTATGCAATTGCAGCTCATGTGCCTCCATCTTAGATAAGTCAAGAATGTCGTTGATCAGTACCAGCAACGCATCGAAGGCTTGCCGTATTGTGGAAACACGTTCTTTTTGTTGTGGGGCGAGCTGCTCCATGGCGAGTAATTCAAGATTGCCTAATGCGCCATGCAGTGGCGTCCGGATTTCGTGACTCATCATCGCTAGAAAATGTGATTTAGCTTGGTTTGCCTGATCAGCCATCTCTCGCTCTTTCCGTAACAAGCGCACTGCGGCCTTCTGATCACTTATATCAGTCACTCCGAAAAGGACTGCCTCACGTTGTTGGTAACGAACAGGTGAAAAAGCCACAGAGATTTCGCGCTGTTCACCTGCTGCACCCACTATTGAAATTTCCACACTGCGCACATCGCTTTTCCCTTCGAGTATATCCGGCTCGTCCGGCTGCCGGATCCAAAAACTCGCTTTCAATAGTCGACGGTACAGCCCACTCCCTGTGTCTTGCGAGGTACTTAACATATTCCGGATAACTTCGTTTTGCATGACTATCGTGTCAGTAAGGGGGTCATAAACGGTTAACCCGACGGGGGCCGTTTGCAATACCGCGCGATTGAACGCTTCGCTTTCATAGACCATTTTTGAACGTACCCTTAATGGGGCAAGCACGAATCGATCAAGCAATACAGTAAATATCCACAGAATCGCAAGTACCGAAGATGTCAGAAACGCTATAAGAATAAGCTGCTTTTTCAGCGCCGCAAGCATAACCTTCCAGTCAAACGCATACACGGCGATCCAGGACGGCCCCTTAATTAGCTGTGACAGAAAAAACACCCCATCATTGTAAATAACTTTCATTGAGCCATGCGAGTGCTCTAAAGGCTCGGTTGAGTTGAGTACTGATTGGGCTAAGTGATATTCAGAGTCGTCAAAGCCATAAAGGTGTCGGCGATCTTGAGATATAATAAAAAAACCAGGCTCTGAACGCTCAACTCGGAAATACTCAGAGTATTGCGTATCTTCAAATAATAACGAAAACTTGCTGAAGGGTATGGTGATCACTAGTACAGCGACACGCTGTTTGTTGCGATAAAGGGGTACCGCATAATGAGTGATCAGCTCACCAGTAACCGGAGAGTTATAAGCAGTGACCCATGCCCCTCGCCGGCCACGCAAAGCTATTGCGGCTGTACTGTCCAGCACGGCATCCACTTTATCAGCATAGCTATCAATAAAGCTGCCGGCTGTTTCAATGCGCGCGTTGTCCAGTTGCTGGTCAGAAAGCGGCGGCCACGTTGCAAGAAGCCGTCGATCAGACGAGTAAACAAATCCGCCCAGAAAATAGCCAACATTGCATTCGCACAAGAGCGGCAACGGTGATATTTCGCGCATAAGGCGCAAAAAATCAGACAACGGCACCTCATCTTTAGCTTGGACGGATGTAGAAAAAAGCGTCATTGGCGTCACCGTAATGTCAGTGTCAGTGACAATGATGCCCTTGTGCTCATCCAACAGTTGCCGGTATCGCTTGGCGGGAACTTCATCCTTAGCATATAACTTCCAAAGCAGTTCATAGGCTTCGGCCGTTTGTTTCAAGCGCGCCTCATAACGATCGACATTCCCCTTGATCAGGTCGCGTTGGACTAAGAACAAATGCTTGCGCTCATCAAGAAATTGATTCGCCAGCATTGCAGTCCAGACGAACGATGCAACTAACACTGCAATACTCACAGCAATACTGCCGCCGATGAGTAGGCCGCGGGAAAAGCGTATTGGTAAATCGTGGCCTGTCTCAGTGCAATGTTTCAAATAATCACGCAATGAACGGAACGCGTTCTGGCCCACTCAAAATGCTCCAGATTGACTTCCATAGAGTTGATTGAACGCCTTGGCCAATTCTACGTCGTTTCCTACCCCCATCTTAAGCATGGCTTTTTGTTTCTGAGAGCTAATAGTCTTAATGCTACGGTCAGTATGTTGGGCGATCTCGGTAACCGACATACCTCTAGCAAACATCCGGACGACTTCCAGTTCCCGCGCTGTGAGCTTAGCTGTCGCCAGCGAGGGACTCGACTGATTATTAGCCACCATGTGTGCTATTAACATTTTTGATGTATCAGGGTCGAGGTACCGCTGACCGCGCAGAACCGCATTGATGACTTTTGGCAATGACGCGAAGTCACCACTTGTTTTACTCAGGAAACCGGAAATACCCAAAAGTAGCGCTTGCTGGACGATTACCAAGTCATCATGGGCCGTCAGAAGAATAATTTTGATATCTGGATAGAGCCTGCGGATACGCTGGAGCATCAATAGCCCATCCGGCTCTGAGTCACCCTCGAAGGAATAATCACAGATCAAGACATCACAGGACAATTGAGCTAATGCTTCGAACAATTCCGAGATGACTACTGGAGCAGCAACCACGTGCATGCCTTTAACGTCATCAAGCATTTTGCTGATACCCAAAACTACGACCGGGTGATCATCAGCAACAATGATATTGGTTTTGATCGACATCAGCTCTGTGGGGCTCATATATTTTTCCGAATTGATCAGAATACAACCCCGCCAAATGGTATCGGGCTAAAAAATAGTTACCGCTAACCAGGGTCAAATGATCTCGCGCCTCTGAAATTCACCTCTAGAGGCTGCGCGGGGCCTAAGCTTACGTAACCACCTGAGCCTGAAAAACTCGCTACAAAACTATAGCCCGTTTTACGTGGCAGTGTTCGCGCGATTCAGAAATATTTAAATTTCTCACAGTCGAGGACGCTGGGAGGATCCACCTCTGTTGAAATCTACAAAAATGTCGCATTCACTTGGCTCACGCTCACGTCGAGTAATCCTACCGTTGACGCCCGATCAAATGAGCCGCGGCAAACGTCGCAACGTCATTCTGACACAGGTGTGCACGCACTAAAATAGTGCAAATGTTCAATGGGCGGATTTTGCAGGTGTGAGAGCATAAAACAAATAAGATAATTCCTATTTTTTCAGTCGGCGTACTCCTCATTTATGGATAAGAACACTATTTTTCACAAAAGACTAACTCAATTCGAATACAGGAAGCCCCTGGAAATATATAGCTAAGTGATCTTTCCGTGGCTCAAGCAACTCAATGTTCAGAAGTAAAAACGCCGCGGGTTGCTAGTGTGTTGACCCGCCACCTCGTGCACCCGTCGGCGTTTGGGTATACGACGAAAGCTTGTCATATGCTGGCCATCAGTAGGAGTAATCTTATTTAAATTTAGGAGGCTTGCCGTTGTTGCAAGCACTTAGTTGACCTATTCTGGCCCTGCTTTCAAAACAACGCCACACGCTGAGGTGAGATTTGCTTTTTTGCGTGCCAAGCTCCCCTCGCCCGCTGCTAAGGAATAAGTAACAACAAAAAGCGTAACGCGTCACAGAAAATATTGTCATCGAGCACTACGTGCTGGCGCCATTAAAACATAAGCAATAAGGTTTCTAGTTCCCCTCGTTAGCTATCTGTAACAACAGCACTGTCTGTATTCAGTCATACCACCCACGAGGGCTGAGCGGAGACTTACAAGTCTTTAACCAACTGATTGACCCTGTGACGTTAGCGCTATCATTAATACATTAACACTTTATGCTGGGGCGCAGTTTTTTAGAGCGAACACCGCATGAACTATATTTGCTGGGGAACGATTATTAACATCTTCAACCGATCGTATTTGTACCGGTCAATATGCGCTTCAGTCGTATTTACGGCTCTTTCTGGATGTGCTGTCGCGCCGCAGCCCATATTGAACTCTTTGACTCCAGAGAATTGGCGTAATACTCAACGCCCGCTGTCACCTCAGGCATCTGATCTGAAGCAATGGTGGCACGCCTTCAATGATCCGAAGCTGAATGAGTTGGTCGATAAGGCGTTGCAAAACAACCTCGACGTAGCCGAAGCCGTCGAGCGCTTGCGGGCGATACGCGTACTCAGTAAAAAGGCTCAGTCCCCCTACTTGCCTTCGTTGAGTATCAACACCCGAGACTCAGTCAGCCCTGACACCAGGACGTCTTACTTTCTGATTGGTTTCGATTCGATTTGGGAGCTGCCGTTATTTGGCGCCAAACAAAGTGCTGATCGTCTTGCAAAGGGTAACCATGCCTTGTTTGAGGCTCAGTTACGTACCGTGCAGGTAACGTTAGTCGCCGAGGTCAGCCGCCGCTGGATCGAGCTGCGCACAGCACAACAAACGGAACAAACCCTCGCCGCTATTCGCGACATTCATCGAGACAAACTGAACCTGATGCAGGTGCGCGAAACACTCGCCTTAGAGCCGCGCGCGACCGTTGCAATGGCGCGCGCTGAGCTCGCACACGCTGAAATGGCTCTGACCGGGCCGCGCCAGCAGATAAACCGCAGTGCGCAGCAATTGGCGATATTGACCGGCCAGACCCAGCCCGATCCGCTCTGGTTAACCCCAGGGGCGCCACCCAAGCTCGGCCAGTGGCAGCTCGGCAGCTTACCCGCTGACCTGTTGCGCACGCGCCCGGAAATATCCAGCGCGGAAGCCTTAGTGATTGTCGCGGCCGGTGAGCTGGGCATGAGTGAGGCGGATATTTACCCCCATATCAGCCTCGGGGCGTCGTTGCAGTGGTCGCTGAACGTTGCAAGCAACCGCCGCCATACACCGAACGGCAACAGCATTTTCTCTTTCGGGCCGGGCATCAGTATCCCTTTGTTCGACTGGGGAATACGCGTGGCCAACGCGAAAGCGAAGAACCACCAGATGCGGGCAGCGGTATTTGCGTATCGAAAATCGATATTGGAAGGCATTGCTGAAACCGAAATCGCCATGGGTAATCTCGAACAATTGCGCATAAGCGAACAATCTTCCCGTCAGGCCTACACCTGCGCTCAAACCCGCGTGGATGGGCAACAGCTGCAAACTGACTTGGGTTTTTTGAGCAAACTCGATTTGAGCTCGGCCCAACTGGATAAATTGCGCGCCCAGCAACAACTCGACCAGATCAGCGCTGAGCGTAACATTGCCTACGTCTCTCTGTATAAAGCACTCGGCGGAGCGCCTCTGCCAATGAAGGAGGCTGACTGATGGTCGCGCTCGCACGCTTGACGCTCATTCATGAATGGCGTCGTTTCCTACCTGCAATTATTGCCGTGGGCTTCGCAGGTTTACTGCAATTGCTTCAAACGGCTCTTGTAATGGGTATCTTCAGCAGCGCCAGCGTCTACATCACAGGTTCCACCGCAGACCTGTGGGTGGGTTACCCAGGCACGCAAAGCGTCAATCTCGGCCGGCCAATCGATGCCGGCGTGGAGATGCGTCTACGTATGGATTCAGATGTACTCAAAGTAGAGCCCTTTCGGTGGGTCGATGCCGATTGGCGTGGGGAGCGCGACACGGGCGGCGTCTCGGTTTATGTCTCCGGCATTGACGCTGGTGCTCAGGGCCTGATGTTCTCGCAGCTTCTGCCGACAGCACTACGGGCACGCCTGAACGAACCGGGCGCAGTCATCGTAGATCGGGCTGACTTGAATAGCCTGGGCGTCACTCAGGGAGACGTCGCGACCCTCAACGGCCATCGCGTTCACGTTGTGGGTGTGATCAGCGGATTACGTGCATTGGGTGGCGTCAATGTAGTGACCTCATTGGCCACAGCCCAGCAACTTGAAACCGCTGCCGACGATGATCGAGTGACCTACCTGGTCGTCAAATTACGTGCCCCGAGCCAAGCAGATGCAGTTGCTGCTCGCCTCGCAGGTGCGTCGGCTTTCGGCACCTACGCAGTGTGGACCGCAGAACGTTTCAGCCGGCGCTCACAAATGTATTGGATGTTCGATACCGGCGCCGGCGCTGGCGTGCTGTTCCTGGCCGCCATTGTGTTTCTGGTGGGCGCCGTGATTACCAGTCAAACCCTGATGGCTGCTGTGGTGGGATCGATACGCGAATACGCGACCTTGAACGCCTTAGGCGTCGGCGTATCCACGTTGCGTAAGGTGGTCATTGAGCAAGCTTTCTGGGTCGGTGCATTGGGCTTGCTGGGTAGCACGGTGTTGGCCGGACTGTTCTTTGCCATCGCTCATTACTACAACGTACCGGTAATGCTCTCGCCTGTTGCTGCCCTCGTTTGCCTACTGTTGAGCATGACTCTCGCCTTGGTGTCGGGTCTTGCAGCCATTCGCACTCTGCGTCACGCCGATCCTACGAGCCTTCTGAGATAGCACATTATGAATTTGCCTGCATTCACACTACACGCTAATGGCATCGGCAAGTCGTTTCGATCTGGACAGATCGTCACACCGGTGCTGCATGACATCACCCTGGCAATACGGCCCGGGGAACTGACCCTAATCGCAGGCCCTTCAGGTTGTGGGAAAAGTACGCTGCTGGCAATTCTCAGTGGCTTACAGTACCCCGACAAGGGACGTGTACTGGCGCTGGGCCAAGACCTTGGCACACTTACACCTCGCGCATTGGAGCAGTTTCGCTTGCGGCATACGGGGTTCGTGTTCCAGGGCTTCAACCTGTTTCCAGCGCTGACAGCTTTGCAACAGGTGGAATTACCCCTGAGCTACCTTGGGCTCACGGCCAAAGAAGTACGCCACCGAGCCGCACAGGCTCTGGAGGAGGTCGGCCTCGGTTCGCGCATGTTACTGCGCCCTACCGCTTTGTCCGGCGGCGAGAAACAGCGCGTCGCCATTGCACGCGCTGTAGCCAAAGAACCGGGGTTGCTCTTCGCCGACGAACCCACGAGCGCATTGGATGCCGCCAACGGCCAGATCGTCATCGACATCCTGCATCGCATTGCACGCGAGCGTGGCACTACGGTGCTGTGTGTCAGCCACGACCCGCGTCTTATAAGCCACACCGACCGCGTCTTGGACATTGATGACGGTCGCATCGTCAGCGATCACTACTCCCACACCCGACCGACGGACGCTACCTGCACGAAGGAACTTACTGTATGAATTTGCTTTTACTCTACCCAGCACTTGCCTTGATCAGCACTTATGCATTCTTGACGGGCTGCTCGCAAGAGGAGCCCCTCACACAAGCCTTACCCACTTCACCGACTTATATAGCGGTTGCCCGCGGCCGCGTCGATGTTGAAGGTGGCCTGCTCAAGCTGGGTGTCACCCGTGAGGGAATCGTGACCGAGATCAAGGTTAAAGAAGGTGATCGCGTCCGAAAAGGTCAGTTGCTGACAACGCTGGACAGCGAGCTGGCAGGCCACGCTGTGAGTGCTGCCCTGGCCGAACAACTGCAGATACACCTTCAAGCTCAACAGTTGGAAAGACGTTATAAATTGTCCGATCAAAAGGCAACGCGCCTGGCGAAGGCGGCCGATGCAGGCGCGAGCGATGGCCAGAGCGCCGATGATGCCCGTGAAATGGCCGCCCAACTGCATGACGAACTTGCTAAGAACCGCATGGACGCCGAAACAGCCAAAAGAAACCTCGCCACTGCACGCTATGAACTGGCTCAACGCAGCCTTATTGCACCGGTCGACGCTGAAGTTGTCCGGCGTCTGGTTCAACCGGGCGCTGCCGTTTCACCCCAGTCGGGCCCTGCCTTCATCTTATTACCTGACCAGCCACAGATAGTGCGTGCTGAAATCAACGAGTCGCTCATAGGTGCAGTCCATCTCGGCATGAGAGCAGAAGTAACCGATGAAAGCGGCAGTGGCGCATTCCCTTTGCTCGCCCAAGTGGTGCGTATCAGCGCTGTGTTGGGCAATAGTACGCTGGAAGACGATCCACAGGTGCGAGCGAATATGCGCACGGTGGAATGCGTATTAGCCTTCGACGATCCTGCTCCTGAGTCATTGCGCGTGGGCCAGCGCATGCTGGTGCGATTTGGTAGGCAGTAGATTGTCTACTGCTGAGAAATAGATTAGCGGCGGTGATGGATGTCAATCAGCGACTTTCACCTTTAACATTATTGTCACTCTGGCCTGTTTTGGCACCGCTCGCTGCCTGACATGAACAATAAAGAGTTAAAGGCCTCATCGTTGCATATCAATTTGACTTGGCGCCTGCGGCGCATTGTCAGTGCCTCCGCTTAATCCAGGTCAGAGCTAAAGAATGCCGCGAGCCTTATAAAGGATCGGACACTTTAAAATCTTCTCGTTTTGGTCACTGCCTGAGGTGCGTATGTTTAAGTTTCTTTTAGTGGTTTTATTTACATTTACGGGGCTGGTTGGGTTTAACGCTCTGGCAGATAATAGGTATACGCAGCTGCGCACAAGTGGCTGGTCAAAAAATGCAGAAAAAGTAGAGGTGATGGCGTTCTTTTCGTATGGTTGCGGGCATTGCTATGAGTTGGAGCGTACGATCGGCCCTTGGATCGACCAATTACCCGCGGATGTGCATTTTCGACGGGTTCCAGCCATGTTTGGCGGCATTTGGAACACCTATGGACGGCTGTATCTTACCTTGGAAATACTGAAAGCGCCGGACTGGGTGCACTTAGCTGTATTCGAAGCGGTTCGGGCTAGAAAATCGCTGAAGACGCCTGCTGAGATGGCTGAATTCTTAGCGGCGCATGGCATTGAGCGGGAGACTTTCCTTTCTACTTATCACTCCTTCTTCGTCGAAGCCAAGATAAAAGAAGCGCAGCGCAATACGGATAAGTATGAGCTGACCGGCGTGCCTGCGCTTGTGATAGGTGGAAGATATAGGTTTGATCTATCCGCCGGTGGTGCATTGGGGATGGTGAGGCTAGCCGATGAGCTTATTGACAAAGAACGCCTTTTGTTGGATCAACCTACGTGATCGCAACAAAGTGAACGACAACTCGTTAAGCCTGTCACCTATCGTCTCGCATGACGTACATTTGAGTCCACGGCATGCAAGAATATATGGGCATGCCTTGATTTTTCAGGTATCCACCGCCACTTACTCGCGCTGACATAAAAGAAAAATAAATGACCCATACTAAAACGAGCAACCCAGTACATACCGCCCAGCGCAACTGCATATTTATCGCCTTGTTTTGAACTTATAAATACGTACCCTGCACGTGCCGACAACACGCTAAAAACTCGTTAACTGTAAGTGTTTGCCAGGCCGTGCAGCGATTATTATCGCGTTGGACAATGTGGTTCCAAGGCGCGAAAGGACACCTTTACCCCACACAACTCTATGTCTAGATCCAGATCGCGCATATATTCGAACGCCTAGAAATACACGAGATTAATCTGATTTAATAAGGGCCAGGCACGCCTAATGACTCCAACAACCGAACTTTTTCAGGTCAGCCCCCGGCCGGGTTCATACCCACCATTCGCGTCACTCGAAGCGACCGCTAGGATTCGGGAAATGGCAGTGGTACATCGCCATCCCGACGCACCTCAAAAACATTCAGCGTCATCGCGACTAACGCGTAGTACCCGTAGACCCCGATCAGCTCGACAACGGCTGGCTCGCCCAGCGAACTAACGGCTTGGGCGTATAGGGCGTCATCCACACGACGAGATTCATAGAGGGTCTTCCCAAGCCAATACACAATGCGCTCGTCATCCCTTTGAAACTCGGGCAATACCTGCTGTTTGAGCGAGGCTATTACGCTGTCTGGCACGCCAGCGCTACGGGCAATGGGTTCGTGAATTTGCCACTCAGCCTGGGACTGCCACCAAGCGGCAGTGAGCAGAATAGCGAGCTCGGTCAATCGAGGCTCCAGGCGCGTGCCGTATCGGCAAAACGCTCCCAGCCGTTGAGCATGATCGGCAAGCTCGGGGCTGTGAATCCACGCTAAAAACGGGCCGTCAAGGTTGCCTCGTGGGCCGCTGATGATATGTCTGAGGACGGTTCTCTGTGCTTCATCCATGTGTGCTTCAGACAGTGGGCTGAGGCGCGATTGAATGGGCATATCTCATACTCCTTATTTATTCACGTCGGAGCCCTGCTCCGCCCGGTGTCTTAAAGCGCTAGGCGAGTAAAAAGTACCTTTATCGCAGGCCGGGTCACAAGATAAAGCAGTCCATCGGAGTGATCCGTGTGGTCGATGGGTGGCTGCACGCCTGCCTACCGTTCATCTTTCCGAGGATAGAAAAAAACAACATCATAATGATGGCACTGTCTGATACGGTGTATATGACCACAGGTATTCCGAGGATTGTCATGGGCCAAGGCGCTCCTATTCCGCCGGATGAAATTGAACGGCTTAAAGAGGTCGAAAAATTTTGTCCAACTGACAGCGATTACGATGCTGTCTTCGATAAAATCGTCGAGATGGCTTCTGCTTACTACAACGCCCCCATAGCGCTGATTTCGATCGTTGATAAGCATCAGCAATGGTTCAAAGCGCGCGTAGGGCTTGAAGAAGCCCAGACATCACGGGAAGTGTCCTTCTGCGCTTACTCGACGCTGGACAACACCCCGTTGGAGGTATTGGACGCAACGCTTGATCCGCGCTTTGCAGACAATGCCCTGGTCACGGGGCCTCCGTATATTCGCTATTACGCGGGCACTCCACTGATTACCGAAGAGGGGTTTACGCTGGGAAGCCTGTGCATCATTGATACGATCTCACGCCCTGCGATGAGTGAGCGTGATAGCGAGATGCTCAAAGGTTTCGCTGAACTGGTGATGATGCGCATACGCGGCATGCGCTCTCGAAACTTTGTCGACCAACCCACGGGGCTGTTTAATCGACTGCGCCTTGAGGAAGATATACGCCAGGCGCTAAAGGCTGACAGCGCGTGCCAGGTGTATGCCGTTGATATCGTCTCGCCAAAGTTCCTCAACGATATCGTAAAGGCGCTGGGCTACAGTTTTGCCGCAGACTTGATCCTGGCAATCAAAGCGCGTCTACAAAAACTGTTACCGCCACAGTGCCTACTTTATAAAATAAGCCCGACGCGGTTTGGTTTCCTGCTTGAGGAGGATCAGACGGCCGAGCACATTTGTGAAAGCATCCTCAAGGACTTCAAAAAGCCTGTCGAGTGCCACGCCATCCCCATTCTCATGCAAGTGGGGATTGGCGTTCTGCCGATTCACAGCGCTGTGCTCCAGCAAGACTGGCTGCGCCTGGTGGTCAGTGCGGCGGATGAGGCCCGTGATCGTAAGCTGGGATGGTCGCTCTATGAACCCCATTTTGATGCGGCTCAACAACGCGCGTTCATGTTGTTGAGTTCGTTGCCGGAAGCGGTCAGCGCCGATAAACAGTTCAGCCTGGTGTACCAGCCCAAAGTCAAACTGCCCTCAGGGCAGTGTCACTCAGTCGAAGCACTATTACGTTGGACGCACCCGTTACTGGGCCCCATCAGCCCGGCTGAATTTATCCCCCTGGCTGAAAAAACCGCACTCATACCCTCCGTGGGACTGTGGGTGCTCAACGCAATCATCCAGCAAGCGATTAGTTGGAAAGCGCAAGGCGTGCACCTGCGTATTGCGATGAACATTACCGTCAGCGATCTTGAAAACGCCGAATTCGTCGATGCGATGATTCATGAAATTCAACAATACGGCCTGGACCCCGCCAGCTTTGAACTTGAGTTTACCGAAAGCATGCTCATGACCGACCCTGACGAAGTCATCCGGCAGTTGGAGCGCGTGCGTCAGTTTGGCGTAGAGGTAGCGGTTGATGACTTTGGTACCGGCTACAGCAACTGGGCTTATTTGAAAGAACTCCCGGCCAATACCGTCAAGCTTGACCAGTCGCTGATCAGCGGGTTGGGCAGCAATCAGAATGACAAGCAACTGGTTAAAACCCTCATCGGGCTGGCCAAGGGGCTCGGCTACCAGGTAGTTGCAGAAGGAGTAGAAAACCAGGAAATCCTCGACCTGTTAATACAGTGGGGATGTTCCGAAGCACAGGGCTACTTGATAGCCAAGCCTATGAGCGCCAAGGCCTTGGAAGCCTGGATAGGACAAGCAAGCGAAGAAGGTCGGTGCCAGTAGAATGACTGCCGGTTGCCTCGACGGGTATCCTCCGCCGAGGCAACCGGCTCAGCAACACCTTCCGGGTCCACGTAGGTCAAGGTCTTATATGTTTGGCCGTGCGGCTTTATCCACCCGTGACCCATCCGCTGCACTCAACTTGCCGAGTTGCCGTCGCGGATCAGTTCGGTCACCCAGTCAGCAAATGCTCGCACTGCCGGTGAGAGAAAACGCTGATGCGGATAGAGCAAGGTCACCGGCACGCACGCGGGTTGCCAATCTGCCAGGACTTCGATCAGCCGCCCTTCCCGCAGATGCTCTGAGACCACTCTCTCGGCGAGCTGCACCAGGCCGAAACCTTCAAGGCACATTTTTATGTAGAGCCCTGTCTCATTGACGGCCGCAGCGCCGCTGACCGGGACTGACATTTGTTCAGTGCCGGTGCCGAAGCACATTTCACCGGTTCGCCTGGCGTTTCCCGAGAAATAATGAATCGCCCGGTGATGTGACAAGTCGTCCGGAGTCTGCGGAATGCCGTTATCTTGCAGATAGGCCGCAGACGCACACGTCACCCAGCGGAACTGGCCGAGCGGGCGTGCAACAAGCGTGGAGTCATTGAGCTGCCCGGTCCGAATCACGCAATCCACGTTCTCCTGAATCAGATCAACCTGCCGATCGTTGACGCCTATCATCAGGTAGATATCCGGGTACCGCGTGTAAAAGTCTTTCAGCTTTGGCATGACGATAAAATGCGCAATGCCTGCGGGCATATCCACCCGCAATCGCCCCTGCGGCCGATTTGCGGACTCCGTCAGGCTGGCCTCGGTCTGCTCGATCAGTTCGAGGATTTCCCGGCATTGCGCCAGATACCGCGCGCCCTCAGGTGTCAGGCTGACCCGCCGCGTGGTTCTGTTCAGCAGGCGCACCTGCAGATATTTTTCAAGACCCTTAATGCTGCTGGTGACCGTAGAGGCCGGCAACGACAGCGTTTGCGCCGCGTGAATAAAGCTCCCCGCCTCTGCCACACGGACGAAAACCTGCATTGCCTGGATGCGGTCCATATTCTTTTTCCATAAACCAAGACAGCAGCAGCCGAACGGCCAGTATTGTTCGTATTTGCTGAATAATTAAAACAGTTTAACCGTCTTTGTCGGGAGTATCACTTTCCGTACCGTCTGTTCACCCCACTCAAACGGAGAGCAGAAGATGACTGGATATACCCGAAACATCGTCGCGCCGCCCGCCTCGCCAGCCGCCCGCACCCTTATCCGCGGCGCCACTGTGCTCAGCATGGACAGTGAAACAGGCAACCTGGCACACGGCGATATCCTTATCGAAGGCAGCACAATCACATCGATCAAGGCACACATTGAGGTCGACGACGCCGTTGTTATCGACGCATCCGGCATGATTGCCATGCCAGGTATGGTGGATACGCATCGCCATGCCTGGGAGGGGCAACTACGCCGGATTAATCCGAACGCGCAAACGCTTGAGGACTACTGCAACGCCACGCACTACTCGTTCGCCAAATTCTATCGCCCAGGTGACATGTATATCGGCAACCTGCTGACCGCATTAGGCTGCATTGACGCCGGCATCACCACCGTGATTGATAACTCCCATAACAGCCGCACCGGCGCGCACTCCGACGCCGCTGTCGAGGCGCTGCTTGACACAGGTATTCGCTCGATTCACGCCTGCGGTGCGCCGGTCTCCGGGGACTGGGATAAAGCCCACTGGCCCGGCAACCTCGAACGCCTGCAACAGAAATATTTCAAAAATGCAGACAACAGCCTGGTTTCGCTGGCCATGATGGCCCAACTGGAGCCCGAACTGTGGGCTGAAGCCCGGCGGCTGGGCCTGCCGATCGTCACCGAATTTTTTGGCGCAGACATGGCAACCGAGCTGGCAGGGTTGCATCGCAAAGGACTGCTCGGGCCGGATAACATCTTCAACCACTGCACCGCACTGCCGGACGCAGGTTGGCAAATCCTGCGCGAGGCGGGTGTGCGCGTGAACGTATGTCCGCGCTCCGATGCGCACTACGGCATCGAGGATGGAATGTTCGCCATGCAGGCCGCGTTGCGTCACGGTATCCGCCCGGGACTGAGCGTCGATAACGAAACGTCCTATAGCGGCGATATGTTTATGGAAATGCGGGTGGCATTTTACCTGCAACGCGTCATGGGCATGCACCCGCAGCGTTGCTGCGGTTCAGCGCATCATCTGGTGACCCTGCCGGCTCATAGCCTGCTCAAAGCCGCCACGGCTGACGGCGCAGCCTGTGCAGGATTACAGGACAAAATCGGCAGCCTGACCCCCGGCAAACAGGCCGATCTGATTCTTATCAATACCCAGGACATAAACCTTTACCCGTCGGGCAACGCATTCGGCACCGTGGTACACGCGGCCGAACGCAGCAATGTTGACACGGTCATGATCGGCGGTCGCATCGTCAAACGCGGCGGCAAAGTACTGGGCGTGGACAGTGAGCGGCTGCGTGCGGCGATCGACGAATCCCGTGAGCATCTATTTGCCGCAGCCGGCTATCGACCTGACCTGTTTGCCGAGGCGTTTGAGCATCCTCAGCCATAGCACAGCAAAAAAAAGG